>NZ_JAQGJL010000291.1 GCF_028290645.1 Devosia sp. | reverse complement strand
CGATGGGCCGCACGAGCCGGGGACGTTCGAGGTTCATGTCCGGCGCGAAACGCTCGACGTTTCGTGGACCGCGTATCTCGAGACGCGGACGATCATGCTGCCGGAGCGTGGCGGCATGGAGGCCCTGGATGTCAAAGCCGAGGACCTGGCGGCGGCGCTGAAGCTCGACCGGGAGCAAGGGTAGGCGAACGGGCCTTACTGCGCGGGCGCTGTCGCCTGGTAGGTCTTGCCGTCGGGCATCAGGGCGCCGGTCAAGATAGTGCCTTCCATCTTCGCGTCGCGGAGGTTGGCAGCCAGCAGCCGCGACGCCGAGAAATTGGCGTTGGTGAGATCGGCACCGACGAGATCGGCGCCGTAGAGATCGGCGTGGGAGAGGTCCGCGCCGGCCAGTCTGGCGCCCTGGAGATTTACGCCCGTGAGATCGGCGCGTTGCAGCACGGCGCCGGTCAGGTCGACCCGCTGCATCTTGATGTCCCTGAGCAGCGCTCCGGTGAGGTCGGCACCGACGGCGGTGGCGCCGCCGAGCCGGCCATCCACGAAGTCGCTCCACGGGAGTTTCGCACCATCGAGCCGGGCGTTGGAAAGCACGGCGCGGCGGAAGACCACCCGCTGGCCTTTCGCCTCGCCGAGATCGGCTCCGGTCATGGTGGCCCTGAAGAAGGTGGTCAACTCGACGACGGCCTCCCGAAGGTCAGCTCCCGTGAGGTTGGCCAGCGTCAGGTCGGCTCCGCTGAGATCGGCGCCGCCGAGCTTGGCGTTGCTCAGATCGACACCAAAGAGGTAGGCATCGGAGAGGTTTGCATTGGCCAGATCGGCGCCGGCCAGCGATCGTCCGCTGAGATCGGCGGCGGCGAGATTGCAGCCGGTGCAGGAATTCGTGGTGCCGTCGAGAAAGTCCTGCCTCGCATCGGCGAGGGCAGGGGCCGCACCGGCGACGCCGCTCACGACGAGAGCGGCGGCGAGCATGCCACGGAAGCCTTCAAGGCGAGACCTGCCGGCGGTCGTGCGAAGGGTCATGGAGTTGCGGTGGCCGCAGTATAGCTGCGGTCGAAAACTTCCCACCGGGTCAGGCTTTCAAACTGGCCGGGCTCGAACATGCCGTTGATATCGGTGCCGGTCTGGCCGGGCTTGCGGAAGAAGTGAGCTTCGACCCGCACATGCTTCTGGTCGACGTCCTTCTCGCAAACCTCGTTCAGGTAGACCTTGCCGACGCCGGTCTCGCCGGGGGCCGGATCACGCTCGACGCAATCCCATCCTTCCGAGCCGTAGCGCTCGTAGATCGGGAAGCGGAACAGGTAGGCCTTTCCGCGGTCCTGGAGCGGCGCGCGGGCATCGGTTACGGCGCGGTAGCCCCGCACGATCCCCGACTCGTCGAAGAGCAGGGACAGCACGACGGGGAAGTTCGCCATGCGGGTGCCGACGAATTTCTGGATCCAGAGCTCGTCGTCATATTGTTCGCGAAACAGCTCCGCCATCTGCCCGGCCTGCCGGCCGAACTCGGCGTAGACCTCGCGCAGGCCATTGGCTTCGGGCTCGCATTTCATGAAATCGGTCCAGCCGCTCAGGCTGGCGAGAGGAGGTCCGCCGTTGCTGCCACAGGCAAAGGCGCCATAGCCCTCGGTGACAATATCGCCGGCGGCTTGCCCCAGCCCCAAAGTGCGAAACTCGGGGGTGAACTCGGCGCCGGGGGCGCCGGTGATGGCGCTGCAAAGCGCAGCCAGAGAAAGGAAAGCCAGTACGGGCAGCTGTTTGGTCACCGGGGATGCTCTCTTGAATAGGGTGCGGCGGGAGGCAACCCCCCGCCGCAAAGTTCAGGTTATCAGTCGATGCTGAACACGAAGAGCGAGTCGCTCGGCGTGAAGTACTTCAGGGCCGGCTCCTGCTCGATCTGAGCGGTGCTGGGCGCCGCACCGGCGAGCACAGCGATATACTGCTTGCCGTCCACGGCGTAGCTCATCGGAGGCGAGCCGAGCGAGGTGCCGACATTGAACGACCAGAGCAGTTCGAGCGTCTCGTCGTCATAGGCGTACATCCAGCCGGCACGATCCGACATGAACACCAGGCCACCAGCCGTTGCGAGCATACCATTGCCGCGGGCGGGGAGATGGACCTTAGACTTCACTTCACCAGTCAGCGGATTGATCGCGACGACCGAACCCGTGCCCGGCTTGGGCAGAACGGTGCCCTCGGGAGCCGGCAGACGGCCGTTCCATTCCTGCTGAGCCGTCGCGACGTTGTAGTCGCCACCGGTGATCGTCGGATTCGGAGCAGCCGTCGGGAGGTAGGCCGAGCAGCCTTCGTTCGAGGTGACATAAGCCAGCTTGGACGTGCTGCTATACGACGCAGGCTGCCAGTTCTTGCCGCCACCTAGGGTCGGGCAGTAGATGCCCGGGACCTTGTCGCGGACACCGACGGTGCCCTCGGCATACTTCTGCAGGTCGGCTTCGGGATCGTAGTTGAGCGGCAGGCCGGTCTTCTGATCGATGCCCGTCGTCCAGTTCACGTCGTCCACATACTGCGTGGCGTGGATCAGCGAACCGTTGCCGGAGTTGAACGCATAGCTGAAGCCGTTACGGGCAGCACGCCAGGCGACAGTCCCGTCGTCGGTCTTAATCAGCTGGGTTTCGCCGATTTCGTCGTAGTCATAGGGGTCGTTGGGAGTGAACTGGAAGTGCCACTTCATCTCGCCGGTTTCCGGATTCAGGGCCACCAGGCTGGAAGCATAGAGGTTGTCGCCGGGACGATATTCGGCGTCGATCTGCGGGGCCGGGTTACCGGTGCCCCAGAAGGTCAGGCCGCTCTCGGGGTCGTAGCTGCCGGTCTGCCAGATCGAGGCGCCGCCAGTCTTCCAGGTGTCCTCGCGGACCCAGGTCTCAAAGCCCGGCTCGCCCGGTCCCGGGATCAGGTGGGTGCGCCACTTGGACTTTCCGGTGTTGAGGTCGATGCCTTCGAGCCAGCCGCGGATACCGTATTCGCCGCCGGCCGGTCCGTAGATCGCCACATCGCCGATGACCAGCGGTGCGACGGTGAAGCTCTCAGCGCGGGCCTTGTCGGCCTGCTGAGTTTCCCAATTGACCTCGCCGGTGTCCTTGTTGATGGACATCACGCGGCCGTCGAGGGTGAGGGCGATCACGTCGTTCTTCCAGAACGCGATACCGCGGTTCTCGGCGCCGCAGCAGGTCGCGTCCGAAATCCACTGGCGATCGACTTCGGGGTCGACCTTCCACACGATCTTGCCGAATCGGCCGTCGCGCACGTCCACCTTGTAGATCCGGCTCCAGCCGGCCTGGACGTACATGAAGCCGTCTTCGACCAGCGGCGTGCCTTCGTTACGGGCACTGGCGTAACGCCCGCCCGCGGTCGCCTGATCGAACTGCGTCGTGAAGGCGATCTTGAGCTTCGCGACGTTGTCCTTGTTGATCTCATCCAACGGGCTGAAGCGATGCGCATCGTAGGTACGATGCACCATCAGCCAGTTGCCGGTTTCCTTGTCAGCGTTTTCCAGACGCTCCTGGGTGACTTCAGCAGCAAATACTGGTGCTGCCAAAGTCAAACTGCCCGCCAAGAGGCAGGCTGCGAGACTTGCTCGAAACATTAGTTCCTCTCCATTGCTTCTATTGAAGCGCGCTCCGCCCCCCGCTGAGGCAGACGGTCCTGTAGGACAGATGAAAGCAATCGGATACGGGGGGTCATGTCAATTTGCCACACGGCCCAGTGTGGCAATATCGAACATAAGGCATCGCAATGGCCCGACCCTGTAGACGGGCCATAGCGCTCTGATCGCAGCTGTCAGGCAAGCCGGTTCCCTTGAAAATCCGGCCGTTCCTGATCCTTGCAGAACAGACCATATTCCTGGCCGTCGGTTGCAGAAAGGACCACAATGTCACACGACCCCAAGGAGCCTCGACTCCCAGCGCATGCTTGTGGCTGCGGTGCAAACCTCAACCGGAGAACCATCCTCCAGGGTGCTGCCCTCGGCATCGCGGGCCTCGCCGGCGTTCGTCCCAGCTTCGCGCAGGACGCCGCCGATGCGATGCCCCCGCAGGCCGGAGACTTTCTCGTCTCCTCGCTGGGAACCACGCCCCTGTCGCCCGAAGACATCCGGCTGAACAGCAACCCGACCGAAGCCTGGGCCATGTCGCCCGATGGCGTGGTCCGGAGCGGCGAGTTCACCAACAGCATCCTGCTGCTGAGATATGAGGCAGATGCCCTGCCGCCCGAGTCGGCTGCAATGGCAGGCGACGGGGTGCTGGGCTACACGCTCATCTGCACGCATTCGGGTTGTCCGCTGAACACCAGTCTCGATGGGGAACTGATCGCGTGCGATTGCCATGGCTCGCGGTTCGATCCCAAGAGCAACGGCAAGGTTGCCCATGGGCCCGCCAAGCGGAAGCTGCCGCAGGTGGCACTGGCCGTGGCGGACGGCAAGCTGGTCATCGCGAAGGGCTTCGATTCACGCATCGGCGGCGACTCGGTCGGCGACGACGACCGCTGAGTGCCTGCGTCACATACGTATGAGGAAGTAAGATGCGTTCGATCTCGACGCTTGCGGGAATGGTCCTCCTCACGGTCGCGGCCACGGCAGCGGAGTTGCCGCTGCAGCAGGCCTATGGGACGCCCAACGGATGTGCGGTCCATGCCGGCGGCGCCAGCCAGTCCGGCGGCGGGGACAACACGGTCTTCACCACCAAGGACATCCGATTCTCGGGGGCGGTCTGCCTGATCTCCAGCGCCACGGCGGACACGTCTGTCACGGACGGGGCGGCGTGGGAGGTCAAGGTCCGCTGCGACAGCGGCCACGACGACCCGGTCCCGGGCACGCTCCTGATCAAGGAGCAGCAATCGGCGATCAACGTGACGCTGGTGGACGGCGAGGGGCCAGAAGGCGACTTCCCGGCCTGCGCGGCGCCCACCAAGTAAGCTCGACGACCGAGACGTTACGCCAAGGGGCGGGTCATCGCTGACCCGCCCTTTCGTTTTAGCTGGCGGCGGCTTCGGGCAGCTTGAAGCCCCTGATGAACACCCAGGCGAGGGGCCGCTCCTCTCAGCGGTCGATCTGTGTCTGCTGTTGCGGCGAGTAGCGCTCGCCCTCGACGGTGATCGCCGATACCGCGTCCTCGATGTTCTCCAGATCGTCTGCCGTCAGTTCTATGCCCGCCGCTCCGATGTTCTCCTCGAGGCGATGGAGCTTGGTGGTGCCGGGGATGGGGACGATCCACGGCTTTTGCGCCAACAGCCAGGCGATGGCGACCTGAGCAGCGGTCACCTGCTTTTCGGCGGCGATCGTGCCGATCGCATCGACCATCGCCTGGTTGGCCTTCCGGGCCTCCGGCGCGAAGCGGGGGACTTTGTTGCGGAAGTCGTTGCTGGTGAACGTCGTGCTCTGGGCGATGGCGCCGGTGAGGAAGCCTCGGCCCAGGGGGCTGAAAGGGACGAAGCCGATGCCGAGTTCGGCCAGCGCCGGAAGGATCGCCTCTTCCGGTTCCCGCCACCACAGTGAGTACTCGCTTTGCAAGGCGGCCACGGGCTGGACGGCATGGGCGCGCCGGATATTGGCGACGCCGGCTTCGGAGAGGCCGAAATGCTTCACCTTGCCCTCCTCGATCAGCTGCTTCACCGTGCCCGCGACATCTTCCATGGGCACGTCCGGATCGACGCGGTGCTGATAGAAAAGATCGATGCGGTCGGTCCTGAGCCGCTTCAGGGAGGCTTCGGCAACCGCCCGGATATGCTCGGGGCGGCTGTCCACTCCGCTCTTGCCCGCCTTGGCCAGGTCGAAACCGAACTTGGTGGCGATCACCACCTGGTCGCGGATGGGCTGGAGCGCCTCGCCAACGATCTCCTCGTTCTTGTACGGTCCGTAGGCCTCGGCGGTGTCGAACAAGGTGACCCCGCGCTCGAATGCCGCCCGGATCAGGCGGACCGCATCCGGCGTTTCCATCGGCAGTCCGTAGGATTGGCTGATCCCCATGCAGCCAAGGCCGATGGCTGAGACCTCGAGGCCGGTGCTTCCAAGTTTGCGCTTCTGCATCTGAAATGCTCCTTCAGTTCCAGGTTTGGTTCGCGGCCCTGGAGAGATTGGCGGGGGCCCGAGACGGCGTATCGCGAGCTGGCCGAGACCGGTGTTCGGGCCTATGAGGGCGACGATCGTACCCCGATATCCTCGCTGATGGCCTTAGTTCTCCGCGAGGTATTGCTCGTCGGCGACATGTTCCAGCCAGTCGACGGACTGGCCGTCCAAGGCCTCCTGAATGGCGATGTGGGTCAGTGCGGTGGTTGGCGTGGCCCCGTGCCAGTGCTTTTCACCGGGCTCGAACCGCACCACGTCGCCGGGCCGAATGTCTTCGATGGCGCCGCCCCAACGCTGCGCCCGGCCATAGCCAGCGGTGACCACGAGCACTTGGCCCAGGGGATGAGTGTGCCAGGCGGTCCGGGCGCCTGGCTCGAAAGTGACCGCATTGCCGACCGCAAGAGCGGGGGGCTCGGCCGCAAACAGGGGATCTATCCGAACGGTGCCGGTAAACCACTCTGCCGGCCCCCTTTGCGAGGGCTGGGAACCTGCACGACTGATCTTCATTCCGCATCCTCCAATATAGAGAGCGTCGTTCCAAAGGTCGCAGGGCTTGCGGCTGGTCCTCCCGCCTCCTACTTTTTGTGAAGGCCCCGCATAGTCTGGCTGATCATAGGGACTTCCAGACCCGAGTGGCGCGCTTTATCAGGACAAGAGCATGATTATCGATCCTTCTCTGCGGTCAATCGTTGCCGTTCGCTCGTCAATTCCCGAGGACGCCTTCACCGCTTCGGGCCTGGGGACCCTGCGGGAGGGGAGCGGGGTGGTCATTCGGGAAAGCGGGCTGGTGCTGACGATCGGCTATCTGATCACCGAGGCCGATGAGGTCTGGCTCACTACCCATGACGGCCGGGTCGTCCCGGCGCATGCGCTGGCCTATGACCAGGAAACCGGCTTCGGGCTGGTGCAGGCACTGGGCCAGCTGGACCTCCCGGCGCTGGAACTGGGCGAGTCGAGCAAGGCCGCCATCGGCGATCCGGTGGTGTTCGCGGACGCGACCGGGCGGTCCATCCGGGCGAGCATCGTCGCCAAGCAGGAATTCGCGGGCTACTGGGAATATCTGCTGGACGAAGCGATCTTCACGGCGCCCGCGCATCCTTCGTGGGGCGGCGCCGCCCTCATCCACCCCGAGGGCAAGCTGCTGGGCATCGGCTCGCTGCGGCTGCAAATGGTGCGCAGCGGCGAGGCGGCAGACATCAACATGATCGTGCCGATCGACCTGTTGCCGCCAATTCTCGATGACCTGTTGACGCGCGGCCAGGCCAACCGCCCGCCGCGGCCGTGGCTTGGGGTGTTCTCCGCCGAAAGCGACGGCGATGTCGTGGTGATGAGCGTTGCCGAGGGCGGTCCGGCCGCCAAGGCGGGGCTGCGCCAGGGCGACATCATCTCGGATGTCCGCGACAGCGAGGTCGAGGGCCTCGCCGACTTCTACCGCAAGGTGTGGAGCAGCGGGCCGGTCGGAGCGGAACTGCCGATGCGGATCGTGCGCGACGGCCGGGATACCTGGCTCCGCCTCAAGTCGGCGGATCGCAGCAGCTTCCTGAAACGGCCGCAGCTGCAATAGCCAACGAAATGTGGGCGATGTGATTGCCTGGGAAGCATTGAGTTGGAACGCTCTACTTCCCGGGCTGCTCACGCGCACCTGGAGGGCAGCGCGTGTAACGCGGATACTACGCCTAGCAATGCCCGGTGACGATAGGGTACTTGTACTCAATGTTTATTTGGCCGGAGAGATCTCCATGAACGCCCACCCTGGCATCGGCACTGATCCGCTGCGCGTGATCGAGAGTCTGTCTGCGCTGGCGATCTGCAAGCAGGGGCTGCCGGCGTACTATCGGACATTGTTGAACTCGTCTGACCAGGTGCTACGCGTAGCCGCCCTTGCTGCCCTGATTGAACTGAAGGCCCTCCGCCCAGCCGAGTGGCCGACCGCAGTGGATCTGGCGCAGTTCGGCGCCGTATGGTCCCGGGCCTGCGAGTATTTCATGAGCATCTTCGAGTACGACCTCGTTGAGGCTTGCCTCGCAAAGCCGGCGCCGGATGTCGGGGTCCTCAGGGAGCGCAGGATCAGGGCCACACTGGCGCTTGCGAACGACGAGCTATTCGAAATCGACCTGGACTTGTTCTTCGCCGAGGGTGCGCTGGAACACCTCAACAACGCGCGAAGCGACGCGGAGCAGCTGGGTGGTTGGCAGCGGGCGTTGCCGTGGATGGTCCGCTGCATCCTGGTCCAGCCGGGCGAGTCGAGGGGGCCCTATACAATTCTCAATACGTTGCTGAACGCCAATCAGCCGGAGCTGCTTGCTGCGGTCTGCAGGGCGTTTCGCCAGGCTGACGTCTACCCTGCAGAGGTCGCGATCTTCACCAGCTTCCTCCTGGTTAAGGACGGGCGCGCCAAGGAAGCCCAGAAACTGCTGCAGGCGGTGCCGATGAACGGGCTCGATCCCCGGATGGTCGTCGTATCGCTCCGAGCGAAAGCCGAGGCCTTCGAGCGCATGGGCGACCATCGGCAAGCCTACACGACCTATCAGCGCCAGAATGCGTCCACTGGATCGAAGGACATCGACCCCAAGGCCTATCCGCGGGCCATATTGCGCCACTCGCTGTTCAAGCTGGAACCGCTCCCATCCGACGAACGAGCGGCCAATCATCTTGTCATGCTGGGATTTCCCAGGTCTGGCACCACGTTGCTTGAAAACGCCCTGGCGGCGCACCCCTTGATCGAAACGATGGAGGAGGTACCGGCTCTGGCCAGCGCGATCAACTATCTGGAAATCCACGCGGGCAAGGATGGAACGGTAAAGCCCGAGGATGGCATGATCGCGCGGCAGCGATACTATCGTGAGATCAACCGGCACGGCCTGAAGACTGCGGCGCAGTTCTTCGTCGACAAGATGCCGCTCCACACGGCCGAGGTGCAATTGCTCGAGCAACTGTTTCCGGAGCGGCGCTATATTTTTTCCATCCGGCACCCGCATGACGTGATCCTCAGCTGCTTCAAGCAGCTGTTCAAGCCGAACGCAGCGATGGAGAATTTCCGCTCGATCGAGGACGCCTGTCGTCTCTACGACTTCGTGATGAGTCGCTGGTTCTCGGTATTCCAGCTGGGAAATTCCGAGCGTGTCCACTATGTGCGGTATGAGCAGTTGGTGGAAGACTTCGTTCCAACCGTAAAAGGCGTGCTGGGCTTTGTCGGGGCGCAATGGGACGAGGAAATCATGCGCTTTCCCGAATTGGCGGCGGCTCGCCCGACGCGCACGCCCAGCTATCAGAAGGTACGTGGGGGTCTGTCCGTAGGCGTGCAGTCAACTCGTGCCGCCTACGCGTTCCTGTTCGGGCGCCCCGAGACCAAGGTGCTTGATCGCTGGGTCGAGCATTTCGGCTACGCAGAATGATTCAGGGGGCGCCTCGGGCGCCCCCTGACTTCCTGGAGCCCACGGGTTCCTAGAAGTGAACGTTGGCCGTGGCCGCCACTGTCCAGACGGTGGGCGACGCCCCGAATTCCTCATCGGAGGCATCGAACCAGGTGTCGCTGTTGCTAAAGTCATAGTAGCGGGCTTCGAGACCGAGCGACATATTGTCGGACACCATCATTTCCGCGCCGATGCCCACGTCCCAGCCGGCAAACAGCCTATTCTGGCCGTCGTATTCGTTGGAGTCCCAGTGGTGGGTGGTGGCGCTTGCGATGGCGGGGCCGGCCAAAGCGTAGATCATGAAGTTGTCGAGTGCTGTGAACCCGATCTTCGCATTGATCGCACCGAGACCGTTGAGATTGAAGGCTACCGACGGATTGTCGCCGCTCTGATAGTCGCCGCAGCCCTCGTCGAGGCTACAAATCGTGTCTTCAGCGAACACGGCGTACGCGCTGGCCTCGAGGCCAAAAATGAAACTGTCGGTGACAGCAAAGTTATAGCCGATCTGCCCACCGAGAAGGAAGCCAGCGGCAGTCTCAGCGGGGTTCCAGCCTTCGTTGTTCGAATAGTTGTTGTCGAAGATGTCGCCGCCAATGGAAGCCCCACCAAGCGACACGCCGGCATAAAAACCGTCGAATCCGGCCGGAGCGGGTGCCGACACCACCCCGGGCTCATAGGCAACGAGGTCCGCCGCAACGGCCGGCGCAATGCCCGCCAGAAGTGCAACGGCAGAAACAGCAAGTAGTGTGGTCCGCATTCGATTCTCCTGCGATGTCCTAGAGCCTCAGGGTACGCGGGTTCAGTCGTTGTGCAACCACATCTGGGGCGATGCAGCCGTATTTGGCCCAGTTTGTTGCCGCAAAGTCACGACACTGCCGCATTTTCATTCGAACGCGCCCGATGTTTGCTCAAAAGTTGGTATTTTGATGGCGACTAAAGTCGCCGTTTAACTATTCGTAAGCGTAACCAGTCGGCCAGGTGACGATCGCAGCATCCGGGGCGATGGCCCTTGCCGGGCTTACGGAATTGTAAGGCTCGGGACAGGCAGGGGACAATCGGGGGTCCTAGGACGACGGGGCGGTGGGCAGGAGACCCACTCAAACCTGGAGACCAACATGCATACCAAACACGTACTTGTCGCAGCGGTGCTCGCTCTCGGGCTCGGCAGCGGAGTGGCCTTTGCCGCCTCCTCGGATGATAGCACCGAAGTCGCCAGCCTTGCCGCGGCAACCGTCTCTGCCGCAGATGCGGTGGCGTCGGCAGAAAAGGAAGGGGCCGGCAAAGTCGTCGAGCTCACCCTCGTGGATGAGGGCGGCATGCCCGTCTACCATGTCACGGTGCTGCAGCCCGACGGCACGGAAGCCAACTTCTCCGTCGACGCCAAGACCGGCGTGGTGACGGCGACCGCCGACGACAATGGCGACGAGTCGGCGAGCGAGACCGAGAACGAGAACGACGACAACGGCGGCGCCGAGGCCGCCGGCGAGAAGTAAGCCTGGCCGGGCCGGATCACGCGATCCGGCCCGTTCTCAATTCCGGGGCGGAAACCTGAGGGTCACGCGGAGACCGGGAGCGTTGTCCTCGAGCACGATGGGTGCGCCGTGGAGGTCCGCGATGGCCTTGACGAGGCTCAGGCCCAGCCCGGAGCCGGGCGTCGTGCGGCTCTTTTCCAGACGATAGAGGCGCTGGAACACGCGATCGCGCTCCTCGGGCGGGATTCCGGGGCCGGTGTCCGCGACGCTCAACAGCAGATCCCTGCCGTCGCGCCGCGCCTCGATGGTGATTTCGGCGCCGGAGGGGCAGTGCCGGATGGCGTTCTCGACCAGATTGGCAATCAGTTGCACGAGGAGTTCGCGATCGCCGCTGATGACCGGCAGATCGTTGGCGATGCCGAGCGTCAGGCGCTGGCCGGCCTCTTCGGCCACCTCGGCATAGAGTTCCTCGATGGTGCGAAGGATCGGCGCCAGCTGCAGCGCCACGAAGCGGGCGCGGCGGGCGCCGGATTCGAGCTGGGCGATGCGGAGCAGGGCGTCGAAGGTGCGGTTGATCTGGCGGCTTTCCTCCTCGGCCTGCAGCAGCAACTGGCCGACGGGTTCGCCGCTTTCATCGCTGGCGATGGCGTTTTCGACGGTGATGGACAGGCGGTTGAGGGGGGTCTTCAGGTCGTGGGCGATGTCGACGCTGACCTGCCGCATGCCCTCGACGAGCGCCGTCAGGCGGTCGAGGGCGGCGTTGACCTGCCGGGACAGGTCGCCGATGTCGTCGCGGCGGTCCCCCACCGGAATTCGTGCATCGAGGTTGCCGTGCCCGACCTGCTGCATGGTGGTGGCGATAGTGTCGAGCCGGCGCTGCGCCCGGACGGCGACGAAGAGGCCGAGGGCGAGCAGCAGCGCTCCGAACAGCACGCCGGCCCAGGCGAGGCTGGTCATGACGAGCCCGGCGATGGCCCGGCTCTCGGCAAAGCTGGTGGCGACGAGCAGGGAGTAGCCACCGACCTGACCGAGATAGGCGCGGTAGCGGTTGCCGCCCGCCGGCAGGCCGAAGGCTTGTGATTCGGCATTGGACCAGCCCGGCGCGACGTCGGCCTGCTGAACATTGCCCGCCAGCACGGCCCCGCCCGGATCGCGTAGGAGAAAGAGCTGCGACTCATCCGGCGAGGCGTTGGCGTGACTGGTCACGGTATCGGCCATGTCGGTAACGTCGTTCTCGCCGTAGGACTGGGCGATGACCGCAAAGGTACTGGCGATCGCTTGGTCCGTCCGCCGGTCGAGGTCGCGCTGCACGAGGTAGAGGGCGAGGCCGCCAGCGATGACGAGCGCGGCGAGGAACGCGCAGCCGAGCAGTACGGTGAGCCGGAACGGCGTGCTCCGCGCCAGCGCCCTAAGCATGCAGGCTGTAGCCGGTGTTGCGGATGGTGTGGATCAGCGGTTCGTCGAACGGCCGATCGACCTTGGCGCGGAGCCGGCTGATATGGGTTTCGACGACGCTGGTCTGCGGGTCGAAATGGATATCCCAGATGCGCTCGAGCAACATGGTGCGGGTGACGATGCGCCCCTCGTTCTGCATCAGGTAGGCGAGCAGGGCGAATTCCTTGGGCAACAGCTCGATCGGCACCGAGCCGCGGCGGCAGGTATGACGGACGAGATCGAGCTCAAGATCGGCGACCATCAACCTCGGCTTTTCGACCTGGGCCGGAGGGCGGCGGGCGAGCGCGTTGAGCCGGGCCATCAGTTCGGAGAAGGCGAAGGGCTTGACCAGATAGTCGTCGCCGCCAGCCTCGAGGCCCTCCACCCGGTCGTCGACGCCGCCGATGGCGGTGAGGAAGAGCACCGGGGTCGTGGTACCGGAAGCGCGCAGGGCCTTGACCAGCGACAGGCCGTCGAGGCCGGGCAGCATGCGATCGATGACCATCACGTCGTAGTTTTCGCGCGTGCCGTGCGACAGGGCATCGCGCCCGTCCGAAAGCACGTCGGCGACATGGCCGGCCTCGGCGAAGCCGCGGCTGACGTAGTCGGAGGTGCGCTTGTCGTCTTCAACGACGAGGATCCGCAAGAGCGATGCCCTTTCCAGGAAGCGGGCCTGATGGCGGGGGTGGCTGCCCGCCATCAGGCATCACCGCTTAGCACGACTAGAGGGCAGCGGAGGACTCCATAACGGTCTCCGCGTCGCGCCTGGTCATCGTCAGGTATATAACGAGCCCGGCGATGATCCCCAGAAAGATCAGGCTGGTGATGATCGTTCCGAGGCCCAGCCCGCCATATTCGACGGGCTGTGACAGAAGATCGCCGAAGGACGCGCCCAGTGGCCGGGTGAAGATGTAGGCCAGCCAGAAGGCGAGGATTCCGTCGATCTTGAGCACGAAGTAGGCGATGGCGACGGCCGCGATGACCCCGCCGAAGATGATGCCCGTCACCAGGTAGCCGACCTGCATCTGCTCGGCGACGAGGTCGCCCGCGGCGGTGCCGAGCGCGAAGGTGAAGAGCACGGCCAGCCAGTAGAAAATCTCGCGGCGGGTGGTGACGACCGTGTGAATGGAGAGGGTGCGCTCGCTGGCGTACCAGATCGCGAATGTCGCCGCGAGGAGCAGGACGCAGGCGATCGTCGTGACCTCGAGCGGCACGCCGAAGGTGTCGACGAGATTGTCGGTGATGAGGGTGCCGACGACGCTGATCAAGACCACGGCGAGCCAGTAGGTCGCTGCCACGTAGCGGCGCTGCGCGAACTGCAGGGCGAGGGCGACGAGCAACACCGCGGTCATGATCCACGTCGTCAGCTCCAGGCCGAGACCCAGATTGACCGCGAGGAAATCCGCGGCGGTCTCGCCGACGGTGACCGCCATGAGCTTGATGAGCCAGAACTCCGCGGTGACCCGCGGCACTCGGTTCGGCGCTCCGACGCTCCGGTTGTCCGGACCGGCCAGGCCGGCGGCCTCGTCTGCGACAGTGAGTTGCATCATGCACCTATCAGTTTGATGGCATCGGCGAAGAAGCCGTCGGCGCGCTTGTCGTCGTCGGCGTTGCAGCGCTCGATGCCCTTGTTCTCGAGCTCGGCGACCTTTGCCTTAGCGGGATCAACGGGGGCGTGGGCGGCCTCGGCGGCGCGCAGCTGCTTCAACAGATCTTCGCAGGGGACGGGGCGGCCGTTGAGATCGGTGACCGAGACGCCGGCGCCGGGATTGTCGAGCTGGGCAAGAAGCGCTGTGACGGACCTGACGACAGCGTCCCTGTCGGGCGTGGCAGCGCGCAAGGAGCCGATGGCATCGTCGGCCGCGGCGTCGATGGCGGTCCACTTGTCGGCGTTCCTCGCGCGGAGGTCCGCAGCGGCGGCGTCCCACGCGGTCTCGAAATCGGTGATGCGGGCTTGCGCCGCGGCGAGGTCCGGCTTGTTGGCGAGGTCGAGCGTATCGGCTGCGATCGTCCTGAGGCTGGAGAGGTCCCCCAGTTCGCTGACGGCGGCTGCGGCAAAGGCGGGACTGACGATAGCGACGGCGCCGGTGACCGGCAGGCTCAGCACGCAGACGGCAATCCCGATCAGCAAGGGCTTCATTGTTCACTCCAGGTACGAACTGCCCAGCGGCAGCGGCCCGGAGGATGGTGCGGCCAGTTCAACTGCCGCTGTCCGAAACTATACAACGCTGTAAAAATTGACCGGTACGAGGTGACTGCGCCCCGCTCCCGTGACATCAGTCACACCATGGAACGTTCAGAACGTCGCGGCCTCAGCCAGGGCCTGATCATCACAGTCGTCGCCATCGCCGTGCTGCTCGGCGGCTTCGGGCTGATCGCCGACGAGGTGATCGAAGGCAACACGCTGACCTTCGATGACGCCGTGATCGCGATGTTCCGCGAGCCGGGCAATCCGGCCGATCCGCTGGGCCCGGTGTGGGTGCAGGAAGCGGTGCGCGACATTACGGGGCTCGGCAGCTTCTCGGTGCTGGGCCTGCTGGTGGCGGCGGTGGTGATCTACTTCGTCATGGACGGCAAGCGGCGCGAGGCGGCGTTC
>NZ_JAQGJL010000217.1 GCF_028290645.1 Devosia sp. | reverse complement strand
GTCTTCGGTCGAGGCGTCCAACAAGAAACCCGCGCCACCAAGCCGGGTCGATAGAGATCAAATGACAAATCTGAACTACCGGGCGCGCGCCGAGCTTTATCTCGGACGCGACTGGGATACTGCCACGGCCCAGGGCCCCAGAGCCTTCCGGGTCGCGGCACATGCATTGCGCTTTGCCTTCGAGGAAGCCGCACCCGTCAGCCTGCACGGGGCCCGGCTTCACGTCGACGACCGCGTGTTCACCGGCGATGCGCTGGCACAACTCTACCGTAGCGGGGACTACCCGCTCGAACGCAAGCGCCCGAGCCGCACCGGCAGGCCATCAGCCCGAAAGGAAACGAAATGGACACCTTCAACTACGACGCCCCCGCCGAGCTTTACCCCAGCCGCCGCTACGCCAAGTCGGCGCGAGACCAGTACCGCCGCTTCAAGACGGCCGCCGAGGCGATCCAGTTCATCATGGAGGACGTCCCCGGCTCCTGGCTGATCGGCTCGTTCCTCGAGGTCAACGAGCGCCGCTTCGACGGCGACGCGATCCGCTCGCTCTACGAGGCCGCCGGCTATCCGCTGCCGCGGCAGAAGGCCGCTGCCTGAGCCTTGGTGCCCTATCCTTCTCCCCTCAGGGGAGAGGGGGCGCGGGCTGCAGGTTTCCATCAGAACGCAAGGCACTAGCGCCTGGCGGCGCGCAGCACGCTCGACGCCAGGATGGCAATGGAGCCCGCCAGCAGCACGCCGCCGCCCCATAGCGCCGGCAGGCCGAGCAGCAGCACCGCCATCGTGACAAGAGCGATCAGCACCACCGAGAGGAGTGCAAGGTTGCCGTCGTCGATGAACATGCCGATGAGTTCGGTGGCGGCGGTGCGCAGGAATCTCATTCCGCAGCTCCCTGGGAAGCCGTGGCGCGGCCCCGCCGCGCCGCTTGCAGGATCGCCCAAGAGGCGAGCGCCATGACGGCGAAAATCCCCAGCAGCGACAGGTCGGCGCCGGGCCATTCGGCGCCCAGCCCCTCCCCGGTCCAGAATATGCCGAAGCTGGTCAGCATCAGGCCGACGACGAATTTCAGCGTGTTCTCGGGCACGCGGGACAGCGGCCGGTGCACGGCGAGGCCGATCACCATCACCACGACGAAAGCCGCGAGTGCGCCGAGCCCGGCGTAGAGCGTGAGCCCGCGCGTCGCCCGACGGCGATGACGATGAAGATCACTTCGATGCCCTCGAGCAGCACCGCCTTGAAGGCGGCGAGGCCGGCGAGATAATCCGCCCGCCGGTCGCTTGTCTGGCTCGCGAGTTCGGCGGTTTCCGCCGCGAAGGCCTTGGCCTCGTCACGCAGCGCGATCACCCCGGCGGAGCGGAGCAGGGCTTTCCTGAGCCAGCGCATGCCGAACAGGATCAGCAGCACGCCGACCACGAACTGCACCACCCTGATCGGGATCAGGGCGAACAGCGGTCCGAACACCAGCACCAGTGCGGCGAGCAACAGCAGGGCAAGCCCGGCGCCGACGAAGGCCGGCCGCCAGCCGCGGGTGAGGCCCACGGCCAGAACAATGGTGAACGCCTCGACCACCTCGACGAACGAGGCGAGGAACGCAGCGGTGACCGTGGAAAAGATCGTGGCAGTCATGTGGAGTTCCGAGTCCCCTGAACGCGGCGGCGGCTCGGCAACGAGCGGCGGAAATCTATCGTCGCAGTGTTCCCTGCGCCAGCATACTGTAGTTTAGTCTGCCTCGATTTGGATACGCCGAGCGTGCGGGGGCAAGCATCGTGAACAACCAGATGCCGGAGCGTCCGCTCCTCGTCATCGACGGCGACTCGTTCGCCCACCGCGCCTATCACGGGCTGCCCAAGTCCATCCGGCGCGCCGGCAACAAAGGTGGCGGGGCGATCGTCGGTTTCGCCAACTATCTGCTGCGGCTATACGAGGCCGAGCGGCCGCGCGCCGTTGTCACCGGCTGGGATACGCTCGATGCCCCGACCTGGCGGGTGCTGGAGTTTCCGCCCTATCAGGGTGGCCGCGAATTCGAGGACGAGATCGTCGACCAGTTGAGCGTGCTGCCCGAGTTCGTGCGTGCCTGCGGTTTCGTCACCGCCAAGGCGGCGGGCTACGAGGCCGACGATTTCCTCGCCGCGGCCGTTGCCGCCGAGGAGCGGCGCGGCGGCACAGCGCTCGTTGCCAGCGGCGATCGCGACGCCTTCCAGCTGGCTTCGGCATCGATCACCATCCTCCATCCGGTGAAGGCCGGCGAGA
Organism: Devosia sp.; assembly: GCF_028290645.1. Lineage (GTDB taxonomy): Bacteria > Pseudomonadota > Alphaproteobacteria > Rhizobiales > Devosiaceae > Devosia_A. Next base: position 37,419 of record NZ_JAQGJL010000217.1, on the reverse strand, counting down.
TCGCGCGGATCGGCCCCGCGCAGGTGCTCGAGCGCTACGGCGTCGAGCCGCAGCAGGTGCCGGACTTCATCGCGCTGCGCGGCGACCCGTCGGACAAGATTCCCGGTGCGCGTGGCGTGGGCGCGACGACTGCGGCGAGCCTGCTTAAGCGCTATCCTGACCTCGAGGCGATGATCGCCGACAACCGATTCCCCGCGCAGGCCGACGACCTGCGGCTCTATCGGCGTATCGCCACCATGGACCCCACGGCGCCGCTGCCGCCCATCCCCGATTGCACCCCGACATGGGACAAGGCCGCGGCGCTCGCGCGTGACTGGGAGCTCAAGGCGCTCGCCGGGCGGCTCGGGCAACTGGCGACGGCTGGCCGCTAGTCTGCTCAGTCCGGAGCCCTGAGGCGGTAGCCGATGCCGGTTTCGGTGAGGACATAGTGCGGGCGCTGCGGGTCGGCCTCGATCTCTGGCGGAGCTGGCGCACATAGACGCGAAGGTACTGGGCATCGGTCAAGGTGTCCCAGAGTTCCCCGAGCAGGAACCGGTGCGTCAGGACCTTGCCGGCGTGCTGCACCAGCACCCGCAGCAGGTCGTACTCCTTGGGCGAGAGCTTCACCTCGTCGTCCCCGATCCTGACGATCCGCCGCACCAGGTCGACCGAAAGCTCCCCGATGCGGAAGATCGGCCGCTCGCCCTGCGCCTGCAACTGATGCCGCACGGCGGCGCGCATGCGGGCCAGCAGTTCCTCCATCCCGAATGGCTTGGTCACGTAGTCGTCGGCGCCGAGATCGAGCGCCTGCACCTTGGCGGTCTCGTCGCCGCGGCTCGACAACACCACGATCGGCACCGACTCGTTGCGCGACCGCATGGTCCGCAGCAGCTCGAGCCCATCGATATCGGGCAGGCCCAGGTCGAGAATGACCAGTCCGGGGTCCTGGGCAAACAGCTCCAGCCCGGACCTGCCGTTCGGGGCCTCCAGCACCTCATACCCTTCCGTCCCGAGGCCCATCCGCAACAGCTTGCGAATGGGCGGCTCGTCATCGATGACGAGGACCTTGAGGGGAACACTCATGGGGTCGGTCCGATCCGCTTGCCGCCAACAGGCACCGGCATCTCGATGGTGAACACCGCGCCGCTCCGGTCGATCCGGTTGCCGGCCGAAATCGTGCCCCCCATGGCTTCGATGAAGCCGCGCGAGATCGTCAGCCCGAGCCCCGTGCCGGCGCGGACCTGATCGCCTTTCTCGGCGCGATGGAAGCGGTCGAAGATGTGCTCGGCCTCTCCGGATGGGATGCCCTCGCCTTCGTCCTCGATCTGCAGCCGCACCCGGTCGCCGAAGCGCTCGCCGCGGACCCAAACCGTCGTGCCGGGCGGCGCGTATTTCGAGGCATTGTCGAGCACGTTGAACAGCACCTGCTCGAACAGCACCGGGTCCACCTCGAGCATCGGCAGGTCCGGGGACAAGGCGACGTCCACGTGGTGCCGCGCGAGGATTTTCTCCGCCCTCCGCAAGGCGCTTCCGACGATCTCGCTGACGTCGTGCAGGGCGCTGTTTGGCATGACGGCCCCGGATTGCAGCCGGATCATGTCGAGGAGATTGGCGATGAACCGGTTGAGGCGCTCCGCCTCCTCGATGATGGTGGCGAGCAGGTCGATGCGCTCGGCGTCGCTGAGGCCCGACAGGTCGCGCAGCGCACTGGCGGCGCCGAGGACGGAAGCCAGCGGCGTCTTCAGATCATGCGAGATCGAGGTCAGCAGCGCCGAGCGGAGGCGCTCGGTTTCCATCGTCAGCTTCGTGCGCTCGACATCCTCGGCCAGGGCGACGCGCTCGATGGCGAGCGCCCCCTGGTCGATCAGCGCATCGAGCAGCCGGCGCTGCTCGGGGGTCAGGAGCGGGTTGTCGATGCCTAACCCCATCATGCCGACGAGGCCGCGCCCGGTTCGCATCGGCAGGAACAGCCATTTCGCCCCGGTCAGCGTATCCGAACCCCGGCCCGCCGGCCGATCGTTCTGCCATGCCCATCTCGCGGCCGCGATGTCCGCCGGATCGAGCACGTCCTCCGGCGGGTAGCCGGTCTTGACCACCAGTGTCTCGTTCTCGGGCAGCAGCAGCACCACCCTTGCCTTAAGCATCAGCGCCGTCTGGTATGCGGTGACCCACAGCACGTCGTCGAGGGCGCCGACGCCGGCGAGCTTGCGCGAGAAGGCGTAGAGCGACTCCGTCGTCCGTCTGCGGGCATTGGCGGCAACGGCCTGGATCTGGGCCCGCGCGGCGACGTTCGAGACGACGATGGCCACCACCGTGAAGAACACCACGGCCAGCGCGCTGCGCGGATCGTAGATCTCGAGGCTCAGATATGGCTGGGTGAAGAAGAAAATGTATCCGAGCGCCGCCAGCATGCTGGCGAAGATCGACGGCCAGAGGCCGAAGCGCACCGCAACGGCGACAACGCCGGTGAGGAATACCAGGTCGAGATTGGCCTCCCCGAAGATGGGCCGCAGGGGAAACCCAATGCCGAGGGCGATCGCGATGATGGCGGTGGAGAACGCATAGGGCTTGAGGTCGAAAGGCGGCCGCGTGCCGATCGTGGGCAGCGCCTGCGACGGCGCGACATCGCCTGCCCCCTCCTCCCCCGGCACGACGCTGACGGCGATGTTGCCCGCCTGCGCCAGGAGGTCACGCACCACCGAGCCGTTGACCAGCTCGAACCAGCGGCTGCGTACCGACTTGCCGATGATGATCTGGGTGATGTTGTTGGCCTTGGCGTAGGCGATCACGTCGTCGCCGATGCGCCGGGCGCCGCCCGGAATGGTCATCGCCTCCCCGCCCAGCGACTGTGCCAGCCGCAGCGCATCGGCGATGCGGTCGCGCTGCTCTTCGCTCAACTGCACCGTGCGGCGGGATTCGATATGGAGCGCCGTCCAGGGCGCATGGAGGCGATCGGCCAGAAGCTTGGCATAACGCACCAGGGCCAGGGCTCGCGGGTCCTCGTCGATGCAGACGAGGATGCGGTCGCCCGCCGCCCAGGGGCCGGAAATGGCTTGCGCCTGCATCCGCCGCAGCAACTGCTCGTCGACGCGTTCGGCAGTGCGCCGCAACGCCAGCTCGCGCAGCGCCGTCAGGTTATCGGGCGAAAAGAAGTGCTCGAGCGCGTGTTCGGCCTGCCGCGGCACGTAGACCTTGCCCTCGCGCAGCCGCTGCAGCAGGTCGCCCGGCGTCAGGTCGACCAGTTCTATCTCGTCGGCGCGGTCGAGCATCGAATCCGGGACCGTCTCACGCACCCGGATGCGGGTGATCTGCGCCACAACGTCGTTGAGGCTCTCGACGTGCTGGATATTCAGGGTCGAGTAGACATCGATGCCGTTGGCGAGAATCTCCTCGACGTCGAGATAGCGCTTGGGGTGGCGGCTGCCGGGGGCATTGGAATGCGCCAGTTCGTCGACGACAACGATCCCCGGCTTGCGGGCGAGGATAGCGTCGAGGTCCATTTCTTCGAGCATGTGGCCCCTGTAGTCGATGCGGCGGCGCGCCAGCACCTCGAGCCCCTCGAGCAGCGCTTCGGTCTCCTGCCGCCCGTGCGTCTCGACCACCCCGACGACAATGTCGACGCCCTCGCGCCGGCGCGCCCGGGCGTTCTCCAGCATGGTGAAGGTCTTGCCGACGCCGGGGGCGGCGCCGAGGAAAATCTTGAGCTTGCCGGCGCGGCTATCCTCGCGCCGCGCCAGTTCGAGGAGCGCCTCCGGCGTGGGGCGGCCGCGTTCGGAGGTATCGTCGGACATCATTCACGCCACCCCTGCCGGCCGCTCCGCGCTAGCTCGCGGGAGCCATCTGGTCGAGCGCCAGGTTGAGTTCGAGCACGTTCACCAGGCGATCGGGCGCCAGGATACCACCCGGCGCGAAGGAATATCGAGCCACCAGCTCGTCGATGCCGGCAGCGGGAATGCCGCGCGCCGCGGCGATCCGCGGCACCTGGTAGAGCGCCGATTGCTCGGTGATGTGCGGGTCGAGCCCGCCGCCGGAGGCCGCGGCGAGGTCGGCCGGGAGCGGGTTGGCGGCCGTCGCCCCGTAGGCCGCGACGGTCCCGGTCGCCCGCTCGGTCAGGTCGGTGCTGGTCGGCGACTTGTTCGACCCGCCGGCGCCCGCGGCATTGTAGTCGACCGCCGAGGGACGGGGCCAGAAGTAGCGCGGCTCGGTGAACTTCTGGGCGATCAGCTTGCTGCCGACGACCTGCCCCTGGGCATTGGCGATCAGCGACCCGTTGGCCGTCGCGGGGGTGAGCAACTGCGCGATGCCGAGGACGACCGCCGAGTAGGCGACCACTGAGATCAGCATGGTCGCTACGACGAGGCGCAGGCTGGCGAGGAAGGACTGCATCTGGTGCTCCTCTGTTTCTTCTTAGTGATAGAACTGGAAGTGCTCGGCGATCGGCCCGAGGGCGGCCGCCGGGAAGAAGGTGAGCGCGCCCAGGATGACGATGGTCACCAGCAGCATCACCCCGAACGTGCCGCTCTCGGTACCGAGCGTGCCGGCCGACTCCGCGGCAGGGCGCTTGGCGGCGAGCGAGCCGGCAATCGCCAGCGGCAGGATGATCGGGATGAAGCGCGACAGCATCATCACGAGGCCCGTGGCGATGTTCCACGGCACGGTGAAGATGGTGTCGTTGATGCCTTCGAAGCCGGAACCGTTGTTGGCGCTCGAGGATGAGAACTCGTAGAGGATCTCGGAAAAGCCGTGCGCGCCGACATTGTTGAGCACCGCCGTCCCCCACGGCGTGGCCGCGAACAGCGCCGCCAGCCCGAGGATCAGGAACGAGTGGGAGAGCGTGGCGATGACGGCGAGCTTCACCTCGTAGGCCTCGATCCGCCGTCCCAGATATTCGGGCGTTCGTCCGACCATCATGCCGGCGAGGAACACCGCGAGCACGATGTAGACGAACATGTTGATGAACCCGACGCCGACGCCGCCGAAATCCTCGTTGAGCCACATGCCGATCATCGGCATCAGCCCGGTAAGCGGATTGAGGCTGTCGAGCATGGCATTGACCGAGCCATTCGACGTCGAAGTGGTGAGCACGGCCCATACCGGACCGGCCGCTGCGCCGAAGCGCAATTCCTTGCCCTCGAGATTGCCCACGTTCTGAGCGATGGGGAGTGTATTGAACGCCTCGGTCGGCGTCTGCTCGAACCACACGGCGAAGCCGATGCGGGTCAGCATCAGCACCGCCATCACCACGAAGACGATGCCGGCATGCCGCATCTTGCCCACGATGCGGCCGAACATCCACACGCACGCCATCGGGATGATGGTGATGGCGATCGCCTCGAGCACGTTGGTCCAGAAGGTCGGGTTCTCGAACGGCTGGGTGGAATTCGGCCCGAAGAAGCCGCCCCCATTGGTGCCCAGCTGCTTGATCGCGGTGAACGCCGCGACCGGTCCCCGGGCGATGGTCTGCTGGATGCCCTCGAGGGTCGTTGCAATCGCCGAACCCTGCAGCGTCATCGGCATGCCGCCGAACACCAGCAGGATCGCGACCAAGATGGCAAGCGGCAGCAGGATCAGGAACGTGGCGCGCTGCAGATCGACGAAGAAATTGCCCATGTTGGTCCGGCCGGCGAGGCCGCGGGCCATGGCCGCGAGAGCCGCGATGCCGGTGGCCGCCGACACGAACTGCTGCCACATCAGCGCCCCCAGTTGCGATGCGTAGCTCATCGCCACCTCGCCCGAGTAGTGCTGGAGGTTGGTGTTGGTGACGAAGGACACGGCGGTATTGAAGATGAGGCTCGGATCGAGCTCGCCCTTGGCGTCCGGATTGAGCGGCAGGTACTGCTGGAGGGCGAGGATCAGCACCGTCACCGTGAACGAGACGGCGTTGAATGCGAGGAGCGCCAGCAGATACTGCTTCCAGTTCTGCTGCTTGAGGGTCAGCGGGCCGCCGATCGCCTGGAAGGCGCGGGTCCAGCGATTGCCGCCCCCGGCGGACGCGGCCGGGTCCATCGCCCATTTCAGGTAGCGGCCGAGCGGCCAGCTCAGGAGCGCCGAGCCGCCGACAATCAAAAGGACGTAGAGAATTGCGTTGAAGGTCATTTCACGAGCTCCGGCATCCGGGCTTCAGCTTTGATCGACGACGAGGGTCAGCCACCACATGAGGGCGAACACCGCGAGGCCGAGGAGGAGGTAAAGAATCCACATGGCTGTTTCCTTTCGGCCTAGACCAGGTGCAGGGCGCTCAGGATCAGGTCGATGAGCTTGATCCCGATGAAGGGCGCGACGACACCCCCGAGGCCGTAGATGAGAAGGTTGCGGCGCAGCAGGGCCGCGGCACCGATGGCGCGATAGGCGACGCCGCGCAGCGCAATGGGGATCAGGACGACGATGATCAGCGCATTGAAGATCACGGCGCTGAGGATCGCCGATTGCGGCGAGGCCAGTGCCATGATGTTGAGCGCCGAGAGCGGCCCGTTGGTCGCGCCGTCCGCCGCATAGACCGCCGCGAACATCGCCGGCAGGATGGCGAAGTACTTGGCGACGTCGTTGCCGATCGAGAACGTGGTGAGCGCCCCGCGGGTCATGATCAGTTGCTTGCCGATCTCGACGATCTCCATCAGCTTGGTCGGATTGCTGTCGAGGTCGACCATGTTGCCGGCCTCGCGCGCCGCCTGGGTGCCGGTGTTCATGGCGACCCCGACATCGGCCTGGGCCAGTGCCGGGGCATCATTGGTGCCGTCGCCGGTCATGGCGACGAGATGGCCGCCGGCCTGCTCGCGCCGGATCAGCTCGAGCTTCATCTCGGGGGTGGCCTCGGCCATGAAATCGTCGACGCCGGCTTCGGCCGCGATCGAGGCGGCGGTGAGCGGATTGTCGCCGGTGATCATCACCGTGCGGATGCCCATCTGGCGCAACTGCGCGAAGCGGTCCTTGATGCCGCCCTTGACCACGTCCTTGAGCTGGACCACGCCGAGGACCTCCCTGCCCTCGACGACGACCAGCGGCGTGCCGCCGGAGCGTGCGACCTCGTCGACACTGCGCGTGACCGCCTCGGGAAACTGGCCGCCGAGGCGCTCCACCATCGCCTTGATGGTGTCCGAGGCACCCTTGCGGATGGACCGCGCCGGCTGGTCAGCCAGGGCAGGGAAATCCACCCCGCTCATCCGGGTCTGGGCCGTGAACGGCACGAACACCGCATGCGGCTCGGCGACCTCGCGACCGCGCAGGTTGAACTTCTCCTTGGCGAGCACGACGATCGAGCGGCCCTCCGGGGTCTCGTCGGCGAGGGAGGCCAGTTGCGCCGCATCGGCTAGGCGCTCCGCCGCCACCCCGGGCGCCGGATGGAATTCCGTCGCCATGCGGTTGCCCAGCGTGATCGTGCCGGTCTTGTCGAGCAGCAGCACGTCGACATCGCCCGCCGCCTCGACGGCGCGGCCGCTGGTGGCCATGACATTGCGGCGGATCAGCCGGTCGATGCCCGAGATGCCGATGGCGCTCAACAGGCCCCCGATGGTCGTCGGGATCAGGCAGACCAGCAGCGCGATCAGCACCGGCACGGAGAACGAGGTGCCGGCGTAAAAGCCGAACGGCCAGAGCGTCACGCAAACGAGGAGGAAGATCAGCGTGAAGGCCGAGAGGAGGATGGTGAGCGCGATCTCGTTGGGCGTCTTCTGCCGCCGCGCGCCTTCGACCATGGCGATCATGCGGTCGAGGAAACCCGCACCCCGCTCCATGGTGACTCGAACCACGATGCGATCGGAGATGACGGTGGTGCCGCCGGTGACGGCGCTGCGATCGCCGCCCGCCTCGCGGATCACCGGCGCCGACTCCCCGGTGATCGCCGCCTCGTTGACGCTGGCTATGCCCTCGATCACCTCGCCGTCGGCGGGGATGATGTCGCCGACTTCGCAGACGACGGTGTCGCCCTTCTGCAGCAGGGTGGCGGCGACCTGTTCCTCGCGCCCATTGACGAGGCGTCGCGCCGTGGTTTCGCGCCGCGCCCTCCTGAGGCTCTCGGCCTGGGCCTTGCCGCGGCCCTCGGCCACCGCTTCGGCAAAGTTGGCGAACAGCACCGTGAACCAGAGCCACAGCGCCAGCTGGAAAATGAAGCCTCGATCCCCGTCTGCGGTGACGATTCCTATAGTGGTCAGCACGGCGCCGACGGCGGTGACGAACATCACCGGATTGCGCACGAGCGCCCGCGGATCGAGCTTGGTGAAGGCCCCGATGATGGCGGGACCGATGATGCTGCCGTCCAAAAGCGACGGCGCGTTGTGTTCGGTGGAGGGCATGGCGGCTTCCAGTCGTCGAATGGTTCGGATCAGGCGTCTAGAATTTCTCGGGCCTGAGCAGGGTGTAGACGAGGTAGACGAGGAGGCAGGCTGCTACCGCGCCGCCGAGTATCAAGTCGAAGATCATGGTGACCTCACGCGCCAATGGGCCGGTGCCTACCGGCCGTCTGTTGTCCATTTCGCTGCCGCACTGTCACTGCGCTTGAAGCCAGGAGGCGAGCCGATCAAAGGGCCCGGCTCATGACGTGCGTCAGCAGCTTCGGCGCAGCAGTACTGGCACTTCGCAGCGTATGATTTCGAGATGGAGTCCCAGCCGCAGCTATAGGAATCTCATAAGTGCCAGGCGCCGGGCATATCGCGACGGCGGCGGCGCTTCTTGCGCCAGCTTGCCGCGTATGCGCAACCGCTGCCCTCGCTCCGGATTTCGCCCCGACCTGGCAAAGCCCAGACTTTCACCGCGGGCACTCGTGCCGCATGGCCGCAAGATTCACTGCAGGACCCCACAAGACCGCAAGCCTGCCGCAGGTCCGGCAACCCCAGACAAGCGGCCCCCTCGGTCGTCGAACCAGAATTTGCGGTGTCCGGCGGGCCCGATCCGACCGGAAGGACAACCTGACTGGAGATCGGCGCAATGTCCTGGCTCGACGTGCTGTCGTGGACTTCGGTCGCCCTCGGAGTCCTGACTGCCGTGATCATTTCCATCGATCTCATCGCACATCCGCAGAAGATGCGGATCATGAACATCGTGTGGCCGGTCACCGGCCTGTATTTCCCGCTGCTTGGCCTGTGGTTCTATAGTGCCATGGGTCGGCCGATTGCGGCCGATGGGCCCCACGTGAAGGGCAGGGCGCCATTTTGGAAGGGCGTCTTTGTCTCCGCGACGCATTGCGGCAGCGGCTGCGTCGTCGGCGATATCCTTGGTCCCCTGGTCGTCTTCGGCTTCGGATTGACGCTGTTCGGAACCGTTCTGTTTGCGGAATACGCGGCGGAGTTCATCTTCGCATATGTGCTTGGCATAGCCTTTCAGTATTTCCCCATCCGGGAGATGCGGCGGGTCCCGCCCGCCAGGGCCCTCATCGATGCCGTAAAGGCGGACACGCTGTCGCTCGTCGCATTCGAGGTCGGAATGTTCGCGTGGATGGCGCTGGCCTTCTACGTTCTGGTCCCGTGGCACCCGAGACCGGACAACGCCGTCTTCTGGTTCATGATGCAGATCGGCATGATCGTTGGCTTCATAACGGCCTTTCCGGCGAACTGGGTCCTCATCCGATGGGGCATCAAGTCGTCGATGTAACTCGACTTGCATCGGCACTGGACGCGTTGGGCGGCGCGGTGCTGGCGCGCACGACGAGTTCGACGCCCGCCTCGAGGTGGCCCGAAGCCAGTGCCTTGCCGGCCAGCAGGTCGACCATCATCTGCATGGCCTGCCGGCCGATCTCGCGCCGCGGCTGGCGGATCGAGGTCAATGGCGGGTCCGAGGACAGCGCGTAGTCCATGTCGTCGAAACCGACGACGGAAATGTCGGACGGGACTCGCTTGCCCAGGCTTCGCAGCTCGTTGATGGCGCCGACAGCCATTTCGTCGTTGCTGCAGAACAGGCCGGTGAACGCGCTGCCCTGCGCATGGAACTGCCGCATCGCCGCCTGGCCGCTGCCGAAATGGAAGTCACCGACATGAGTCAGCGCCGGATCGGCCGCGATGCCGGCGCCGGCCAGGGCGTCGAGATAGCCCTGGTGGCGCTCGGTCGACATCACGAGGCGCATCGGGCCCGTGACATGGGCGATACGCCGGTGGCCCAGCGACAACAGGTGCTCGGTGGCGAGGCGCGCCGCCTTGCGGTTGTCGATGGCGACTGCCGGCAGCGTACTGCCCTCGATCAGTTCGAGCGCGATGACCGTCTGCGGCAGGCTCGCTTCGGGGACCGAGTCCGGAATCCAGCCGGTCATCAGGATGAGCCCGTCCGCCTGCCGGTTGCGCACCATGTCGACATAGCGCACGACGCGCGCGTCGTCGTAGCCGGCATCGCCCATCAGCACGCGGTAGCCGTTGGCGAAGGCCAACTCCTCGATGCCGCGATAGATCTCGAGATAGAACGGATTGGTGATGTCGCGCACCAGCAGCACGACGTTGTTGGTGGCCTGCCGCCGAAAGTCCACGGCCTGCCGATTGGGGACGAACCCGGTCTGCCGCACCGCATCCAGCACCTTCTCGCGCGTCGCCTCGGTGACCTTGCCGGGCTGGGCCAGTGTGCGCGACACGGTGGCGATCGAGACGCCTGCCAGTTCTGCAACCCGCCGGATCGTGGGGGCCATCCCTAGACTCGCAACTGCTTGGTCCGGCCGTAGAGCAGCATGAGCAGCAGCAGTACCGCGCCGAAGATCAGCTGCCGGCCCCAGAACTCGAGCTGCAGGGTGGTCAATACGCTCTGCAGCAGGGTCAGCGCGATGGCGCCCAGCATGACGCCGAAATAGTTGCCCGAACCGCCGGCGAGCGAAATGCCCCCGATGACCACGGCGATGACCGAGGGCAGCACATACTGGTCGCCGACCGAGACGAAGCTGTTACCGGTATAGCCGATGACGACGACCCCGGTGACGCCGGCGAGGAGGCCGGAGAGACCATAGAGCAGGGTCCGGATCAGCCGCACCGGCAGGCCGGTCAGCACCGCGGCGCGCTCGTTCGAGCCCATCGCATAGATGGCATAGCCAAGCTGGGTGCGGCGCAGCAGGAACCACATGCCGAGCCCCAGCAACGCCCACAGGAACAACACGCCGGGCAGCCCCAGCAGCAGCGGCCGGTTGACGAAGCCCATCAGCGAAGGGGCGGCGTTGCCCGACGGGATGCCGCGCGACAGGACGATCAGCCCGCCCTGCACCACGCCGGTCATGCCCAATGTCATCACCAGCGGCGGGATGCGCAGCAGGGTGACACCCAGACCATTGATCAGCCCGATGACGAAGGTGACGCCGCCGGCCACGAGGATGGCGGGCAGGATCCCGCCATCGTTCCCGGACATGGCATTGCCGGCGAGCACGGCGCCCAGCGAGATGAGGGCGCCGACGGAGAGATCGATGCCCTCGCGGCCGCCGATGACGACGAGGCTCTGGCCGGCCGCGACCATGCCGAGAATGGCGGAAACGACGAGCAGGCGGATGATCTGGTCGCCTCGCGCGAACCCGGGCGACAGCACTTCGCCCATAGCCAGCAGGACGAGGATCGAGAGGGCGGCGAGGACCAGCGGATCGGTGAGGATGGTCTTGATGCGGTTCATTTCGATCGCCCTCAGTTGCGCCGCGCCACCAGCACGCCGCCAGCGAGCGCCAGCAGCGTGATGAGGCCCTGGATCAGCGTCTGGTAGTCGAAGGGCAGGCCGGCAAAGAAGATGACATTACCAATCATGCCGAGCACCAGCGCCCCGAGCACCGAGCCGAAGGCACTGCCCGAACCGCCGGCCAGCGCCGTGCCACCGAGCACCACCGCCGAGATCGAGGCGAGCGCCAGGGTGCGTCCCATCAGCGGGTCGCCGCTTGCGGTCTCGCCGGTGAGGCAGAGGCTGGCGAACGCCGCGAAGAGACCGCAGAGGGCATAGGCGAGGATGCGGATTTGCGCGAGCTTGAGCCCGGTCTGGAAGGCCGCGGCGCGTTGCCCGCCCGCCGCCGCCAGGTGCTTGATGAACGGGCGCCCGGCGATCACCGCCACGATGACCAGCGCCGCGATCAGCACCCACAGGACGACCGGCAAGCCGAGCGGACTGCTGCCATAGGTGCGCCAGTACTCCGCCGGTACCGGCAGGCCCGCGGTGGGCAGCACCATGAGCGCCAGCCCGCCAAAGATGATGCCGGTGGCGAAGGTGGTGACGATGGCCTGGAAGCGCAGCAGTGCGACGAGCGCGCCGTTGAGCAGGCCGCAGGCAATGCCGACCACGAGGCCGGCCGCGATCCCGCCGAGCACGCCCCCTGCCCCGCCCCCCAGCGCCGCGATGACGCTGACCGTCACCACGTTCACCAGGGCAACGATCGAGCCGACGGAGAGGTCGATGTCACCGCCGAGGACCACATAGGTCTGTCCGATGGCGACGAGGATGACCGGGAGGAAGACTGAGAGATTCGACTTCAGCACGTTGGGCGTGACGAGGTTGGGCTGCAGGATCCAGTTGACCACGAACAGCGCCATGAGCGCGCTGAGCGTCACCAGCCACAGCCGGCTGCGCAGGAACCCGGCGACGGCGCTCATGCGACCTCTCCATAGGCAGCGTTGGTGAGATGGAAGCTGTCGAGCGAGGCGCCGGCCAATTCCGCCGAGACGGCGCCGGAATTGAACACCAGGATCCTGTCGCAGAGGCTCAGCAGTTCGGCATCTTCCGAGGCATAGAAGATGATGCTGGTGCCCTTGTCGGCGAGGTTGCGCACGAGGGCGAAGAAGTCGGCCTTGGCGGCGAGGTCAATGCCCTTGGTCGGATCGTCGAGCAGCAGCACCGGCGCGTCGGTGGCGAGCCAGCGGGCAATGAAGATCTTCTGCTGGTTGCCGCCCGAAAGCGATCCGATCGGCGCCTCCATCCCCGCATACTTGGTATTGAGCGCAGCGGCGGCGGCCTCGAAGCGGGGCCTGAGGTGGCGCGGCCAGACCAGCGCCAGCTTCTCGCGCACCATCGTCGCCGACCCGATGTTCTCGAAGATCGAGCGACCGTGCAGCGCCGCGTCCCGGCCTCTGTCGCCCGACACATAGGCAAGGCCGGTACGGACCGCGTCCGCCGGCTTCCTGATGCTGACCGGCCTGCCGTCGATCTCGAGCGTGCCGGAGGCGAAGGGCAGCGCCCCGAACAGGCCCTGCAGCAGCGCCGACTGGCCCTGCCCCTGCAGCCCGCCCAGCCCGAGGATCTCGCCCGGCCGCAGTGTCAGCGACACATCGCGAACGCGACGGCTGCTGGCGCCCTTGAGCTTAAGGCGAGGCGCTCCGGACGAGGGGGGCACGGCGCGCTCGACGCGATCACGAATGCCGACGTCGCCGACCATGGAACGGACGACTGCGTCGCGATCGGTTTCGCTGCTCGCGAACGATGCCACCGTGGCGCCATTCCGCATCACCGTGATGCGGTCGGCGATCTCGAATATCTCGTCCATGCGGTGGGAAATGAAGATGGTCGAGACACCCTCGGCCTTGAGCTCGCGCAGAATGGCGAAGAACAGCTCGACCTGCCGGCGGTCGAGCGCCGCGGTCGCCTCGTCGAAGATGATGAGGCGGGGCTTGCGGGCGAGGACCTTGAGGATCTCGACGATCTGCCGCTGGTCGGGCGCAAGGCCCGATACGGGTGCATCGGCGGTGAAGCCGGTGCCCGCCACGCTGGCGAACCGGGCGATCAGGCGGTCGGTGTCGGCGCGCAGTTGCCTCGCGTCGAGGAACCCGCCGGCGCCGGTGCGCTCATGGCCGAGGAAGATATTGTCCGCAACCGAAAGCTGCGGCACCAGCGACAGCTCCTGGTAGAACAGCGCAATGCCGCGAGCCTCCGCTTCGCGGGGGGTCCTGAGGCTGACTTCGCTGCCGTCGAGGCGGAGCGACCCGGTATCGCGCGCCACCGTGCCCGCGATGATCTTGCAGAGCGTCGACTTGCCGCTGCCATTGGCCCCGAGCAGGGCATGCACCTCACCTTTGCCGACGCTGAGGCTGCCGTTCGACAGCGCCACCACGGCGCCGAAGTGCTTCGCAATTCCGGTGGCTTCGAGCACGGGGGGCATCGGCGATCCGCAGTGGCTTGGGCGAAACATCTTCGCCGCGTCGCCGGCACGAGGCAACGGGGCACGTCCCCGAAGGGCCGGAAGCAGCCCGCTCGGAAGAGGGACCGGGCGCAAGGCGCCCGGTCCCCGGATACTAGTTACTTGAAGAAGCGCGACTGCGCGTCTTCAACCGACAGCAACTGGGTGACCGACCAGTGGCCCGGCTTGCCGTCGGCGGCAGCCACTGCATCGGCGAGGTTCGAGTTGTCGATGAACGGGATGTCGAGGAAGATGGCGTTGCCGTATACCCCGCCGAAGATGCCGTCCTTGAATTCCTTGCCCTGCAGCTTCAGCACCGCCACGTTGAGGGCCGAAGCCATCACGCCCGGGGGGTTCACCGACGCGGCCGAGTTGTACTTGCCGGCCGACCACAGGTCGAGGAAGTCCTTGCGCACTTCGCCGGTGGCGGCGATCGAGGCGGTCTTGCCCGCCGCTTCGATGGCGCGCCAGGCGCCGGCGGCCATACCGTCCTGCACGTAGACGCCGTTGAGGTCGGGATAGGTGGCGAGCAGGTTCTGCATGGTCTGCTGACCCTGGGCCTGGTCCCAGTTGGCATTGGCGGCGTTGACGATCTTGATATCGGGATGCGCGGCGAGAGCCTCGTTGCAACCGGCGGCACGCATCTCGTTGGCCGGGTGGCCGGCGACGCCGTTGATGGTCACGACATTGCCCTTGCCGCCGAGCGTCTCGGCCAGCCAGGCGCAGCCCTTGCGGCCGTAGTCGGTCTGGTCGATGCCGACATAGATGGCATCGGGCGACGACACTTCGGCGTCGGTGGCGACGACCAGGATGCCGGCTTCCTTGGCCTGCGCGAAGATCGGGTCGAACGCGGTCGGGCTGTTGGGATTGATGATGATGGCGTTGACGCCTTCATTGATCATGTTGCGCACGGCGCCGATCTGGCCCTGCACATCGACGTCCGAACTCTGGATCACCAACTCGATGTCGACGCCCTTGTCCTTCCAGGCCGCCGCGGCTGCCTGCGCTTCCTCGATCATCTGGGTGCGCCATTCGGAGCCGACCCATCCGTTGGAAAGGCCGATCTTGTAGGTTTCCGCCAGCGCCGTGCCGGTCATGAGCGCGACGGCCGCCGCCGCGAGGACGAGAACTTTCTTCACTTGTAGCCTCCCTTGGGTGCCCGGCTGGACTGCGCAGGCTTCTCCATCCGCAACGCGGAACTGCGTGATGTAACCGGTTACATGCAGTGCCTGTCAAGGCTGGGCGACCTGGCGGGCGTCACGGGCACCGTTTCCACTCGTCTCCCAGCTACCCGCCGAGGGTTTGGTGGCAGAGCCGGAACCACATCCACAGCATGAAAATGCCACGATGTTGACCAGGTTTCGCCCCGATCCTAAAGCTTCGGGATGAGGTCCCCGCTCCGCATCCATCTGCCCGTCGGCACTCTCAAGATTGCCACCTACCTCCAGCTCAGTTCGGCGGAGCATGACGGGCATGTGCCGATGCGTCGCTTCGGCCGCTATTTCGTGATCTGGAAGCCTGCGGGTGCGGCGGCGGCCCGGTCAGGCCGCTCGGTCTGAACTTAGGCGGCTGCGGCGCTCTGCCGATAGTCAGTGTGCCGCTTGCTACATTTGCAGTTCGGTAACACTCTGCTGCCAGCATTGCTGCCGCGCAGATGCTAGACTTGATGTTGCCCCCCAAGTGCGCATACAAATTTGCGTGGGGAAATGAGTCTCAACCTAGGGCATTGATTGATAATGGTTTCCAAGCGGTTGGCTCTCTCACTTGGCGTGCTGTCCATTGCGACTTCGCTCTCCCTGATCATCGTCCCGTCTGCGGCCCTGGCGCAAGGCAACTGCGCCTGCCTGCTTTCCTCCCCGCCATCGGGCGCCCTCGGATCGATTTCCGTGGCGAACGGCGACGTGTTCAAGACCGGCGCCGCCGGCCTCGAGAGCGCCGGCGCCGGAACCACCATCAATGTCGGCGACGTCGTATCGACCGGCGGAACATCCTCGGCGACGCTGTCGCTCGGCGGGGGCTGCGACCTTGCACTCGGCGCCTCTGCACAGCTCACCATCACTCCCGTGGGCAACAATCTCTGCGTGCGCATCCAGCAGGAATCGGTCGGCGAAGTCGAGCAGGACGGCGCCGGGACGGTGATTGCAGGCGGGTTGGCCGCCGGGGTGGGCCTGTTTGTCGGTCTCGGTCTGGACGATCCGGCGAGCAGATAACGATTTATCCGGCTGGCCACCTCGTGGCCATGGGCGCTTGGTAAGACACGCCCCAATATTGGGTTACGGCCATGCATAGCAACACAGTGCGATGATCGATTTGCACTGTCACATGTTGCCAGGCGTCGATGACGGCCCCCCCGATTTCGCGACCTCAATTGCGATGGCGCGAATGGCTGTTGCAGATGGAATAACCCACGTTGCCTGCACGCCTCACGTCACGCCGGGCGTGTATGACAATTCGTCCGCGACTGTCCTGCCGCTGATCCGGAGGCTGGTAGAGATGCTCGCCAGCGAGGACATTGAACTCACGCTGTGGATGGGCGCCGATGTCCACGTCGCCCCGGACCTAGTGGCAAAGCTCGGAGCCGGCGAGGTGCCGACCCTTGGCGGGTCCCGCTATTTTCTGCTCGAGCCGCCACACCACGTCATGCCTCCGAGGCTCGACGAGTTGGTGAGTGCGTTGATCGCCGCCGGGTTCGTGCCTCTCGTCACCCATCCCGAGCGGCTCGGCTGGATCGAGAGCCACTACGAGGTCATCGAGGCGATGGTAGACAACGGCGCCCTCATCCAACTGACCGCCGCCTCGATCACCGGGGGCTTCGGTCGCCGTGCGCAATACTGGTCGGAGAGGATGCTGGACGAGGGAATGGTCGATGTGATTGCGAGCGATGCCCACAATACCGCCGGACGTCCCCCGGTACTTTCGGCGGCGGTCAACGCGATCGCGCGGCGGTGTGGCGACGACGCGGCGGTCGAGATGGTCTCGGGCCGGCCCGCCGCAATCCTCAGAAATGAGCCGTTGCCGCGCCGGCAGAGACCGGGTCCCGCGCAAACCACAACCAGGCTCCGGCAGGAAGGCTCGAAACTGGCTTCCTGGGTCAAGCGGCTGCGAGGATAAGGTCGAGATGATGTTGCAACCCAAACGACTTGTCCTGATGCTTTTCGTTGCATTGAGCCTCGGCGGCTGCGCCTCGGCAAGCATCAACAGCGCGGGCTACGGCAACACCGGTTCAAGCGGCCAGTCGGGAGCGTCGCAGGGCGCCGGCTCATTGCAGGTGGTGGCCAACCTGCCGCCGCCGGTCGGGGTCGGCAGCGACGTGAGCCAGGTCGTCCGCGTGGGCGACAGCATCAAGGTCGATGTGTTCGGCGTCGACGAACTCGACCGGGACGTGCAGGTCGATCCCAACGGACAGATTTCACTGGCGCTGGTCGGCACGATCGACGCGGCGGGCAAGACCATTTCAGCGCTCGAGGCCGAGGTCGTGCAGCGGTACGGCAGCCGCTACCTGCAAAACCCCCAGGTCACGCTCGGCCTGCAGCAATCGGTGACGCTCGACGGCGAGTTCAACAAGGCCGGTTCCTACCCGGTCAGCGGCAATACCACCCTGCTCCGGGTCATCGCGGCGGCCGGCAATTTCAACTCGATCGGCGATCCTGCCAATGTCTTTGTCTACCGCACGATCGACGGGCGGGACTATGTCGCCCAGTACGACGTTGCGGCCATTCGCGCGGGTCGCCGGCCGGACACGCAGGTCTATGGCGGGGACATCGTCGTTGCCTTCCCGTCCGGAATGAAGGTCCTTGGCAGCAACCTGGGGCAAGCTCTGGGCCTTGCCCGCAACGCATCAGGGCTATTGTAGCCGGGGTGCCGGCCGGGATGGGGACGATCGATGCTGGACCGCAATGACAGACAGCTGCCCTGGCGCGGCGCGGGAGCGGGCGCTGCCCTGCCGGCGGCTCCCGGTTACGCCGCGCCCGGCTGGGATGCCTATGGTGCGCCGTTCGAGGATGATGCCGCCGAGCCCTTCGACCCGCTCAAGCTGTTGTGGCTCGCCGTTCGCTACCGCTGGCTGCTGGCCACCCTGCTGGCCGTCGGCCTCGTTCTCGGGGTCGTGACGACGCTGATGCAGTCGCCGAAATACGCAGCCACCGCCCGGATCGAGATCATGGTCCCGACGGCGCGTATTCTCGAAGACATGGACGTGGTGGCGCAGTCGAACGACCTTCGCACCTTCGAGACCGCCAAGGAGAAGTTGAAGAGCCGGGACCTGGCGCGCCGTGTCGTCGTCGAACTGAATCTCGCCAATGACGGCGAGTTCCTCAATCCGCAGCCGGACTTTTCCCTCGGCAACATCGTGTCCCGGGTTTTCGGCAGTGCCGGCCAGTCCCAGCTCGGCGATCTTACCGCCGAGGAGCGGGACGAGCGGGCCATCGAACTCGTGCTCAAGGAGCTCACCGTCACCCTGCTGCGCGGCACCAGCCTGCTCGAAGTGCGCTTCGCCAGCCAGAGCCCGCAGATGGCGCGCCAGATCACCGACCAGATCGTGCGCAGCTACATGGACCAGCAGGTCGACCAGACCATCGAGACGTCGGACCTGGCCCGCGAATTCATCGACGAACAGCTGGCGGACGCCAAGAGCCGCCTCGAGGAGTCGGAGGCGGCGCTCGTCGCCTACTCCAAGGACCAGCAGCTGGGGGGAGCCGGCGAAGACGGCGCCTTGATCACCGCCAGCATCAGCGCCATCAATACCGCCCTCGCCACCGCAGTCCAGAAGCGACTCGAAACCGAACGGCTGGTTCGGCAGATCGAACAGGGCGACGCCGCCCAGCTCAAGGAAGTCCTCGACAGCGAGGCCATCCAGTCGGTTCAGGGCAAGATCGCGGAACTGAAGGCCGAGTACCAGCAGAAGCTCGGCACGTTCAAGCCCGGCTTCCCCGACATGCAGCGGCTATCGGCGCAGATCGCCGAAATGCAGCGCCAGCTGCAGAACGGCGTGGATGCAATCGCCGGCTCGATCCGCCTGAGCAATGAGGCCGCCGTCCAGGAGGAAGCGGATCTCAAGCAGAAACTGTCCGAGCTCGAGGCCGAACAGGTCGCCTTCCGCGACAAGAACATTCAGTACACCATCCTCAATCGCGAGGTGGAATCCAATCGCGCGCAGTATCAGACCCTCATCGACAAGCGGAACGGTCTTGGCGTGGTTTCCGACCTGCGCCGCACCAATGTCGACGTCATCGAGAGCGCGGTGACGCCCAAGCAGCCGTTCGAGCCGAGCTTGCTGCGCAACCTGCTGCTGTTCCTCGGTGCCGCCGCCGCGCTCGGCGTCGCGATCATCTACGTCCTGGAACTGCTCAACAACAAGTTCAGCGCTCCCGACCAGCTGGAATCCGAACTCAAGCTTCCGGTGCTCGGCATCATCCCCAATGCCGAGGGCGAGAAGCTGGCCGACGGGCTCGCCGACCCGCGTTCGACGCTCTCGGAGGCCTACCGATCGCTTCGTACGTCCCTGCAATTCTCCAGTGCCGACGGCGCCCCGCATACGCTGCTGATCACCAGCTCCGAGCCCGGGGAAACCAAGTCGACCAGCGCCCATAAGCTGGCCGAGGAGTTTGCGGCAATCGGCAGCCGGGTGCTGATCATCGATTGCGATTTGCGCCGGCCGAGCCTGCATCGGGTATTCAAGACCGACAACACCATGGGCCTCACGAACCTGCTCACCAACTCGGTGGCGCCGGAGGACATCCAGCGGCTGTTCCACCCCTCGGTAACCCATCCGAACCTCAGCTTCCTCGCCACCGGTCCGATGGTTCCCAATCCCGCGGACCTGTTGTCCTCGGCGCGCATGGGGGCGGTGCTGCGCGCCTGTTCCAAGGCTTACTCCCTGGTGATTCTCGATGGTCCGCCGGTAATGGGGCTTTCGGACGCGCTCATCCTGTCGCGGATGTCCGAGGCATCGATGCTCGTCGTCGCGGCCCACCAGACGCCTCGCAAGTCGGCGCGCGCCGCGCTCAAGCGCCTTCACTCGGCGGGCGGCCACATCGTCGGGTCGGTGCTGGCAAAGCTCGACCTCGGGCGCATCGAGTACGGCCACTCGCACCGCTACATGTACCAGGGATACTACTCCTATGGCGCGGAGGGCGAGGCGGAGACTTCGAGGATCGAACACGGGGGCAAAGTTGAGCCAACGAGGCCTGCCGGCAAGTGGCGTGATTCTGTGGCTCATCTCTATCGCCGGCATGTTCGCCCTCTGCTTGAGCGGAGCTAGCCACCTGCTCGAAGTTCAGGATCCGGCTCTCGCGCTGTCGCTCAATCCGTTCAACACGGAGGCGCGAGTCAACGCCCTCGTGGGCGCCCTGAACGCGGACGACCCCGACCTCGATGCAGCCCGGAGCTCCGCCGGCGACCTCATCTCCCATGCCTCCGGCGATGCGCGGGGCTACAGCCTGCTGGGCGCCGTGCTCGAGCGGCAGGGGGAAACGCAGGCGGCAACGCGGCTCTATGAAGTGGCGCTCAAGCACTCAAGGACGGAAATCCATGCGCTGCTCAGTCTCACTGACAGGGCGCTCGCGAACAGCAACATCGCGGCAGCCCTGAGCTTCACCGATGCGATCCTCCGCCGCTGGCCCGAATACGGGCCCCGGGTGCTGCCGGTCGTCGTTGCGGCCTCGGCGTCCGATGCCGGCCGGAACGCGCTTGCAGCCATGCTCGCCGATTCACCCCCGTGGCGGACCGGCGCCTTGCGGGAACTCGTGAAGAACGGCAACGGCCTGGCGTTCGCGCGGGACCTGCTGACAACCGAAGGAGAGGCTGCCGACGTCCGACGCAAGGCCGAAGTCAATCTGGTGGTCGCCGCCCTTGCCGATGCGAACGCCATCGGCGCTGCCCACTCCCTGTTTCTCTCAACTCTGGGCCCGGAGGCGCGGGCGCGGGCCGGCTACATCTATGACCCGGCCTTTGTCACCGGCGCTACCGCGAGCTATTTCGGCTGGCACGCCAAGTCGAACGGCGCCGCCGAAGTCACCCTGCCGCTTGCCGGCGGCGGCTTGCGAATGAGGTTTCTCGACAGTCCCGCCCGCCTGGGTACCGTGACGCAGCGCTTGCGCTTGCCGCCGGGCGCCTATCGGCTCGAGGCCGATATAGCCGCCGTCGGTCTCGAAGCGCCCAAGGGTCTCTACTGGCGCCTTGCCTGTTCGGGAGCGCGCTCGCCGCTCGTCGAGCTTGAGGTGCCCGAGGGGAGCTACGGCCCGCGGAGCGTGTCCGCCGAGTTCGAACTTCCCGGTGACGCCTGCGCACTGCAGCAGGTATCGATCGAAACCGACACCAAGACAGACAGCTGGCGTGCTCGCTACAGGGGAGAGGTGACATTCCGGGCGCTGCGCATCAGTCGTCTCTGAGAGGCAGAGGCAGGGCGCAGCGGATGGATTTCCGCTCGACGCTCCTCGGTCTCGTCCTGCTCCTCGCGCTTGTCATCGGCGGCAGTTCCGTCGCCGGTCTGCCGACGACGTTTACCCTCCAGCTCCTCTGCCTTCCGCTGCTTCTGCTCCTCGGGCAGTCGGGCTCGGACCGGAACTATTCCGGGCCGGTGCTGGCCCTGCTCGGAGCGGCGGGCATCCTCCTCACCGTCCAGCTCCTTCCCATCACCGCCCTACTTGGTGGTCCCGTCATCAGCGGCGACATCGGGCGCGCGCCGCTGGCACTGACGGCCGATTGGAACCGAACCTTCGAGACGTTGCTGTTCTTTTGGCCGGTCGCCACCTTCTTCCTGGTCCTTGGGCGACTCGACGAGGATGAGTTCAACCGGCTCCTCGCCTTCTTCCTGCTCGGGCTGATCGTCAACATGGCGTTCGCACTGGTCCAGTTTGCGGCGAGCTCATCCATCCTCGGAGGGTTCCTGCCCTACCCGACCGCAGCCGGCTTTTTCGCAAACCAGAACCATTTTGCCGCGCTGCTGTTTGTCGGCATCCCCTTCGTCGTTTACCAGTTTGTCGCCATCCGGCGCCCGGTTCTGTCCTTGGCTGTCGTCGCTTTGATGGTCTTCGTGGGATTCGCCACCCGGTCGGTTGCCGGCGCCTTCCTGTCGCTGGGATGCGCCGCCGCCTCCTACGCCATGATCGCCAACATGAGGCCCGCGTTCCGGGGCCTTCTGCTCGGCGCTGCGGTGGTCGGCGCGCTCGTCCTCGCCACCAACCCCAACAACGTACTCGAGATTGATCCCGACAATCCCCTGGACCGCACCGGGATCTGGCGGAACTCGGTCGAGGGTACGATCGGGCACCTGCCGTTAGGGTCGGGATTTGGCACCTTCGAGATTGTGTATCCCGCATTCGAGGAAGAGGCAGACATCACCGCGAGCTTCGTCAATCACGCGCACAACGAATACCTCGAACTGGTAATGGAAGGCGGATTGCCCGCGCTTGCGGCACTCCTTTGCTATTTCGCGCTATTGGCCAGAGCTGCGTTTACCGGAATGGCCGCGCTGCTGCAGCGGGCGGCCTTCTGCGGCCTCGTGTTCCTTCTCATCCACTCGCTGGTGGATTACCCGCTGCGCACCATGGCGATGGCGCTGGTCTTCGCCTTGCTGAACGCGATCGTGTTCTCCCCCATCTGGCAGAGGCCGCCGTCCGCCCCAACCGACAGATAGCACCTGACCCCCGCGGATCCGGATCGTTCCGCGGCAAACAGTTATGGTCCAACCTAACTATGGACTGTGCAAATCAAGGTTAGATCAGTTAGATTGGCGACGATGTGCTGCGAATCCACGTCTCCGGGCGTCATGTCGCAATTTCTTAAAGTGACATTTAGCATTTAGTGGTGCGGCGGTTGGGCGGAGATCGCGATTCCTCAATTGGCTTGGCCGGGTGGCGGCCCTCCGGAGCTGTGGCGGGGCCGGAGACCTGGCTCGGCGAGTTCGGCCGGCTACGCTACCAGTTCATCGGCGCCTTCATCTTCGCGGTGTTGCTTCCGGTGTTTCTGCGCTGGGGCCTCGACCTGAACGGCTGGCTGCTCGCGCAGCAGATCAACACCATCGTCGCATCGAGCTTCGCCATCCTGGCAGCTTTGATGGTGCTGAGGCAGCTTTCATCGCTGCCCGGGGTACGCCAGACCTATTATCTGGTTCCGGTGCTTTTGATCAGCTTCCTTGTTGTGCTGGCCGTGTTGCTGTTCGCGCGCATCGAGTACAATCGCTACCTGTTTCCTTCTAGCCTGGTCCTTTCGGTAATCTGGATCTTCTTCGCCCAGTCCGTAGCCCGCCAGTACCGGCCTCCCCATTTCGCGGTAGTGCCTGGCGGGGCTGTCGAACGGCTCTCGGCGATCGAGCGCGTACTGTGGACCGACCTTCATGAACCGGCGCTTCCCAACATCCCCATCAGTGGAGTGGTCGCCGATTTGCGAGAGGACCTCGCTGCCCCCTGGGAGCGCTTCATCACGCAATGCGCGCTTTCGGGAATCAGGGTGTTTCACGTAAAGCAGTTGCAGGAATCGCTCACCGGCCGGGTAGAGATCGCACATCTGTCCGAAAATACGCTCGGGTCCCTCAACCCCGACGCCAACTACCTCAAGGTCAAGCAGGCGGCGGACTGGCTGCTGGCGTTTGTCCTCCTGACAGTCTCGTTCCCAATTCTCGTGGGCATCGGCATCGCCATCAGGCTCGATTCCAAAGGCCCTGCCCTCTTCCGCCAGACCCGGATCGGCTTTCGCGGCCGGCCGTTCGAGGTGGTGAAATTCCGCACCATGCGTGAAAATGCCCGCGCCGACGACACACTCGAATCTGCGATCACCAGGGACGCAGACCCCCGTATCACGCGCCTCGGAAAATTCCTGCGGCGCACGCGGCTCGACGAGCTGCCGCAAGTGGTCAACGTGCTGAAGGGTGAGATGAGCTGGATCGGCCCCCGGCCGGAGGCGGTCCCGCTGTCGCAATGGTATGAGCAAGAGCTGCCATTCTACAGGTACCGCCATATCGTTCGGCCGGGAATCTCCGGCTGGGCGCAGGTCAACCAGGGACATGTTACGGCCGTCGACCAGACCCTCGAGAAGCTCCACTACGACTTCTACTACATCAAGAATTTCTCGCCATGGCTGGACATTTTGATCCTCATGCGCACGGTTCGAACCGTTTTGACGGGGCACGGTTCGCGGTGACAGGAGAACGGAGAGCGGTACCGGTATTGTGTTGTCCTGATGGGACAGTGACCCCGCAGGCCGCTTCTGTTTCCGCCGTGTGCCATGCAGTCCTGCCCTGCACGGTTGTTCATCGAGACCTGTTCGCGGCGGCATCTCCTTCATGAACCTCGACGACAAGACCATCGCCGTCATCGGTCTGGGCTATGTCGGCCTGCCACTGGCGCTGGCCTTCGGCAGGTGCCGCAACGTCATCGGCTTCGACATCGACGCGAAACGGATCGAGGCCCTCCGCTGCCGCATCGACACCACCCTCGAGGCGACCGCCGAGGACTTTGAAGCGGCCGCCGGCCTCACCTTCACCAGCGACGCCGAGAACCTCCGGCAATGCGGCGTCTTCATCGTCACCGTCCCGACGCCGGTCGACCAGACCAACCGCCCGGAGCTTACGCCCTTGCTCCGGGCCTCCGAGACGGTAGGTCGGGCCATATCGCCGGGCGCCGTGGTGATCTTCGAATCGACGGTCTATCCGGGCTGCACCGAGGAAGTCTGTGGCCCCATCATCAGCAGAATCTCGGGCCTTGCCGTGAACGAGGGCTTCTTTCTCGGCTACAGCCCCGAGCGGATCAATCCCGGCGACAAGGAACATCGGCTGGCCTCCATCACCAAGGTGACCAGCGGCTCCACCTCCGAAGCCGCCGAGGCCATCGACAGGCTCTACGCCTCGATCGTGACTGCCGGCACCCATCGCGTCAGCAGCATCGCGGTCGCAGAGGCCGCCAAGGTCATCGAGAACACCCAGCGGGATTTGAACATTGCACTGATGAACGAGTTGGCCATCATCTTCGGCAAGCTCGGCATCGATACCTCCGAGGTGCTGGAGGCCGCCGGCACCAAGTGGAACTTCCTCCGCTTCGCTCCCGGCCTCGTCGGCGGACACTGCATCGGCGTCGACCCCTACTACCTCACGCACAAGGCGCAGGAAGTCGGCTACCACCCCGAAGTCATCCTCGCCGGCCGCCGCATCAATGACGGCATGGGCCAGTACGCCGCCGATCAGGCGGCGCGTCTGATGATGCGCAAGGGCATCCCCGTCGTCGGCAGCCGGATTCTGGTCATGGGAGCCGCCTTCAAGGAGAACTGCCCGGACCTTCGCAATTCCAAGGTCGCCGACATCGTCGCCCGCTTCCAGGACTTCAACGCCGCCGTCGAGATTTGGGACCCCTGGGTGTCGCCCGAGGCCTGCCGCCACGAATTTGGCACCGCCTCGGTGACCGAAAAACCCGATGGACCCTATGACGGCATCGTCGTCGCCGTGGCGCATGAGCAGTTCCACGAGCTCGGCATCGCCGGCACTCGTGCGCTCGGCACCCCCAACGCGGTGATCTACGACGTCAAGGGCATCTTCCCGCGCGACCAGA
The DNA here is from genome assembly GCF_028290645.1 of Devosia sp. GTDB lineage: Bacteria > Pseudomonadota > Alphaproteobacteria > Rhizobiales > Devosiaceae > Devosia_A. The sequence goes on along the minus strand of NZ_JAQGJL010000217.1, from coordinate 11,865 downwards.
CTGACGGGCGCCTCTGATGAGCCTCCCGTGAACCGGCACACCCCCCACCCCCTGACCCGCCTCTCGATGCTGACCGCGCTCGCGGAGATGTTCCGTCATGTTTCGCCAAAGCGCCGGCGCCAGCTCGTACCGATGGTGGCGCTGATGCTCTGCGGGGCGCTCGCCGAACTGATCTCGATCGGCGCCATCCTGCCGTTCCTCACCATCATCGCCGATCCCGACGCTGTGCTCGCCAACAGCCCGCTGCGCGGCGCGCTGGCGGCTATGGGCCTCGACACCCCGATCGAGCTGATCGTTGCGACGGCCGTCGCCTTCCCGCTGTCGGCGGTGCTGGCCGGGGCGGTGCGGCTGTTGCTGGTCTGGGCCAGCCAGCGCTTCGTCTTCGGCGTCGCGAGGGAACTGAGCGTCGCGGTCTACAGCCGCACCCTGCACCAGCCCTATGCCTACCACACCGCCCTCAACAGCAACCAAACCCTGGCGGTGATCAACAATGCGCAACTGGTCAGCAGCCAGCTGCTCGTGCCGCTGATGCAGGCGGTGAGCGCCGCGGTCATCGCCGTGTTCATCCTCGCCGGCCTGCTGCTGATCGATCCCGTGGTGGCGCTGGCCTCCGGCCTTGGTTTCGCCGCCATCTACCTGCTCGTCACCGCAACCACACGCCAGGCCATGCAGCGCAACGGCGTGATCATCGCGCGGGCCCAGGGCGAGCGGCTGCAGGCGGCAAGCGAGGGCCTCGGCGGCATCCGCGACGTACTGCTCGATCGCTCGCAACCGGTGTTCGTCGAGCGCTTCGCCGAGGTCGAGGCGCGCTTGCGCCGGGCGCAGGCCGAGAACAATTTCGTCGGCCAGGCGCCGCGCTTCATCGTCGAGGGGCTGGGCCTCGTGCTCATCGCCGGCCTGGCGCTGGTGCTGAGCCTGCGCGATGGGGGGCTGGTCTCGGCCATCCCGCTGCTGGGGGCGCTGGCGCTTGGCGCGCAGCGGCTGGTGCCGCTGATGCAGAACATCTATTCCGGCTGGGCTCAGTATCTGAGCAATGGCGGCATGCTCTACGACATCCTCGACGTCCTACGCCTCCCCGATGCCGCCCAGTTCGCCGCCCCGCCCGCCGGCGAACGGCTGGCCTTTGCGCGCGACATCGTGCTCGAGCAGGTCGGCTTCACTTACCCCCAGAGCGCCCGCCCGACGCTTGAGGATATCAGCCTCGTCATCCGCCGCGGCGCCCGCATCGGCTTCGTCGGCAAGACCGGCAGTGGCAAGAGCACGCTGATGGACCTGGTGCTGGGGCTGCTGACCCCGTCCGCGGGCCGCATCCTGATCGACGGCGTGGAGCTGACCGACGCCAACCGCTCCGCCTGGCAGGCCCAGATCGCCCACGTCCCGCAATCGATATACCTCGCCGACGCCAGCATCGCCGAAAACATCGCCTTCGGCATCCCGCCCGCCGAGATCGACCACGCCCGCGTCACCGAGGCGGCGACCCGCGCCGAGCTCGCCGAAGTCATCGCCGCCCTGCCCGAGGGTTATGATTGCCTCGTCGGCGAACGCGGCGTGCGCCTCTCCGGCGGCCAACGCCAACGCCTCGGCATTGCCCGCGCGCTCTACAAGCGGGCGAGCGTCCTGGTGTTCGACGAGGCGACGAGCGCGCTGGACACCGAAACCGAAGCCGCCGTGATGCGCGCCATCGACGGCCTGACCCGGGATTTGACGATACTCATTATTGCGCACCGGCTGTCGACGGTGGCGGGGTGTGACGAGGTGGTGAGGTTGGGGAACCCTGATACCAGCGTATTCGCCGAGGCGACCGCCGGAACGGAGGCCACAGTCCGAGACCTGATGGTGAACCGCGCATGACCAAGGGAAACTGTCAACTTGCGCGCAGAGCCGTAAATTGAACCACACTCTCTATAAGGCGGCACGCAGTCGTGTCCGCTTGGCGCGCATCGCATTGCGTCATTTCACCGACTGGTTGATCTATCGCAGAGTTAAAATGTCCCCGGTTGTGCGCGGGATGCTGAAGCATAGCCTCCCGTCGCGACTAATCGTATCGTTAACCTCGTACCCTCCGCGCTTCTCGACACTTGAGCTAACGCTTAAGTGCTTGCTGTCGCAGACCATGCGACCTGATGCAGTGATCTTGTGGCTGGCCGAAGGCGACCAAGTAACTCTTCCAAGGTCTATCCTTGCAATGAAACAGTTAGGATTGGAAATCCGTACATGTCCCGATTATCGATCGTACAAGAAAATTATTCCCGCTCTGACCGGCTTTCCTGATGCCTACATCGCGACTGCGGACGACGACATCTATTATCGCCCCAACTGGTTACGTGAACTCGTAGAGGCTCATCATACGGGCGAGCCCGAGGTGGTGTGCCATCGCGCACACCTCATCGTTTTGGATGAACGTGGCCTCCCGCTTCCCTACGACGATTGGCACCTGTCGACACAGGAGACCGGACCTTCCAGCTTGCTGTTCCCCACGAGTGGCGCGGGCGCCCTCTATCCCCCTGGGACATTCGACTCCCAAGTTGTCGATGCCGATATGTTTCTCTCCCTTGCCCCCACAGCGGACGACCTTTGGCTTTTTTGGATGGCCGCGCGCAACGGTGCCACGTTCAGGCGCGTAAAGAGGGCGCGTAGACTCTCTGTTTGGCCTGGGTCGCAGGAGGTTTCTCTTTGGTTGCAGAATAGTGACGCACTCAATGGGAATGATAGGCAAATCGCTCACCTACTCTCGGCATTTGGCTTTCCGCTTGGCGGTACTCATAAGGAGCACATGGGTCGTGCAATCTGATGTTCGCGCTCGAGTCCTTGCAGTTTACAAACAGATAAAGAGACTATTGGTCGTGAGGAGGTTCGCGGGTTCGACCCACTACTGGGAAACGCGATATCGCGATGGAGGTAACTCGGGAGCCGGATCCTACGGAAGGCTGGCGGACTTCAAAGCTCGCTTTCTAAATGATTTTGTTGACCAGAATGGAATTCGATCGGTAATCGAGTTCGGATGCGGTGATGGCAATCAATTAATGCTTGCTAGGTACCCGCGTTACATTGGACTCGACGTATCCTATACCGCCATAGACAGATGCAGAAATCTATATAAGGAAGACAGCACCAAGAGTTTCTTACTACTTGATTCATACGCAGGCGAAACGGCCGACTTGTCTTTGTCTCTGGATGTAATATTTCATCTGGTTGAGGACGAGGTGTTTGAAGCCCATATGAATTTCTTGTTCGACGCGGCTAGACGCTCCGTGATCGTGTATTCCTCCAACGTCGATAGAAGTAATAGCGCAGCGCACGTCCGCCACCGCCGTTTTACAGACTGGGTAGCTGTGCGCAGGCCGGAGTGGGTGTGCAGATCGGTCATTGAGAACGAATTTCCTTTGCAGTCCGATCCCCAGCAGGAGTCTTTCGCCGATTTCTATGTTTTTCAAAGAGCATAGCCCCCCGGGTCACCGTTTATGAATGGTATTCATCAGAAGACTGCTGGCCTGCGACCTATCGTAACAGTCGTTATTCCTTGTCTTAATGCATCGGAGTACGTGGCTGCCGCCGTCGAGAGTTGCGTGGGCCAATCGTACTCCAATCTTGAGATCGTATTGGTGGATAACGGGTCGACAGATGGGAGTCTTCGCATATGCGAAGAACTCGCGGCGCGCTATGACTTCGTACAGGTGTTGGTCGAGGACCGAAAGGGGGCTTGCTACGCTCGGAACGGCGGACTTGCGATATCGCGTGGCGAATTTGTAGTGTTTCTTGACGCGGATGATTTGCTTGCCGAAGGCGCCATCGACCGCTTGGTTGGTGCGCTGGAGAGATCGCCGGACGCCATCCCGCTGTCACTTTCCTATACGTTTGAAAAGGACCCGTTGGCGAGGAGGATACATTTCCACCCGCTATTGCTTTGGCGTCGCGGCGGATTTCGCCCGAAGACACGATGGCTGTTTGATCATACACCACCCGTATCGTGCGCGCTATACCGGAGATCGGATCTTATTTCAGTAGGTGGATTTGACGAGCGGTTGTTGAATAGACAAGACATCGACCTTTTTATGAGGGTGCTGTTGCGAGGCGGAACTCCGATTTATTGCGGCGCACCATCACTTTTATACAGAAATCACCCCAGCACCGATCGAATAAGTCGCCGACCACGGAGGGAGATGGTCGAATCTCAGGCGGCTATGTTGTCTAAGCTGCAGACCCTCTGCATTTCGACCGGTGGTGAGCGGAGCGTGGAATTGATCGATGCGCTGAGCGAAAGAGCCTGGAAATGGGGGCGGGAGTTGGTTCGAGTGGGACTGATCGATGACGCGAAGCGCTACTTCTCATTGAGCGCCGAGATCGGTGGTGGCACGGCCCCCAAAGGACCCTTGTGGTACCGATTTCCTACGTGGATTGTGGGTCCAATTTGGGCGGAGAGAGCTATTGAGTGCCTGAAGAGAAGACTGGGCTATTACCGAAATTAGCCCCGGTACAAGGCGGAGTTTGGAAAGCTGATATGCGTGTGTGCCATGTCATCACTGGTCTCGGCGACGGTGGCGCGGAGGCGGTCCTCTTTCGCCTATGCACCGCGGTAGCAGACGTCAAAGATGGGATTCCGCACACGCATCACGTAATTTCGCTCTCGGGGCCGGGTCGGTACGGTTCCATGCTGGCGGCACAGGGCGTACGGGTTGATTGCCTGGATATGCCTAGGGGGCAACTTACGCTTGCAGGGCTCCTCAAGCTGTTTCGCCTCCTTCGAAGGGAGCGCCCGGATATCGTGCAGACTTGGATGTACCACGCCAATCTTGTCGGCGGTGTTATGGGACGGTTGCTCGGCATCCGGAACGTGGTGTGGGGGCTGCACCATAATTTCCTCGACTCCGCGTCAGCCAGTCGGACGACGCGATTGGTGAATTGGTGTTGCGCTCGACTTTCGCACGTGGTGCCCAGGTCAATCGTCAGTTGTTCACAGCAAGGGGCAGTCACTCACGCTGCATTGGGGTATGCTGCTTCGAAATTTGCGGTCATCCCCAACGGTTACGATTTAAGCCAGTTCTCCACCGACGATAGAGCGAGAGCAACCCTCCGTTCCGAATGGAGGGTGGCCCCCGATACGTTTCTGATTGGAATGGTGGCTCGCTGGCATCCGGTAAAGGATCACCCGAACCTGTTAGCGGCGCTGACCAAACTAGTGGCGAACCGGATTTCGCCATGGCGATGCGTGCTTATTGGCACCGGAACTGGGGCTGATAATATTCAGCTACGGGACCGGATTGCGGAACTCCACCTTGACGGTCAAATCGTAATGCTTGGCCACCGCGGCGACATTGCCGCGACAATGAACGCTTTGGATCTGCATGCACTGGCGTCGTATTCGGAAGGGTTTCCGAATGTTGTAGCGGAGGCGATGGCCTGTGGCACTCCATGCGTTGTGACTGACGTCGGCGACGCGTCGTACATCGTTGACGATACCGGTTGGGTCGTGCCGCCCAGGATGCCCGAAGCTTTAGCCAACGCGATTGCTGCCGCCATGGAGGCTGCGAGGGACAACACCGCCTGGGCCAATCGCAGGGTGGCTTGCCGAGCAAGAGTCGTCGAAGAGTTTTCGCTGTCGAGAATGGTGTCGAGTTATCAGCGGGTGTGGCACGAAATTCAGGGGGACCAAGCCTAGGTGGTCCCTTATTGGCTGATCTTCAGCATCCCGGCCTTCGCTACCCTCTTCGAAAATGGCGATTGGCGGCGTCGCCGCGACGTGGAGAACATCGCGTTCCTGCTTGCCATCGCGTTCACTGGCATCCTGGTCGGCCTCCGCTATGACGTCGGAGGCGATTGGTCGTCCTATCTTGGCTACCTAGATCGCGCTGCTTACCTCGGTTTCCACGAAATTCCCACCGCTGGTGATCCGGGCTACATCCTGCTCAACTGGTTGGCCGCTCGGTTCGGCGGCGACATCTGGCTGGTAAACCTCGCCTGTGCAGGGCTCTTTTGCTGGGGCTTGTTTGAGTTTTGCCGCATGCAGCCGCGCCCGTGGCTGGCCCTCGCGGTCGCCGTCCCCTATCTGGTTGTCGTGGTCGCCATGGGCTACACCCGGCAGGGTGTCGCTATCGGCCTCTCCATGTTGGGTCTGGTGGCGCTTGCCCAACAAGGCTCGACACTCAAGTTCGTGTTCTGGGTCGTATTGGCCGCTACGTTCCACAAAACAGCTGTACTGCTCATTCCCATCGCCGCTCTTACCAGCGATCGGGGACGCTGGTGGACCTTCTTGTGGGTTGCTGCCGCCGCCGCCGCCGCTTATTTCGTGCTGCTCGCCGATAGGGTCGACGACCTGATTTACGGCTATGTCGAGAGTGAGTACGATTCCAGCGGCGCTTCCATTCGCACCGCGATGAATGTCTTGCCCGCCACACTGCTGCTAGTTTTCCGCGATCGCTTTCCCATGCCGCCACGTGAGAAGCGGCTCTGGTTGATTGTGGCCGCCGTCGCGATCGCGACAGTGCCCACGCTGATCCTGTCCCCCTCCACAACTGCTGTCGACCGCCTCTCCCTATATCTCATTCCAATTCAGATGGTGGTTCTGTCGCGGGTTCCCGGGGCATTCGGACGTTCTGAAAGGACGCAGCGCTTTCTCGCGGTCGCAGTACTCATCTACTCCGGGCTAGCCTTGTTCGTCTGGCTCAATTTCGCCAGTCACTCATGGGCCTGGTTGCCATATCAGTTCTATTTCCAATGACCTCCCGCAAATCCGCTCCCCGCATCCTCATCTGCTCCAACACCGCCTGGAGCGTTTACAATTTCCGCCGGTCTCTGATCGTGGCGCTGATCGCGGACGGGTACGAGGTCGTGGTCGTCGCCCCGCCCGACGAGTATGCCGAAAAGCTGCCGGGGCTCGGCTGTCGCTACATCCCCCTGCCGATGGACAACCGGGGCACCTCGCCGCTGCGCGATCTCCGGCTGCTGCTCCGCTTCTGGCAAATGCTCCGGCGCGAGCGGCCCGTTGCCTATCTCGGCTATACCATCAAGCCCAATGTCTACGGCTCGCTCGCGGCGCACAGCCTCGGCATCCCGGTGATCAACAACATCGCCGGGCTCGGCGCCGCCTTCATCCGCGCCTCGTGGCTGACCGAGGTGGCAAAGCTCCTCTACCGGCTGGCGCTCGGCCGCTCGCAGCGGGTGTTCTTCCAGAACCGGGAGGATCGGGAGTTGTTCATCGCCAAGCGCCTCGTCCGCGAGGCCCAGGCCGGATTGCTGCCCGGCTCGGGCGTCGATCTCGCCCGTTTCTCCCCAGCGCCGCCCCGGCCGGCCGACGGCGAAATCCGCTTCCTGCTCGTTGCCCGCATGCTCTGGGACAAGGGGGTGGGCGAGTTCGTCGAGGCGGCGCGGCGCACCCGCCGGGCGCATCCCGAGGCGCGCTTCCAGCTGCTCGGCTTCCTCGATGTGCCCAACCCGGCCGCGATCGAGCGCTCGGTCGTCGAGGGCTGGGTGGCCGAGGGCGTCGTCGAATATCTTGGCGTCACCGAGGACGTGCGCCCGCATCTCGCCGCCGCCGATTGCGTTGTGCTCCCCTCCTATCGCGAGGGCCTGTCGCGCAGCCTCATCGAAGCCGCCGCGTTGGGGCGGCCGCTGATCGCCACCGACGTGCCCGGTTGCCGCGAGGTGGTCGACGACGGCGTCAACGGTTTCCTCGTCGCCCCGCGCGACGCCACCCCCCTCGCCGCGGCACTGGCAACTTTCTGTAGCCTGACCATGGCCCAACGCACCCGGATGGGCGCCTCAAGCCGCCAAAAGGCGGTGTCCGAATTCGACGAAACCGTGGTCGTCGACCGCTACCGCCACGAAATCACCCGCGCCATCAACGCCCGCAAACGGAGCTAGCCATGCAAATTCTCGAGGCCAGCTCGGTACTTGAGCACCACCCCCGCCGCTTCCTCGTGACCGGCGCCACCGGCTTCATCGGCTCCAACCTCGTCGAGCGCCTCCTGCGCCTCGGCCAGACCGTCATCGCCCTCGACAACTTCATCACCGGCCACCAGCGCAACCTCGATCTCGCCCTAGCCGGCGCCGGAAAACGCGGAAATTTCGAGTTTGTCAACGCCGATATCCGAGACCTCGCGGCCTGCCGATCCGCCTGCGCCGGGGTGGACTTCGTCCTCCACCAGGCCGCCCTCGGCTCTGTACCGCGCTCGATCGCCGATCCCCTTCTCAGCCACGACTGCAACGTCAACGGCTTCCTGAACATCCTCGTCGCCGCCCGGGACGCCGGCGTGAAGCGGGTCGTGTACGCATCCTCGAGCTCGGTCTACGGCGACCACCCGGACCTCCCCAAGGTGGAGGATGTGATCGGCAAGCCGCTCAGCCCCTATGCTTTGACCAAGGCGATCAACGAGCAATATGCCGATGTCTTCAGCCGCAGCTATGCCATGGAACTCGTCGGGCTTCGGTATTTCAACGTCTTCGGCAGGCGGCAGGATCCGGCCGGCCCCTATGCCGCGGTCATGCCGAAATGGACGGCGCAGTTGCTTCACGGTGAGCCGGTGGAAATCTACGGCGACGGCGAAACCAGCCGGGACTTTTGCTATGTCGACAACGTGGTCGATGCCAATATTCTTGCCGCGACGGCCGACAGCCGGCAGGCCGCTGGAGCGGTATTCAATGTGGCCGTGGGGGAGAGGACCACGCTCAACTCACTCTACACCGCGATTGTCGATGGACTGGTGAGGCGCGGCCGGCTCCCCGGACCGGTCCAGCCGATCTACCGGGCCTTCCGCGCCGGCGACGTCCGTCACTCCATCGCCGATATCCGGCTTGCGAGGCGGCAGCTTGGCTACGAGCCCCGCTTCGACCTCGCGGCCGGCCTCGAGGCCAGTCTTGACTGGTATTGCGATAACCTGGGCGTCTCAGCTCGGTAGGCGTCCATCAGCTTGCCGCCGCATCGGCGCGCGCGGCGCTGGCGGGCAAGGGCGCCAGCGGTGTCCGAACCGCTGGCACGAACTCACCCTCCAACCCCTGACCGCGCGGCAAGCAGCGCAGCCTGCGTTCTGTTCGCGGCGCCAAGCTTTCCCATGATTTGCCTGACATGCACCTTCACCGTCGATTCCTGCATGTCGAGATCGCGCGCGATGGTCTTGTTGGCCCGCCCCTGTCTCAGGCCTTCGAGCACTTGCAGCTGCCGGGGGGTAAATCCCGGTGTGTCCAGCGCCGCGTCGCCTGCCCCTCGCGCCGCGAGGGTAATAGGTTGCAGCAGCGCCTCCCGCGGAAAATAGGTGCCTCCACTCATGACCATGGCGAACACCTGCAGGGCGATCTTGGGAGGGGTACTGGTTGGCATGAACGCCTGCTGTCCGAGCCGTGCTGCGAGGATCGCCTCATCGGGTTCGGTCCGGTCTGAAAGCACCAGGCAGGGTGTATCCGGAAGGATACGGCGGATGCTGCTTGCCCATGTCGCAGGGTTTGTTGCGTGAAGCGAGGTTCCGCCAACGTTGAGTACGACGAACTTGGGATCTGTGGCGGCCAACAGGTCGGCGTTCAGCTCATTTGGCGCAACCTCAACCGCCTCCATCCCGATGCTATTTGCCCAAGGTTCAAGCAGTGCGGCCAATCCGGCCCGACGGAACGCCATCGCGTCGACGATAATCACTGACGCGGGAAGGGAAGGGTCCATGTCATGCACCCGTGTGTCGCAATAACCTGCCGCAACTAATTCTGACTATGGCAACAATTCCGACATAAAACAATAATTATTTCAAAGGCTTGGCATACGTACGGCCAGTTTAGTACATTGTGTCCGACGACTTGCTCCACACATGTTAGAGCTACGCATTAATCCCTAGTGGGCGCACTGCTATCTCGGCCGCTTTGGTTCTGTCGTGATGTTCAGATTCCGGAACAGCGCATTCACGTGGACCTTTACGGTGACCTCCGCCAAACCCAGCGCTTGTGCAATGTCCTTGTTGCTCTTGCCCTGGGCAGTAAGGTGCATCACGTCCACCTGTCGCGCGGAGAGACCGGCGTCCGGTGAAGCGTCCGCTAGCGATCGGCATGGCGTGAAGCCCGGAGGCGCACTTTTGATAGCGCTGGATGCAAGGGGTACAGCATCTCCTTGTCCACCTGACACTCCTTGCAGGAGATTTGCCACGCGATCAACGCGCTGCCCTGCAGACCCTGATGCCCTCAGTAGCCGTATTTCTCGGGAAGGAGGCGGCACTTGTTCAACACCACTCCGAGGAGCTTCCCCTGCTCGGAAAGTTCCTGTTCGCAGATGTCGATCTCGTTGAGGCTGCTCAACTCGGCAGCAGCGACCAGCAGCACGCAGTCGACACCTGGAAGGATCGACATCACATCGTCGCTTGACAGCATCGGTGGCAGGTCAAGGATGACCAGATCGAGTCCGAGGGTTCGGCGCATCTCGCGGATTGCCGTACCCGAGGCTACGTCCTGCAACAGTTCCGCAGCGTCTCTCACTGGAACCGTGTTGGGTGCAACGGCCAGATTGTTGCCGTGCCGCAGCATATTTTCTGCCATTTTGTTCTGTCCCCGCAGCAGCCTTTCGATGGCAAAATGCCGGCCGCATCCGAGCAGCCTTGCCACGCTCGGGGAGCGCAGATCAAAATCCAGCAGCGCCAGGCGCAAATCACTTTGCATGGCGAGGCTGAATGCCAGGTTCAGCGCGATGGTGGATTTGCCGCATCTGGCGGTGGGCGAGGTAATGGCAAGCACGCTCCAGCCATTCTTCCGCATCGTCCGGACGAGCTTGGTACGCAATATGTCGAGCGGCATATGCCGTGGGTCGTTGCGCGCTACGGTCACGATCCGGTTCGTTTCAAGCTGCTTGGGGTCGAGCTCCAACGCGCGCAGCTCGGTCCAGGCCTGCTGCGTCCCCGCCCGCTCGGTCTTGAAAGCGCTCTGGATCGGAGGCAAGCGCGGTGGCAACTGCGCCTCTCGAAGCGGCCTGATCGGATCCTCAAGAGTCATTTTGGGTCACCCCGGGCGGACACCCCTGCCGGCAACCACCGGACCATCATGGAGCTTTTGTTCTGAGCGGATGGGATGAAAGGAATGGTGGCCAATGGATCGATACCCAGCTTGCGCTGCAGTTCGATGGGCCGGCGAACCTTGGCATTCAGGAATTCAAGTCCGGCGACAGCCGCCAGTGCAGCGACCAGGCCGGCGGCCGCGCCGCCGGCGGCTATCATGAAGCGCTTGGGGCGAACCGGGTGGTCCGGCGGCTGCGCGTCCTCGATCAACGCAAGTCGCTCGCCCTTGAACCTCGCCTCGATCTGCTCGCCGATCGAGGCCTCGGCGAGACGCGCCATTGCGGCGGAATAGAGAGTCTGCGCGTTGGCGTAGTCTCGCTGCAGGGCGCTCAAGCCAGCCTCGTTCGCTGGCGTGGCCTCGATCGAGGCGGTCAGCCTGGCGTAGCTCTTCTCGATTGATTGCCGTTCGGACACTATCGCCTGCAGCCGTTCGTCGATTTCGGCCAGCTGCATGTCGAGTGCCGCAGGCTTGGCGGCGGCGGCGGGCGTAGTCGGCTCGGCCCTCAGGTGCGATTCCACTGCCGCGATCCGCGCCTGGAGGGAAGTGATTGCCGGACTATCCTCCTCAAAAGTCGAGCGCTGCGTCGCCAGCGCTGCCTGCAAATCCTGCAGGAGCCTGAACTCTGGAGACTGGGGCGCATCGTCGCTGACGCGGCCAGTCGCGCTGTAATATTGCAGATAGTTCGCGCGCCGGCTGGTCAGGGTGGCCTCCTCGCGCTCCAGCTCCCGCAACCGGCTCTGCATCTTGATCTGCTGGTCCCGGCGAAATTCCAGACTATCGGGAAGCGCCTCGAGGTTCTGTGTCTTGTAAGCCTGCACGCGCTTCTCTATGTCCGTGACCTCCCGGGCC
>NZ_JAQGJL010000367.1 GCF_028290645.1 Devosia sp. | reverse complement strand
CCGGCCGCTTCCTCCAAGGCCGGGCTTGCCCGGAGTGGATTCCAGGGTTCGCCGAGCCCGGATCGGGGCAGGGCGAGCCACATGGGCTTGAAGGAACAAAACAGGAACTATATAGTTGCCGTCCCTTGGCGACCCTCACCCTCAAGCGAAAACTCGCCATCCTCTCCGACGCGGCCAAGTACGCCGCGTCCTGCGCCTCGTCCGGCACGGCGAAGCGCAACTCGATGGGCGGGTCGGGGATCGGGTCCACCGAGGGCCATGGCATCTGCCATGCCTACGCCCCGGATGGGCGCTGCATCAGCCTCCTGAAGATCCTGCTGACCAACTTCTGCGTCTACGACTGCGCCTACTGCATCAACCGGGTGTCGTCGAACACGCCGCGGGCGCGGTTCTCGGTGCAGGAGGTCGTTGACCTCACCCTCAACTTCTACAAGCGCAACTACATCGAGGGGCTGTTCCTCTCTTCGGGAATCATCCGGTCGCCGGACTACACCATGGAGGAGCTGGTGCGGGTGGCGCGGACGCTGCGCGAAACGCACAGGTTCGGCGGGTACATCCACCTCAAGGTGATCCCCAATGCGGCGCCGGACCTACTCGCCGAAGCCGGACGGTGGGCGGATCGGCTGTCGACCAATATCGAGCTGCCGACCGACCTGAGCCTCGAGGCATTGGCGCCCGAGAAGAAGCCGAGCTCCATCCGCTCGGCCATGGCGAAGATCGAGCAGGCGCGCGAGGACAGCCGGCCGGACGGGAAGATCGAGGGCAAGCCGAAGCCCACCAAGCTCGCGCCGGCCGGACAATCGACGCAGATGATCATCGGCGCCGACCGGGCGAACGACGCGGTGATCCTCAATCGCAGCGCGGCGCTCTATTCGGGCTATGGGCTGAAACGGGTCTACTATTCGGCCTTCTCGCCGATCCCCGATGCGAGTTCCAAGCTGCCGCTGCTGGCGCCGCCGCTGATGCGGGAGCACCGGCTGTACCAGGCCGACTGGCTGATGCGGTTCTATGGCTTCGAGGTCGAGGAGATCGTTTCGGGCGGAGAGGATGGGCTGCTCGACCTGAAGCTCGACCCCAAGTTGGCGTGGGCGCTCAGGCATCGCGGGCAGTTTCCGGTGGATGTGAACCGGGCGGCGCGCGAGCTGCTGCTGCGCGTGCCCGGACTGGGGGTGCGGGTGGTGGACCGCATCCTCGCGGCGCGGCGGCACGTGAGGCTGACGCTGAGCGATGTGGCGCGCATGGCGGGGCCGATCAGCAAGGTGCGGCCATTCATCGAGGCGGACGACTGGACGCCGGGCGGGCTGACCGACGATGCGGGCCTGCGGGGTAAGCTGACCGTTCCGGCGCGGCAGCTGGAACTGTTCTGATGCGGACAGTGCACCTGCGCTCGCGCAACGATTTCGACGAGTGGCGGGCGGTGGCGCGGCGTTTGCTGCTCGATGTGGTGCGGCCGGAGGACGTGGTGTGGGTCGATCCCGCGATGCCGCACGATCTGTTCGGCGCGGAGGAGAGTGTCGAGGAGGTGACGGGGCGGAAGGTCGGGAAGGTGCCGCAGCGGTTCATGGACTGGGCCGAGGCGGGGATCTGCCATTCCGACCCGGAGCGGTTCGGGCTGCTCTACCGGCTGCTGTGGCGCCTGCAGAAGGACCGCGACCTGATGGAGGTACGGTCCGATCCCGATGTGGGAAAGCTCGATCGGCGGGTCTCGGCGGTGCGGCGCGACGCCCACAAGATGAAGGCGTTCGTGCGCTTCAAGTCGGTGGCGGACGATAGCGGGCTCGAGCGCTTTGTCGCCTGGTTCGAGCCGGACCACTTTGTGCTGGAGCGGGTGGCGCCGTTCTTCGTCAGGCGCTTCACCGGGATGATCTGGGGGATCGTGACGCCGTACCGGTCGGCATTCTGGGATGGCGAGACGCTGGAGTTCGGGGATGGCGGGCACAAGGACGATGTGCCGGCGGACGATGCGCTCGAGCCGGTGTGGAAGAGCTACTTCAGTTCGATCTTCAACCCGGCACGGCTCAAGGTGAAGATGATGAAGACGGAGATGCCGGTAAAATACTGGCGCAACCTGCCCGAGGCCGAAGTCATTGGTTCGCTGATACGCGGTGCCAAGGCGGCGGAGGAAGCCATGATCGAGCGGCAGGCCAGCATCCCATCATCCAAGCATGTGCGGCGCATGGAGCGGCAAGCGGAGGAAACGCCGGTCGCGGTGTCGTTCGACTCGCTGGCGGAGGTGAAGGCGGTGGTGGACGAGTGCCGGCGCTGCCCGCTTTACGAGATGGCGACGCAGGCGGTGTTCGGGGAAGGTCCCGCGCAGGCCGAGGTGATGTTCGTGGGCGAACAGCCGGGGGACCAGGAGGACCTGGCGGGAAAGCCGTTCGTCGGGCCGGCGGGGAAGGTGTTCGATGCCGCGATGGCAGAGGCGGGGCTCGAGCGGGAGCGCGCCTATGTCACCAATGCGGTAAAGCACTTCAAGTTCGTTCCGCGCGGCAAGAAACGGCTGCACCAGCGGCCGAATGCCGGTGAGGTGAAGGCGTGCAAGTTCTGGCTGAACCTCGAACGGGAGTTCGTCAAACCGAAGCTGATCGCGGCGATGGGGGCGACGGCGGTGTCGAGCCTCGCGGGCAGCGGCACGACGCTGTCGTCGGTGCGGGGCAGGGTGACGGAACTGGAGGACGGGACACGGATGTACGCGACGGTGCATCCATCGTACCTGCTGCGGATACCGGATCGGGCAGAGGCGGAGCGGGAGCGGGCGCGCTTCGTCGAGGATTTGCGGGCGGTGAAGGGGTTGATGGAGGGGTGAGGCCGTGGGTTGCGACCCCTCACCCGTCTCGCGCTTCGCGCGATCCACCCTCTCCCCGACGGGGAGAGGAATGCACTGCGACCAGATCGAGGCACCCCTTTTCTTCTCCCGTCGGGGAGAAGGTGGCGCGGAGCGCCGGATGAGGGGCCTCAGTCCTTGGCGCGCTCGACGTAGCTGCCGTCTTCGGTCATCACCACGACGCGGGTGCCGACGCCGATATGGGGCGGGACCATGGTCTTGGCGCCGTTCGACAAGGTCGCCGGCTTGAACGAGGAGGAGGCGGTCTGGCCCTTCACCACGGGTTCGGTCTCGGTGATCTCGAGGGTCACGCGGGCCGGGAGTTCGATGGCGATGGCGTTGCCCTCGAAGGTCTTCAAATAAACCAGCATGCCATCGGTGAGGAACGCACCCTGCTCGCCGACGACGTCCTCGGAGACGGCGATCTGCTCGTACGAGGCCGGGTCCATGAAGTGGTAGCCCTCGCCGTCGTGGTAGAGGAACTGGTACTCGCGCTCATCGACGTCGGCCTTCTCGACCATTTCCACCGTGCGCCAGCGGCCGATCACCTTCACGCCGTCATCCATGCGGCGCATGTTGACGTTGGTGACGGAGTTGCCCTTGCCGGGGTGGACGTTTTCGGCGGTGAGCACGATGTGGAGCTTGCCGTCCTGCTCGACCACATGGCCCTTGCGGAGCGAGGAGGCGATGACCTTGACCATTACTTCTTCCTTGTTCAACGGTTGGCGGCGGCCTAGAGAGCGGCGGCAGAGGCCGGGCCGAGCGCGCTGATCTGATATTCGGTGCCGCCCGATATCCTAATTCTGCGAAAACCGCCAGTCCCGAGCCGAAAGACGACGCCGTTGCCACCTTCAACTCCAGTGCCGCCGGTTTCGCCGTGGTGGACGCCGTCGGTGCATGCCGACCGGCGCCCGGCGCTGCTGGCGCGCAACCGGATCGAGCTGGCGGTGCGCAAGTACCTGGCGGACAATGATTTTATCATGGTTGACCCGCCGGGGCTGCAGCGCTCGCCGGGCAATGAGACGCACCTGCATGCGTTTACCACCACGGCCATCGGCAATGATGGGGTGGGGGAGACGCTGTATCTCCATACCTCGCCGGAATTCTCGATGAAGAAGCTTCTCGCGGCGGGTGAGCGGCGGATCGCAAGTCTTGGGCATGTCTGGAGA
>NZ_JAQGJL010000136.1 GCF_028290645.1 Devosia sp. | reverse complement strand
CCAGCGCCAGGGCGGAGACGTCAAGCACCGCGGTCTCGCCGGTCGAGACATCGGCCCAGGCGAGGGCGAAATCGGTTTCGCCGTGGCGCACCATGGCGAGCGCGGCGAGATAGGCCGAGCCGCGGGTGGGGAGAAGGTCATCCTCGGTGATGGTGCCGCGGGTGACGAGGCGCACCACGTCGCGCTTTACCGGCGACTTGGAGCCGCGCTTCTTCGCTTCGGCCGGGTCCTCGACCTGCTCGCAGATGGCGACGCGGTGGCCCAGCCCGATGAGCTTCTTGAGGTAATCCTGGGCGGCGTGAATGGGGACGCCGCACATCGGGATGTCATTGCCCTGGTGCTTGCCGCGCTTGGTGAGGACGATGCCGAGCGCCTGGCTGGCGATCTCGGCGTCCTCGAAGAACATCTCGTAGAAATCGCCCATCCGGTAGAACAGCAGATAGCCGGGATTGACCGACTTGATCTCGAGGAACTGGCTCATCATCGGGGTGATGGGCGAGCTTTCGGCGGCACTCGGGGCGTTAAAGGGCGCTTGGTCCATCGGGCCGTTCGGGCGGGGAGCGGAAGGGCGCGAGGTTAGGGGGTTTGGCGGCGAGTGCCAACTGCGTTGCTGTCGCGGTCCACAAGGTGGGGCTGTGGGCGTGGGACCCCCACCCTGTCCCCTCCCCGCAAGGGGGAGGGAGACGCTCACATGCCGCTCGGGGCGCTTCAGTACCGGTCGGTGGGGTGCTTTACGGGGCGATAGACGAAGTCGGAGAACACCGCTTCCTTGCCCGTGCCGTTGAGGTCGGAGGCTGCCATGCCGACGAAGGCGCCGGTAAAGCTGCCGTGTTCGGCGTGGCCGCCGCATTCGTCGGAGAGGAGCGAGGCATCGAGCGTGCCGCCGACCGGCCGCCAGTTGCCGCCGGCGCTGGTCGAGCCTGCGGCGTAGAAGAACTGCAGCACCGGGCCGCGGATCTCGATCTTGAGCCGAACCGGGCCGTCCTGTGGCAGCGACACCGGCGCAGCCGGATAGGTCAGGCGGCCGTCCGGATGGCTCGCCATGGAGCTCATGACCAGCAGTTCACGCTTGCCGTCGGAATGGGCGGTGACGGTGAGGTAGTGGAAGTTGTAGCGGCCGTAATAGCCGGTGAGGCCCGCGAACTGGCGCTCATCGACGGGGGAGAAGTCGAGGGTGACTTCGGCGTCATAGGAAAAGTGCGTCTGCCGGCGAGCGACCAGTGCCTGCTCGAACCACGAGCCGATCGACTCCCGGCCAATCAGCGTCAACTTGTTGTCGCCGACGCGGAAAATGCGCTCCGTCTCGGGCGTGCGGAGCCACTGGAAATCCTTGTGGAGCGTGTCGAAGCTGTAGCGCTACTCGGCCCAGTAATCGGTGTCGTCGCGGGTTCCGGGGACCTCGACTTCGAGCGAGGGGGCCGGGCCGTTCTTGACCCACAGCCAGTCGTCGTTGCCCCAGTAGGCTTCCTGGATGCCGGTTTCGCGGCCGAGCACGCAGCGGCGCTTCTGCGTGGTCGGGCGACCCATCAGGTGGACGAGGAAGGTCTTGCCGTCCGGTGTCTCGACGATATCGCCATGCCCGGAGCGTTGCACGGCGTTGAGCGGCGCGTCCTTGGCGGTGAGGATGTGTTTTTGCGGATGGGTCTCGTACGGCCCGTCGATATTGCGGGAGCGGGCGAAAGTGACGGCGTGCTCGTAGCCGGTGCCGCCCTCGGCGGTCAGCAGGTAGTACCAGGGCCGGCCGTCCTTGCCGTTGCGCTTGTAGAGATGCGGGCCCTCGACCAGCTTCAGGTCGGTGCCCTGGTAGATGTTCTTGATCGGGCCGACGAGTTTTTTGGCCGCATGGTCGTATTCCTGGAGCGCAATGCCGGCGAACAGCAGCGGGCGCGTGCGGTGGTCCCAGAGCATGTTGACGAACCACTTCCGGCCGTCGTCGTCGTGGAACAGCGAGGGATCGAAGCCGGAGGAGTTCATGTAGACCGGGTCGGACCACGGGCCCTCGATGCTGGGCGCGGTGACCAGGTAGTTGTGGCCGTCCTTGAACGAGCCGTCCTTGCGCTTGATGTCGGTGTAGATGAGGAAGAACTGCTCGCCGTCGTGGCTGAGGCAGGGGGCCCAGATGCCGCACGAATCCGGGTCGCCGCGCATGTCGAGCTGGCTGGCCCGGGTCAGCGGGCGGGTGACGAGATCCCAGTTGGCGAGATCGGTCGAGTGATGGATCTGCACGCCCGGGTACCACTCGAAGGTGGAGGTGGCGATGTAGTAGTCGTCGCCGACGCGCAGGATCGAGGGGTCGGGGTTGAAGCCGGGGAGGATGGGATTGCGGATGGTGGGCATGTACTCGGTGTCTCGGTGGTCCGCCCTCTCCCCTTGAGGGAGAGGGTGCCCGCGAAGCGGGCGGGTGAGGGGAAGTATGAGGGCCGTCGCTCCTCGCTACCGCTCGGAACGCGCATCGCAACGCGATGCGATACCCCTCATCCGGCGCTACGCCCCACCTCTCCCTCAAGGGGAGAAGGCAAGCCGGTGGGTGAGGCAGTCTAGATGAACCGGTTGACCAGGTTCTCGAGATATTCCTGCTGGCCGGACCGAGGTTCGGGGTTGATGCCCTGCTGCTCGACCCGCTTGGCGATCTCTTCGAGGCTGCGCTTGCCCTTCAGCATGGCCTGCGCTTCCGGGCCTTCCCAGCCGACATAGCGGGCGTCGACGGTCTTGTCGAAGGTGCCGTCCTCGATCAGCGCTGCCGCCGCCTTGAGGCCGCGGGCGAGTGTGTCGAGGCCGCCGATATGGCCGTAGAGCAGGTCGGCCGGATCAAGCGACTGGCGGCGCACCTTGGCGTCGAAGTTGAAGCCGCCCTTGCCGAGGCCGCCATTCTTCAGGATCTGGTAGAAGGCGAGCGTCATCTCGCGCGGGTCGTTCGGGAACTGGTCGGTATCCCAGCCCGACTGCAGGTCGTTGCGGTTGGCATCGACCGAGCCGAGCAGGCCGTGCGAGCGGGCGATTGCCAACTCGTGCTCGAAGCTGTGGTTGGCGAGGAAGGCGTGGCCGACCTCGATATTGCACTTCACCTGCTTTTCGAGGCCATATTTGGCGAGGAAGCCATACACCGTCGCGACGTCGAAATCATACTGGTGCTTGCTCGGCTCCTGCGGCTTGGGCTCGATCAGGATCTGGCCCTTGAAGCCGATCTTTTCCGCATGCTCGATGACGAGGTGAATGAAGCGCGCCATCTGGTCGGCTTCCTGGCCGACCTTGGTGTTGAGCAGCGTCTCGTAGCCTTCGCGGCCACCCCACAGCACGTAGTTCGAACCGCCCAGCTCATGGGTGATCTCAAGCACGTTCTTTACCTGCGCCGCGGCAAAGGCGAAAACGTCGGGATCGGGATTGGTGGCGGCGCCGGACATGTAGCGGCGGTTGGAAAAGAGGTTGGCGGTGCCCCAGAGGAGCCGGGTGCGCGAGGTTTCCATCTTCTTTTGGAAGACTTCGGCGATCTGGCGGACGTTCTTGTTGCTCTCGGCCAACGTGTCGGCCTCGGGCGCGATGTCGCGGTCGTGGAAGCAGAAGAACGGGGCGTCGAGCAGGTCGAAGAGCTCGAAGGCGACATCGGCCTTGAGCTTGGCGTGGTCCATGGTGGGGCCGAACCAGGGCCGATCGAAGGTGCGGCCGCCGAACGGGTCCCCGCCTTCCCAGGCGAATGTGTGCCAGTAGGCGATGGCGGGCCGGATATGGTCCTCCATGCGCTTGCCCAGCACCAGCTCGTCCTTGTCGTAGTGGCGATAGGCCAACGGGTCGTCGGTCTTCGTGCCCTTGAACGTGACGGGTTTGATGCCCTTGAAGAAATCGGTCATTTGCGAGCCTCCTCGATGGCGGGATAGAGGGCGCAGTAGCGCGCATATTGATCGGCATAGGCCTGTCTCAGGCTCGGATCGGGTTTGATCACCCGCTTGATGCCCGGCATGGTCATGATCTCGGCCGGATCGGCGCCCTCGGCGGCGCAGAGGCCGAGACGGGCGACACCCAGGGCACCGCCGAAATCGCCGTCCTCGGGGAGCGCGATCTCGGTGTCGAGATTGGTGGCGATGAGCTTCAGCCACAGCTCGGACTTGCTGCCGCCGCCGACGGCCAGCAGCTGGCCCATCTCGGTGCCGGCGTCCCTGAGCACGCGCTGGCAATCGCGGAAGGCGAAGGCGACGCCCTCCATCACCGCCTGGGCGAGCAGCGCCGGGGGGGTGGAGTGGGAGAGACCGGTGAAGCTCGCACGGGCATGGGCGTTGTTGTGCGGGGTGCGCTCGCCGCTGAGGTACGGGAGGAAGATCTCCTCGCCCGGGCCCTTGAACCCGGCTTCGGCGGCGCCGGAGAGTTGTGCGGGGTCCTGGCCGGTGACCTTGCTGAGCCAGTTGAGGCTGTCGGTCGCCGAGAGGATGACGCCCATCTGGTGCCAGGTATCGGGCACGGCGTTGCAGAAGGCGTGCACCGCGCCATTGGTGTTGGGGCGGAAGCGGTCGTTGCTGACGAACAGGACGCCGGAAGTACCAAGCGAAACAAACCCTTCGCCCGGCTGGATGGCGCCGATGCCGCAGGCGGCGGCCGCGTTGTCGCCTGCGCCGCCGGCGATGACGACGTCGCCTGACATGCCCCAGCGCTCGGCGAATTCGCGCTTGAGGACGGCCGAGGGGGCGGAGCCTTCGACGAGGCGCGGCATGTGGGAGCGGTTGAGGCCGGTGAGGTTGAGCAGCTCGTCGGACCAGTCGCGCTTGCCGACGTCGAGCCAGAGCGTGCCGGAGGCGTCGGACATGTCCTCGACATGCTCGCCGCTGAGCAGCAGGCGGATATAGGCCTTGGGCAGCAAGACCTTGGCAATCCTCGCGAAAATCTCTGGCTCGTGCTTGCGCACCCAGGCGATCTTGGGGGCGGTGAAGCCGGGCATGGCGATGTTGCCGGCGATGTCGCGAAGGGAGGGAAGCGCCGCTTCCATCTCGAGGCACTCGGCGGCGGAGCGGCCGTCGTTCCAGAGGATGCACGGGCGGAGAACATTGTCGTCTTTATCGAGAAGTGTAGCTCCGTGCATGTGACCAGACAGGCCTAGTCCATGAACTTCTGCCAGTTCCGCCGGATGGGACTTCGACAGCTTGTCGATTGCTTCGAGCGTGGCGTTCCACCAGTCGGCGGGGTTCTGCTCGGACCAGCCGGGATGCGGGCGGACCGGTTCGACGGACTTGGCGGTCGCTTCGCCGATCGGCCTGCCGGCGCGGTCGATGAGCAGCGCCTTGACGCCGGAGGTGCCGATATCGATGCCGAGATAGGTCATGAGGCACGTACCTCAAGACGCGATGGGCGCAGCATGCGGTGGTCCTCCCGGGGCGGTTCTGTCGTGGTTACCCTCTGGGGAGATTGTCGCGCAGATAGAGGCCGATTTCAATGGGGGCGGGGCGGCGCTCGGTGTCCTGGCCGAGCGCCACGGCGCGGGCGAGGCCGAGCGCGGCGGCGATTTCGCCGTCGGGGTTCTGGTCGATGACCACGTCGATGGCGCCGCTGGCGAGGCCGGCGCGGGTGGCGTCGGTGAGCTCGTGGGCGACAACGCGGACCTTGCCGGTGAGCCCGGTGCGCTCGAGCGCGCGCAACAGGCCAGCATTGCCGGCGCCCAGGTTGTAGATGCCGGTGACCGGGCGGGCGAGGAGTTCGAGGGCGGCGGCCTCGGTGCGCGCATCGTCGTCGCGGCCCTCGAGTGGGCCGGTGATCCGGTGGCCGGGAAATTCGCCGTGCAGCACCGCTTCAAAGCCCTCGCGGCGCTGGTGGTGGTCGGCAAGGCTGAGCGAGCCCACGATCAGGCCGATCGGCCCGGGGGCGGCGAAGCGACCGAGGAGCGAAGCGGCGGTGCGGCCGGCGGCCTGGTTGTCGATACCGACGAAATGCCGGCGCGCCGAGCCCGGCAGGTCGGACACCAGCGTCACCACGGCGATGCCGCGGCGGCTCGCCTGGTCGATGGCGCGGCGCACCCTGTCGTCCTCGGTGGCGACGACGACGGCGCAATCGCACTGCTTGGGATCGAGCCCGGCGAGTGCGGTGGCGAGGGCAGCTCCATCGAAGGCGGGGACGAGCATGGTGTCGATGCTGATGCGCTCGCCCTTGGTGGCATGGGCGCGCCGGGAGATGGCGTCGATAAGCCCGAGCATAAACTCGTTGCGGCCATCGGGGAGGAGGAAGGTGACGCCGAGATCGCGGGCCCGGGCGAGCAGCGAGGCGGAGAGATCGCGGCGGAAATCGAGGGTTCGGATCGCCTCGGCGACCTTGCCGGCGGTCTCGGTGCGAACCCCCGGGCGGCCGTTGAGGACACGGTCGACGGTGGCCAGCGATACGCCGGCCTCGCGTGCCACGTCGTGCACGGTGGCCCGGCGCTTCAGTTCGTCCATCTGCCCCCTCCCCGCTTCCGCTTCCGGCCGATTGCAGCTATCAACCCGTCGCACGAAAGAGGAGATAACGGCAATGAGCGTCGCGGTGGAAGAGTTCGGCAGCTTCAAGGGCGAGCGGGTCGACCAGTTCAAGCTGAGGAGCGACACCGGCGTCGAAGTCGATCTCATCTCGTGGGGCGTCCTGGTGCGCGACTGGCGCGTGCCGGTGGCGGGTGGCATGCGCTCGGTAGTGCTGGGGTTCGACCAGTTCGAGAGCTATCCCGCGGCTTCGCCCTATTTCGGCTCACTCGCCGGCCGGGTGGCCAACCGGATCAGGAACGGCACGTTCACGCTCGATGGAGAGACCTACACGGTAACGCCGAACTTCCTCGGTCATGCGCTCCATGGCGGGCCCGAAGGCATCGGGCGGCTGGTGTGGGACGGCGAGGCGGACAGCGCCAACACGTCGGTGCGCTTCACCCTCGATTCGCCTGATGGCGCGATGGGGTTTCCCGGCAATGTCCGCTTCACCGCGACCTATACGCTGATCGGGCACCGGCTGCGGCTTGACATCACCGCCAAGGCCGACCGGCGGACGCCGATCAATGTCGTGCAGCACCAGTATTTCAACCTCGGGACGGGCGCGGACGTGCTCGACCACAGCTACCGGATCCCGGCGAGCGCCTATACCGAACTGGGCGAGCAGCTGATCCCGACGGGCGCCATCCTGCCGGTCGACGGCACCATCTGGGATTTCCGCAAGGGCCGCACGATGCGCGACACGGCGGGAAAGCCCATCGACTATGACGGCAATCTCGTGCTCGATACCGACCGGCAGTTCGATGAGCCGGTTGCAGTGGTGACCGGGCCGAACCGGGCGCTGACGCTGAAACTCTGGACCGACCGGCCGGGGCTGCAGGTCTATAACTCGGTGACGACGAACGTTTCGGCCGAAGGCAAGACGTTCGGGCACCATTGCGGCTTCTGCCTCGAGGACCAGGACCTGCCGGATGCGGTGAACCACCCGTATTTCCCCTCGACCATCTACGGGCAGGATCGCGACTACAGCCACCGCGTCGATATCGAGATCGCGTAAATGCCGGTGTACGTCGCCCTCGTCCGCGC
>NZ_JAQGJL010000123.1 GCF_028290645.1 Devosia sp. | reverse complement strand
GTCTGCTGACTCAATCCCATTCCAGCGCGCCCTTCTTCCATTCGTAGATGAAACCGATGGTCAATACTCCAAGGAAGATCATGACCGCCCAGTAGCCGAACCAGCCCACATCCTGGAACGCCACGGCCCACGGGAACAGCAGCGCCACTTCGAGGTCGAACACGATGAACAGGATCGACACGAGGTAGAAGCGCACGTCGAACTTCATGCGCGCATCGTCGAACGCGTCGAATCCGGCTTCGAACGCCGACACCTTCTCCGGGTCGGGATTCTTGTAAGCGACAATGAAGGGGGCGATCATGAGGGCCAGGCCGATGACGGCAGCCAGGCCGATGAAGATGGTGATCGGCAGGTAGTTGCTGAGCAACTCGTTCATTGTGCAGCCTAATGGTCGGGCCGGCTGGAGTGGCCGGCACGCGCGGCCAGACGGGCGATTTTGGGCCCGCGAGACGACGCGACTTCGTGTGGCACGGGCTTAGCCCACGCCATCAAGCGATTCAAGGAAAACTAATGTTGATCATTACAGTCCACTTAGCGTGCAGTTTGCCCCGCAAGCGGTGACGGAACGCGGCCGGAAAACGAGAAGGGCCCGGCAGTGCCGAGCCCATCCCCCCATCCGCGCGAAGCCCATTTAAGTGCAGGGGCCGCCGCGCTAACCGTGTCTGTCGATGGAACTGAGCAGGCGAGGCGGGCACAGTGCAACCTAAATGGGGCCCGCGAACGCTTGCAGGCAGCGCGATTTGGCTCCGGTGTTGCGTGCCGGGCACAACGCGGCCGCCCGCTGGCATCTCCCCAAACGAAAGGCCCCGCCGAAGCGGGGCCTTCAAGCTCACCGGGGAGACCCGCCTAGAAGTGCCAGTTGAGGCCGACCTTGCCGGTCTGCGCGTTCTCGGCGGTGTTGTCCCAATCGACCTGGTACTGGTACTCGCCCTTCACCGACAGCGAGTCGGTCAGGCCAACTTCCGCTCCGACACCGACCGGCGTGTAGCCAAGGGTCGCGTCGTTGTAGCCGGCGCCGGCGAGGCCGTAGAACGCGAGGTTGCCGGTGACGAAGCCGAGCTTGCCGTTCACCTGGCCCTGGAGGCTGTCGGGCAGCGTGTCGCCCTGAGCGAGCCATCCGACGTTGCCCTCGACGCCCGCGATGATGTTGTCGTTGAGGAGCACGTTCACGCCGAGATCGGCGCCGAGCCCGAAGACCGCATCGCTCTGGCCCGAAACCCACAGACCCGCATACGGGCCTTCCCAGGAGAAGCCGGAGACGAAGTTGTCCACCACCGGCGGGGAGGGACCCGGGTCAACAATGAGATCGGCGGCCGAGGCGGCCGAGGTGATGCCGGCCACTGCGACGGTGGCGAGCAGAGCAAACTTGAGAGTACGCATTTACGATCCTTTGGGTAGGCTAGTAGGTAGTCCGTAGTCCAGACGGGGGTGAGTTAGGCGGCCCGCCCGAGGGGCGCAAGCGATGAAGCCCAGGATCGGTCCCGGCCGTCCGACCTTTGGCCCCGCCTGTTGCCGCAAGGACACGCGTTGCGGCTGCAATGTGGCGTTGAAATGTCAGCAGTTTGAAGGGGTTACACGTCGCAGAAACGCGCAAGAAATCGCGGCGGCGAAGATAGATTCGCCAGCGAAAACGACCTCGGTGCCGCTAGAAGTGGAAGCGGGCACCGAGGGTAAACTGGTCTTTTGGATTGCCGCCCTCGAGATCGAAGCCGCGCAGATACTCGGCATTGATCGACAGCGCATCGGTGACCGCATACTCGAGGCCGCCACCGGCCAGGAGGTCGCTTTCCCCCGTACCGGTGAGTTCCATGCCGTAGCCGGCCGAGGCGTAGGCCAGGAGGTCGTTGGTGAGCAGCAGGCCGCCGCGGCCCGTCACCTGGCCGTAGGCGGTGTCGATGGTATCGCCGGTCAGCCCGTGTAGCGCCACTTCGCCGCCGACGAGGAAGAAATCGAACTGCGCGTTGACGCCGGCCTCAATTCCCGCCCCGACCTCTGCGTCGCGCAAGGCGCTCGACTGCACCACGCCGTAGACGCCGGCATAGAATCCACTCCAGTCGAATCCGCCGCCCGCCACGGGAACGGCCACGTCGCTCGACTGGATTGGAATGGCGATCACGTCCGACGCCACCGCCGCCCCGGCAGGGGCCGCAAGCATCAATCCTGCGAACAGCAGAAATGGCGATAACCGCATGGACCTCTCCGTGGCCGCCTCCCAGCGTCCAAATGCCCGGCACGTGCCCGCGGTTCCGCGGTTCAACCAAAAGAAATGTGGTGGTGTGCGTTCGGTTGCAAACCGATCATACGCGACAAGCTACCGGGGCGTTAAGACACGGCCTTGTGAAGCGATGTGCGCCGACCCGAAACTTCAGCGATGTGAAGGGAAAGGGTGGCGCGAGAGACGGGGCTCGAACCCGCGACCTCCGGCGTGACAGGCCGGCGCTCTAACCAACTGAGCTACTCCCGCTTGAGCGGCTCGGCCGCGCAACGTGCGGGTCGTTTAGAGGGCGGGTCCGGGAGTGTCAAGCGTCAATTCCCGCGCTTTGCGGCGTCAATCCACAACCCGCGCCGAAACGCTCAGCCGACCGCCGGCAGCGGACGGATGTTCTGGTTGTGACGGAAGAAATTCTGCGGGTCCCACTTGGCCTTGAGGGCCTGCAGCCGCGCCAGCTTCCGAGGCCCGAACGAGTTCTCGATCCGCGATTGTCCTTCGTCGCCGATATAGTTCAGGTACACCCGCCCGGTTGCCCACGGCTTCAGCACCGAGGCTATCTCCTTGACCCGGGCGATGTTGCGCTCATTGTCGGCCGGGTCGGACCAGCCGCAGATGTAGTGCACGTTCCATGGGGCAGTTCGCATGCCGAACGCAGTCGCTTCTTCGGCGACCCGTGACGGTGCGCCACCCCCCGGAACGAGGATGATCGCCGATTCCGGCGACAGCGGCGTCAACGCAAGCGCCGAATAGGCGTCGATCGCCTGCTCGGGCAGTTCATTGAGGAAGTCGGCGGTCCAGTAGTTAAGCGATCCGGGGAAGTTGCCGCCCATCTTCTGGAACTCTGCGTAAGGCATCGGCTGCACCAGGTCAGCGGCTGGCGGGCCGAACGCACGCAGTGGCGCCAGCACCTTCATGCCGTCCTCGACATCGCCCGCATAGATGACCTGCACCACCGCCGCCGGCTTGCCGCGCGCCGGTTCCGGTACGAATGGCGCATTCGGGGCCGTGACGAACGCGACGCCGATACCAACCTCGTCCGGTGCCGTAAGCATGAAATCGCGAACGTGCCTAAGCAGCGCCCCGGCCATGGGAGCTGGATACATCAGGACCCCGGCGAGGACGATCGGGCCGAGCTTGTGCAGGCGGAAATGGAACGCCGTGACGATTCCGAAATTTCCCCCGCCGCCGCGCAGGCCCCAGAACAGGTCGGGGTTCTCGGTTTCCGAGGCAATCACCTTGCGGCCGTCGGCCACGACCACTTCGGCCTTAATGAGGTTGTCGCAGACATAGCCGAACTTGCGCTCCAGCCAGCCGCTGCCGCTGCCGACCGTCAGGCCGGCAACGCCGGTACCGGGATTGCGCCCTCCGGTCATCACGAGGCCATGGGCGGCCGTAGCGGCGTCGAACTCGCCCCAGTTGGCCCCGGCCTCGACGCGGCAGGTCTGCGCCACGGGGTCGATGTCGATTGACTTCATGCCACGCAGGTCAACGCAGATGCCGTCATCGCAGACGGCGGTGCCGGTCACCGCGTGGCCGCCGCCATAGACCGAGAGCGGCAGGTCCAGCCGGCGCGCCAGACCGACGGCCAGCACCACGTCATCGGCACTGTTGCAGCGGGCGATCAGCGCCGGCTTGCGATCGATCATGCCGTTGTAGACGCGGCGCGCGTCGTCGTAGCCGGCATGATCTGGATGCATGAGGGTGCCCATAAAACCGGGCAGTTCGAATCGGCTAAGTTCGGCAATCGACATCGGAGCCCTCCCTGGCCTCAGTCCGACAAACCGTTCAGCGTAGGGGAGCGAGCTTATCCAAAGGGAGCGTCACTGCACAGCCCGTCGTCGCTCGGCCGGCGGCACGGGTTGACGCCCGGGTGGCGAAACCCTAGTTAGTGCCCCTCGTCGGGACCAGCGGTCGCCGATGGGCGGTTAGCTCAGTTGGTAGAGCATCTCGTTTACACCGAGAGGGTCGGCGGTTCGAGACCGTCACCGCCCACCATTCCCCGTCATGTGACATGAGGCTGCCAAGAGGCGCCCACCCTCCTGGCTGTCATTCTAGCAACAGCTGGAACTCAGGCACCGCCCGCGCCCACTGAGAATCTCGCTGGGATGACATCGAGCTTGCGGCGCGGCAGCATCCAACCTTCAGGGGCCCCCTGCCCCGCCCCAAAAACAAAGAGACCCCGGCGACGTGCGCACGGGGCCATATGGTGCTCTCGACCGGGAAACGATCCTTAGTTGATCGAGTCCTTGAGGCCCTTGCCGGGCTTGAACTTGGCCTGGTTGGAAGCCGGGATCTTGATCTCCGCGCCCGTTGCCGGGTTGCGGCCGATCGAAGCCTTGCGCTTGGAAACCGCAAACGTGCCGAAACCGACCAGACGCACTTCGTCGCCCTTCTTCAGCGACGTCGTGATCGCCTCAAACACGGCGTCGACAGCCTCTCCGGCCTGGGCCTTGGTCAGGCCCGCCTTGTCGGCGACGACGCCGATCAGATCGTTCTTGTTAGACATAGCGTTTCCTCACATGTGGGATGCCCGCCCTCACAGGCGAACCAAAACGCCGTGACCCTTCTTCGATTCTGCCCGGAACGCAAGGAAATCCGGGCTTTTCCGCAAGCGGAGCACAGCTATTCTGTTAATGAACTGTCAATTTTGGCTCAACTTTGTCAGCTCTCGGGCGCTACTGTGGCAATCGGCGTTCTCCGGATGCCGAGGAGAAGCGGCAAAGCCAGCAAATACACGGCTCCGCCGACGATCCAGATCAGACCCGGCCAGGTCGGCTTGAGGGCGAAATATACCATCGCAAAGAATAGCGGCCCGAATACTGCCGAGAGGCTGACGAGACTTGCGAGAACCCCCTGGAGCTTGCCCTGGTTGTCGCCGTCGACCTGCTGCGTGGTCAGCGATTGCAGCGCCGGCATGCCGATGCCGCCCAGAGCGAACAGCGGCGCCAGCGCGAAGAGAATCCAGCCCTGCGTCGCAAAGCCGAGAATCAGCAGCGCGGTGAGTTCGCAGCCCATGCCGACGACCAGCGCCCATTTCTCCCCCAGCCGCGCCGCGGCAGGACCGGTGAGCAGCGCCTGCGCGCCGGCATGGAAGAGGCCGAAGGCGCCGAGCGATAGGCCGATCATCAAGCCGTTCCACTGGAACATGTCCTGGCCGAACAGCGCCCAGATGGTCCCGTACATGGTGCCGACGAAGTTCATGATGACGAAAATGGCCATCAGCGGCAGCAGCGCGGCGAACGAGAAGGCCCAGCCGAGCGGGCGGAACGGGTTCAGCGTCCTTAAATCGAACTTCGCGGTGCTGTCTCCCGGCCGGGACTCGGGGAGGACGAACAGCGCCAGCGCGAAGTTCACGGCGTTGAGCGCGGCCGCGACGAGGAACGGCGCCCGCACCCAGATGTCGCCGAGAATGCCGCCGATCACCGGTCCGATGATGAAGCCGATGCCGAACATGGCATGGAAATAGCCGAAGCGCCGCGCCCGCTCCTCTTCCGCCGAGATGTCGGTGATATAGGCGGTGGCGACCGCCATGTTGGCGCTGGTGATGCCGGCGATGGCGCGGCCGATCACCAGCATCCAGAGTTCGGGCGCGAACGCCATGATGAGATAGTCGATCGCCGCGCCGGCAAGCGACAGCAGCAGCACCGGCCGCCGCCCGTAGCGATCGCTCAGCACCCCCAGCACTGGCGAGAACAGGAACTGCATCGCCGAGTAGAGCGCCAGCATGATGCCGATCAGCGCCGTCACCTCGCCGGTATGCGTGACATCCTGCAAGAGCCTCGGCAGGATCGGGAAGATCAGCCCGATGCCGATTGCATCGAGGGTCACTGCGCTGAGGATGACAATGAGTGCCTTGTTCAAGTCGGGACCCTCCGGACCGGCTGACATGCAGGAGGCGTTCAATATTTGTTCAGTTGGGCGAGGACAAGCGGAATTCGGAGGGGCTGGTGGCAGGGATTGCGCTCTGCTGAAGCGGGATGTGCGTGGTGCCTGCCCGCAGTCGATGGCATCCCTGCGGAAGGCGACCCAACTCTCGGCTGGGATGACAGAGGGGGGAGGCGCAAGAGCTGAACCGCACGGCCCCCTCCCGGCCTCCCCATGAAGGGGGAGGTGCGCGCCGGTGCCTTGGGCAAGATGATGCCACGCACTGGGTGCGGCACCCTCCTCTTTGTGGGGAGCGCTGTGGAGAGGCGGTCAGCTGCAGGGCGGCACCAAACCCGAGCCCCGTCGGGCTGGCGCAAACGAAAACGGCGCCCCAAGGCGCCGTTTCCAACTTCATCGCTCCGAGCCCGCTTAGTGCGGCAGGCTCGTGCCGGCTTCGTCGCCATCGACGGGGGTTTCGATCGCCGGCACTGCGGCGGGCTTGTCCTCGTCGTACTTCCATTCGATCGGCTCGGGCTGCTTGACCAGGGCGCGGCTCAGCACCTCGTCCATGCGGCTCACCGGGATGATCTCCATTCCCTTGGTCACGATCTCGGGGATTTCCTTCAGATCGCGGGTATTCTCCTCGGGGATGAGGACCGTCTTGATGCCCGAGCGGAGCGCTGCGAGCAGCTTCTCCTTGAGCCCGCCGATCGGCAGCACGCGGCCGCGCAGCGTTACCTCGCCGGTCATCGCCACGTCGTGCCGGACCGGGATGCCGGTCATCAGCGAGACGATGGCGGTGGCCATGGCGATGCCCGCGGACGGACCATCCTTCGGCGTCGCGCCTTCCGGCACGTGCAGGTGGATGTCGCGCGTATCGAACAGCGGCGGCTTGATGCCGAGCTCGACCGACCTCGACCGGACATAGCCCGATGCGGCAGTGATGGATTCCTTCATCACTTCCTTGAGGTTGCCGGTCACCGTCATGCGGCCCTTGCCGTGCGTCATCACGCCTTCGATCGTCAGGATCTCACCGCCGACCGAAGTCCAGGCGAGGCCCGTCACCGCGCCGACCTGCGGCTCGGCATCGATCTTGTCGTTCCGGTAGAACGCCGGCCCGAGATATTCCTCGAGCAGCTCGGGCGTGATCTCGACCTTGGTGGCCTTCTTCGTCATCAGGTCGCGAACCGCCTTCCGCATGAGCTTCGACAGCTCGCGCTTCAGGTTACGCACGCCCGCTTCACGGGTATAGTTCCGCACCACCGCCATCAGCAGCTCGTCGTTGATGACGAACTCCTTGGGCTGCAGGCCGTTCTCCTTCAGCGTCTCCGGGATCAGGTGGCGCCGGGCGATCTCGAACTTCTCCTCTTCGGTGTAACCCGAGAGGCGAATGATCTCCATGCGGTCCATCAGCGGGCCGGGGATGTTGAGCGTGTTCGAGGTGGTGACGAACATCACGTCCGAGAGGTCGTAGTCGACCTCGAGATAGTGGTCGTTGAACGTGTGGTTCTGCTCCGGATCCAGCACTTCGAGCAGCGCCGAGGATGGATCGCCGCGGAAATCCTGGCCCATCTTGTCGATCTCGTCGAGCAGGAACAGCGGATTGCTCTTACCTGCCTTCTTGAGCGACTGGATCACCTTGCCGGGCATGGAGCCGATATAGGTCCGCCGGTGGCCACGGATCTCGGCCTCGTCACGCACGCCGCCGAGCGCCATGCGCACGAACTCGCGGCCGGTCGCCTTGGCGATCGACTTGCCGAGCGAGGTCTTGCCGACACCTGGAGGGCCGACGAGGCAGAGGATCGGCCCCTTGAGCTTGCCGGTGCGCGACTGCACCGCAAGGTACTCCAGGATGCGTTCCTTGACCTTCTCGAGGCCGTAGTGATCCTCGTCCAGCACCTTCTCGGCGTAGAGGAGGTCGCGCTTGACCTTGCTCTTCTTGCCCCAGGGGAGCGTCAGCAGCCAATCGAGATAGTTCCGGACGACCGTCGCTTCGGCGGACATCGGGCTCATCGTCTTGAGCTTCTTGAGCTCGGCGTCGGCCTTGGTCCGCGCTTCCTTGGAAAGCTTGGTCTTCTTGATCTTCTCCTCGAGCTCGGTCAGCTCGTTGGAGCCTTCCTCGCCGTCGCCCAGCTCGCGCTGTATCGCCTTCATCTGCTCGTTGAGATAGTACTCGCGCTGGGTCTTCTCCATCTGCCGCTTGACGCGGCTGCGGATGCGCTTTTCCACCGGCAGCACGCCGATCTCGCCTTCCATGAGGGCGAGGATCTTCTGCAGCCGCTCGGCCACGGCGGTGGTGCCGAGCAGGTCTTCCTTCTGCTCGATCTT
>NZ_JAQGJL010000114.1 GCF_028290645.1 Devosia sp. | reverse complement strand
CGGGCCGCCTTGTCGATCACGACGCGGCCCTCCTCCTGCTGCAGGCCGACGACGGCCGGGCTGCCGCGCTTCAGGATGCCGGCCTTGCTGACGGCGATCTCACCGACGGTCTTGCCGAGAAAACTCTGGTGGTCGATGTCGACCGGGGTGATGACGACGCCGAGCGGATGATCGACCACATTGGTGGAATCGAAAGTGCCGCCCATCCCGACCTCGAGCAGCAGGTAGTCCGCCGGCGTTTCGGCGAACAACTTCAGCGCAGCCGAAGTGGTGATCTCGAAAAAGGTGATCGGCGCTCCCGCATTGGCAGCTTCGCACGCCTCGAGCGTACGATTGAGCAGCCGTGTGGAGACAAGCTTGCCGGCGAGCCGGATGCGTTCGTTGAAGCGCACCAGATGCGGCGAGTTGTAGACGTGGACCTTCTTGCCGGCCGCCTCGAGGAAGGCGCGCAGATAGGCGATGGTCGAGCCCTTGCCATTGGTGCCGGCGACATGGATCACCGGCGGCAGGTGGTCCTGCGGATTGCCGAGCTTTTCCAGCAGCAGCATCTCGCGCTCGAGATGCAGGTCGATCAGCTTGGGATGAAGCGTCAGCAGCCGCTTGAGGATGGCGTCGGTGCGGGACACGGGGCGACTCGGGAGGAGGGTACGGGGCTTCTAGCACTGTGCTGCTTGTGGTGCCCAGCCCCTCACCCGTTTCGGCCCTTCGGCCGACCCACCCTCCC
The DNA here is from genome assembly GCF_028290645.1 of Devosia sp. GTDB lineage: Bacteria > Pseudomonadota > Alphaproteobacteria > Rhizobiales > Devosiaceae > Devosia_A. The sequence goes on along the minus strand of NZ_JAQGJL010000114.1, from coordinate 8,567 downwards.
CGAAGGGGAGAGGAACCGATGTGGCACAGTTGGTGCCCCTTCTATTCTTCTCCCCGTCGGGGAGAAGGTGGCGCGCAGCGCCGGATGACGGGCGCTACTCGGCGTGCGCCGCTTCCGCCGGCACGCCGATCAGGTCGTCGCCGGCATTCGCCGTGATGGGCGTGGCGAGGCGCGACGGGGCGGTTTCGCTCAGTTCCTCGCGGACCGGCGACTTGGTGAGGATGCCGACCAGCGAGCCGATGGTTTCGCGCAGGTTGTGGCGGTGCACCACCATGTCGATCATGCCGTGCTCGTAGAGGTATTCCGAGCGCTGGAAGCCCTTGGGGAGCTTTTCGCGGATGGTCTGCTCGATGACGCGCGGGCCGGCTAAGCCGATCAGGGCGGCGGGCTATGCGAGGTGCACGTCGCCCAGCATGGCGTAGGAGGCAGTGACGCCGCCGGTGGTGGGGTTGGTGAACACCACGATGAAGGGGAGCCCCGCTTCACGCAGGCGCAGCACGCCCACGGTGGTGCGCGGCATCTGCATCAGCGAGAGAACGCCCTCCTGCATGCGCGCGCCGCCCGAGGAGACGAAGAGGATGAACGGGGTGCGGCGGTTGGCGGCGGTCTCGAGGCCGGTGACGATGGCCGAGCCCGCGGCCATGCCGAGCGAGCCGCCCATGAAATCGAAATCCTGGACGCCGACCGTGACCGGCTGGCCGAACAGTTCGCCGGTGCCGACGGTGACCGCATCCTCGGTGCCGGTCTTCAGCCGTTGCTCCTTCAGGCGATCGGCGTAGCGCTTGCTGTCACGGAACTTCAGCGGATCGTGCGGCACGCTGGGCAGCGGCACCGTGTCGTATTTGCCCTCATCGAGGAAGGTCGCAAGCCGGTCGGAGGCCTTGATCTTCATGTGGTAGCCGGAATTGGGCACCACCCACATGTTGGCTTCGAGATCGCGGTAGAACACCATCTCGCCCGATTCCGGATCCTTGACCCAGAGGTTCTCCGAGCCGGTATCCTTCGGTTTCAAGAAGGAGCGGATGCGGGGACGGACGACGTTGTTGATCCAGTTCATTGCCTAGCCTGTTTCCCTCGCCAGCTGTTCCAGCACCGATCGGCGCCGTTCGCGGGGCGTATATGGTGATTGTGGCGAATATTATCAGGTTCGGACGCCGTGGTTAAGGGATGGTGGGGTGTTGGTAACCGGTTTGCGAGGGGGACGGAGTGGGTGGGGGTGGTGTTGGGAGCCACTGCTGTTGCCCCCGACTCGATGTCATCCCTGCGGAAGCAGGGACCCAACTCTCGGCTGGCGCGGGCGGCGAGATGGGTCCCAGCTTTCGCTGGGATGACGGTCGGTGGGTGGTGTCAGGCGATGGCGGCAACTGGTGAGGGTGCTGGTACTTCGCGACCGGCGTCACGTGCAGCCTCAAGCCAGGACTCAATCGCATCCAGCACGTTCACAATAGCCTCCTCCTGAGTTTCGCCATCGCTCATGCAGCCGGGAAGATCGGGCACCGTCGCAACAAAACCACCGCCATCGGCTTCCGAGAGCGGCGATACGATAACGGGATAAGCGAGCTTGCTCATTGAGCGCTCCTTACGGCTTCGACGAAGGATACGAGCTTGCGGATATCTACGGGCTTGATGGGCGTTTGAAAGGCACGGTCAGAATCTCGCGAACCAGCGGGTGCCAGATCTTGTAGTGCGACCCACCGCCACGCGGCGCCGCGCAAGCGATTCCGAACTCACTACAGACCGCCTCGACATCAGCAATGGACCAACCGGCGCGCGGATTCTCGGCCATGCGCGCCAGCCGCTTGCTCATCGTCAGGCCGCGGCTTTCGCCCGTTTCACGCCGCTTGCCAGCCCGGCGACCAGAGTCGTCACGGCGGAGACCGTCCCTGCCGTCGCCTTGCCGTTCTCCAGCGAATTGCCCACCGCATTGCAGATGGCGGTGCCGACGACCACGCCGTCGGCGTCGCGGCCCATGCTTGCCGCATCGTCGGCGGTCTTGATGCCGAAGCCGACGGCGACCGGCAGGTCGGTGTGGTGCTTGATGCGGCGCACCGCTTCGCCCACCGCGGCGTGCGACTTGATCGTCGCGCCGGTGATGCCGGTCATCGACACGTAGTAGACGAAGCCGGAGGTGTTCTTCAGCACCGCCGGCAGCCGCTTGTCGTCGGTGGTGGGGGTGGTCAAGCGGATGAAGTTGAGGCCGGCATTGAGCGCCGGGATGCAGAGTTCCTCGTCCTCCTCGGGCGGCAGGTCGACGACGATCAGGCCATCGACACCGGCGGCCTTCGCCGCGGCGAGGAAGGGCTCGACGCCGAAGATGTAGATGGGATTGTAGTAGCCCATCAGCACGATCGGGGTGTCGTTGTCCTTGCTCCGGAACGCCTCGACCATGGCGAGGGTCTTCCTCAGCGTCTGGCCGGCGGCGAGCGCGCGCTGGCCGGCCATCTGCACGCCCGGACCATCGGCCATCGGGTCGGAAAACGGCATGCCGAACTCGATGATGTCGGCGCCGGCGGCCGGCAGCGCATCGAGGATGGACTGGCCGGTGGCAAAGTCGGGGTCGCCGGCCATGGTGAAGATGCCGAGCGCCGGACGGCCTTCGGCGGCGCACTTGGCGAAGCGGGCGGGGATGCGGGTGGTCATCAGGCGTTCATCCCCAGATAGCGGCCGACGCTCTCGACGTCCTTGTCGCCGCGGCCCGAGAGGCAGAGGACGATGGTCTCGTCCTTGCCCATGGTGGGCGCCAGCTTCATCACCTCGGCAAGGCCGTGGGCCGATTCGAGCGCGGGGATGATGCCTTCGAGGCGGGTGCAGAGCTGGAAGGCCTCGAGCGCCTCGTTGTCGGTGATCGGCACGTAGGTGACCCGCCTCGTGTCATGCAGGTACGAGTGCTCGGGGCCGACGCCGGGGTAGTCGAGGCCGGCGGAGATCGAGTGGCCTTCGAGGATCTGGCCGTCGGCATCCTGCAGCAGGTAGGTGCGGTTGCCGTGGAGCACGCCGGGGCGGCCACCGGTCATCGAGGCGGCGTGACCGTTCTCCACATCGATGCCATGGCCGCCGGCTTCGGCACCGTAAATCTTGACCGAGGGTTCGTCGAGGAAGGCGTGGAAGGTGCCGATAGCGTTGGAGCCGCCACCGACACAGGCGACAAGCGCGTCGGGGAGCTTGCCCTCGATCTCCTGCATCTGCACCTTGATCTCCTCGCCGATGACCGACTGGAAGTTGCGGACCATCTCGGGATAGGGGTGCGGGCCGGCGGCGGTGCCGATCAGGTAGTAGGTCGTATCGACGTTGGTGACCCAGTCGCGCAGCGCCTCGTTCATGGCGTCCTTGAGCGTGCCGGCGCCAGCGGTGACCGGGCGGACTTCGGCACCCAGCATCTTCATGCGTAAGACGTTCGGATATTGCCGCTCGACGTCGGTGGCGCCCATGAACACCACGCAGGGCAGGTCGAACTTGGCGCACACGGTCGCGGTGGCGACGCCGTGCTGGCCGGCACCGGTCTCGGCGATGATGCGGGTCTTGCCCATGCGCCTGGCGAGGAGGATCTGGCCAAGCGTATTGTTGATCTTGTGCGAGCCGGTGTGGTTCAGCTCTTCGCGCTTGAAATAGACCTTCGCACCGCCCAGGTGCTCGGTCATCCGCTCGGCGAAGTAGAGCGGCGACGGACGGCCGACATAGTGTTTGGCGAGATGCCTGATCTCGGCCTGGAATTCGGGATCGGCCTGCGCGGCGCGATAGGCCTTCTCGAGGTCGAGGATCAGCGGCATCAGCGTCTCGGCGACGAAGCGGCCGCCATAGAGCCCGAAACGACCCTCTTCGTCGGGGCCGTTGCGAAGGGAATTGGCCCCGGTCGCGGTCACTGCTGAACTCCTACCCGTGTGCGGCTCGCGCCTTGTCGATAAAGGCCCGGATCAGCGCCGCGTCCTTGACGCCGGGCGCGGTCTCGACGCCGGAGGAGACATCGACACCCATCGGCCGAACGGCCCGGATCGCCTCCCCCACCGTCTCGGGCGTGAGGCCTCCGGAAAGCATGAATGGAAGGTTGGGGTCAAGCGCCTTCAGGAGCCCCCAGTCGAACGGCACGCCGAGCCCGCCCGGGCGTTCGGCGCCCTTGGGTGGCTTGGCATCGAGCAGGATCCGGTCGGCCACGTCGACGAAATCGGCCACATGGGCGACATCCTCGGCCGAGCCGATGGCGACGGCCTTCATGATGGCGATGCCGGCCTCGTCGCGGATGGTTTCGACGCGATGCGGGGTCTCGGGGCCGTGGAGCTGGATCCAGTCGGGCGACAGCGCCGCGACTTCCATGACGGCGGAATTGTCCGGGTTGACCAGCAGCACGCAGGTCTCGACCCGGCCGCGGGCCTCGGAGATCAGCAGCTGCAGGGTTTCGATGTCGACATAGCGCGGGCTGCGCTCGAAATGCGTGAAGCCCACGATGTCGGCGCCGGCGTCAATCGCGGCTTCAAGCAATGCGGTGGTCTTGATGCCGCAGATCTTGACGATGAGAGGGTCGGACATGAGACCTGGCGTCAGTTGGATTGGGCGAATTGTTCGGCGCCGAGCGGGGCGGGCAGCTCCGGCGAGCGGCGGGCCACTTCGAGCTCGCGGTGCAGCCGCTCGGTCTCGCGCTTGAAATGACGCTCGTCGCGGCGGTGCGGCCCCTGGGCGAACCAGGTGGCGATGCCGCCCAGCAGCACCCCGACCAGCAGCACCGCAAAGATGACGAGGAACAGCGGCACGCCGACCGCGGGCGAGGTCAGCGCGTCGACCGGCGCGAACGGGTTGAAGTTCACCACCACGAGCTGGCGATTGGCGAGGGCAAATACCACCAAGACCGCACAGAGCGGCACCAGGACAAACCAGCCGACAATACGCCTAATCATCGGTCGGTCCCGGCATCATTCCGCGCGATTGATCCGCTCACGGATTTCCTTACCGGCCTTGAACTGGGGCACGTATTTCTCGCCCACGTCCACGGTCTCGCCGGTCCTCGGGTTGCGGCCGACGCGGGCCGGCCGGTTCTTGACCGAGAAGGCGCCGAAACCGCGCAGCTCCACGCGGTCGCCGCGGGCCATGGCGTCACCGACCTCATCAAGGATGGCATTGACGATGTTTTCGATATCCCGCTGAAACAGATGCGGATTCTCGTCGGACAATCGCTGCACGAGCTCGGACTTGATCATACCGCCCCCCGGCGCTCCTCACGGGTCGATGGGTTTCACATCGATGGAGCAGCGTGCCAAAGGGAGACCAACCCGTCAAGCGACATTGCCCCTGAGACAGTCGAACGCGCCACTTCGGCGGCGCTCTGGCCGAGCCAACGGGTGACGCCGAGCCAGCCCTCTGCCGGCAACGGGAAGTAATCGACGACGGGCAGATCGCCGGCGATTGACTTGTCGGCCTCGAGCCAAGCAACGGCCTCAGCTTCGCCGCCAATAGCGTCGATGAGCTTCAAATCGACGCCCTGGCGGCCGGTGATGATGCGGCCGTCGGCCAGCGCGAGGGTTTCGGGGCGCGGGATGCCACGGCGCTCGGCGACGATGTCGACAAACCAGCCGAACGAATCGTTGACCAGCGCCTGGAGCGAGGCCCGCACCTCGCCCACCATGGGCTCGTTCAGGTCGGGTTCGGCCTTCAGCGGACCGGTCTGCACCTTGTCGAGCCCGACGCCGATGGTGGCGAGGAGCTTGCCCGCATCGACATGCTGGTAGAGCACGCCGATCGAGCCGACGATCGAGAGCCGGCGGGCGAAGATGCGGTCGGTGGCGATGGCGGTCATGTAGGCGGCAGAGGCGCCGAGCTCGCTGATCACCGCGACGACGGGCTTTTTGGCGCGCAGCGCACCGAGCGCCTCGTAGAGCTCCTCGCCGCCGGCGGTGGTGCCGCCGGGAGAGTTGATGGCGACGATGACGGCTTTCACCGCCGTGTCCTCGCCGAGCTCGTTGAGCACCTTGAGCCGCGCCGGATCGGTGAGGATGGTGCCGGTGATGCTGACCCGCGCGATGCGGTCGCCGGGCCCGCCCTGCTGCAGCGCGAAGCGGCCGGCAATGGCCAGCACCGCGGCGGCCAGCGCGAGAAAGAACAGCACGCGCCACAGCCGCCGCGAACGGCGGAGCCTTGCATTGGCCGGAATGAGATGCGCCGGGTCGCCGGAATAGTCGCTCATCTGTGCCTCGCGCCGCTGGGGTTCTGGCGGGGTAACGAGCGGCGGCGACAAATGCAAGGCGGATGCGGGCGTCCGGATGCCGTGGCAGGTGCTACCGGGAGTTCGACCGAGGTCAGCCGGCCTTCTTGGTGTGCGCGGCCATGTACTCGCGCAGCGCAGTGTTGATGCGGGTCTGGTAGCCCTTGCCGTCGGGGCTTTCGCGCTTGAACCAGTCAAGCACATCGGCGTCGACGCGCAGGGTCAACTGCTGCTTCAGCGGCCGATAGAACTTTCCGACCTCCGCGCCTACCCAGTCTTCAGCCGTGGTCGCGGGGATGTCGGAATAGTCGATCTGGTCGTCAGGCAGGTCGGCGAGGGCACGCAGATCGGCACGCCCTTCCGCGGTCAGTTCCCGCGGCTTGAAGCTAACGATACGACCTTCGCTCTTTTTCATAGATCAACCTTTCCGACCTGTCGGCGCGACGGGCCGAAATAATGCGGTTCACGGGCTCGTCAAATTCGATGCTCCAGTCCGTGAACACTACGAATAGAACCACAATGCCGTCGACCAAGCCTAGTATCGCGTGACGGTGCTCTCCGTCCTCTACACCTTGGTAGCGACTGACGACGAAGGGGTCGTCAAACGCCTTCGTTGCCTGCTCGAAGGTGATGCCGTGCTTGGCCTTGTTGGCGCGGTTCTTCTCCTCGTCCCACTGATACAGCACGTTGCCCCCTTCGTGCGCGCCCAATGTAACTACAAATTTGTACCTACACAAGCCTCCGCACCATATAGCTCGCCGCGGCCTCATAGCTCAGGAGCTTGCCGTAGAGCGCGTCGATCTCGGTGATCTGGAAGCCGTGGCGTTGCCAGAAGGGGATCGAGCCGTTGACCGCTACCAGGGTCACGGTGGGATAGCCTTCGGCGCGTGCGTGCTTCACCAGCGCCTCGACGATCCTCGATGCGGCGCCGATGCGGCGGGCAACCGGCAGGAGGCAGAGATCGTGGATATAGTAGGTGTCGGGTTCGGCCGGCAGTTGCTTCAGCAGCGTATTGAGCGGGGGCAGCGTGCCGTAGAGCCAAGGGTGGCTCAGCACATAGCCTGCGGGCTTCTCGCCGACTTCGAGCAGGTAGCAGCCATTGTGATAGAGGCGCAGGCGCTCGGCGAGGACCTCGGGGGTCTCGAAGTAATCGATGTGCACGGTGTCGGCTATGCCCTGCACGGCCGGCAGGTCATAGGCCGACATGGCGCGCCAGGCGACGTCCCTCAGATGCATTCAGTGCCCCCTAAACAAAGGGCCCGCACCATGACGGTGCGAGCCCCCGATATCGTGCCCGCGGGCGAGCTGCCCGCGGCAGGACCTTAGTTCTTTTCGCGATCCTTGAGCGCGGCGCCCAGGATGTCGCCGAGCGAAGCGCCCGAGTCCGACGAACCGTAGGCGGCCACGGCTTCCTTCTCCTCGGCGATTTCAAGCGCCTTGATGGAGAGCTGGATGCGCTGGGTCTTGCGATCGTACTGGGTGACGCGTGCGTCGACCTTCTCGCCTTTGCTGAAGCGCTCCGGACGCTGGTCGTTGCGGTCGCGGCTGAGGTCCGCGCGGCGGATGAACGCGGTCATTTCGCTGTCAGCGATACGGACTTCGATGCCGCCGTCGTTGACCTCGGTCACCGTGCCGGTCACCACGGAACCCTTGCGGATGCCGTCGCCGCCGGTATCGGCCACTTCGCCCACTGCCAGCTGCTTGATGCCCAGCGAGATACGCTCCTTCTCGACATCGACGTCGAGCACCTTGGCCTGGACCATGTCGCCGCGGTTGTAGGCTTCGAGAGCCTGCTCACCGGGCTTCTGCCAGTCGAGGTCGGAGAGGTGGACCATGCCGTCGACATCGCCATCGAGACCGATGAACAGGCCGAACTCGGTCTTGTTCTTGACCTCGCCCTCGACAACGGTACCCGACGGATACTTCTCGGCGAAGGTTTCCCACGGATTGGCGAGGGTCTGCTTCAGGCCGAGCGAGATGCGGCGCTTTTCCGGATCGACCTCGAGCACCATCACTTCCACTTCCTGCGAAGTGCTGACGATCTTCCCCGGATGGACGTTCTTCTTGGTCCAGCTCATCTCGGAAACGTGGATCAGGCCTTCGATGCCCGGCTCCAGTTCGACGAACGCACCGTAGTCGGTGATGTTGGTCACGCGGCCGGTGAACTTGGCGCCCACCGGGTACTTTGCCGCAATGCCATCCCACGGGTCGGCCTGCAGCTGCTTCATGCCGAGCGAGATACGATGGCTCTCGTGGTTGATGCGGACGATCTGCACCTTGATGGTCTCGCCGATGGCGAGAACTTCGGACGGGTGATTGACCCGGCGCCAGGCGATATCGGTGACGTGCAGCAGACCATCGATGCCGCCGAGGTCGACGA
>NZ_JAQGJL010000048.1 GCF_028290645.1 Devosia sp. | reverse complement strand
AAGGCCTGGCCGTCGACCGCCGCCCCGTAGGTAACGGCATCCCATCCGAGCGGAATCACCAGCTTGCCTTCCCGATTGATGGCGCCCCACTTGCCTCCGTTTTTGACCAAGGCCATGCCACCCGCGAACGGGGTCGCATCCTCCCACTGCAGCGGGATGGCGGCGTTGCCGTGCGTGTCGATGTAGCCCCACTTGCCCCCGCTTAGGACCGCCGCCAGACCTTCCGAGAATTGCCCCCAACGCTCCCACTTGGTGCCGATCACGACGGTGCCCTGCGGGTTGATGTAGCCGCCCTTGCCGTCGCTACCGAGCGCGGCCAGCCCGCCGACAAAATTCCCCCAATTATCCCACTGCTCGGCGATGACGAGTTTGCCCTCCGGGTTGATGAAACCCCACTTGAGCCCGCTGCGGACCGGGGCCAACCCTTCGGAGAAATGGCCCGCCTCCTCCCATTGCGCCGGGATGACGAGTTTGCCCTTTTGGTCGAGGTAGCCCCACTTGCCCTCGCTTTTCACGGCGGCCAATCCTTCGGAGAAGATATCGGGCTGCTGCCACCGCGTGGGAATCACCAACTTGCCCTTCAGGTCGAGGTAGCCCCACTTGCCTTCAGTTTGGACGGCCGCGAGTCCTTCGGAGAACGGCAGCGCACTCTCCCACTCTGGCGGGATAACGAAGGCGCCACGGCGGTCGATGTAGCCCCACTTGCCGTCGCGTACGGCTTGCGCCAGGCCTTCGGAAGAAAAAGCCTGAGGGGAGTCCCACTCCGCGGGGATAACCTCACGACCGAATCCATCTATGTACCCAAACTTCACGCTGTGAATCTGGTCATCGCCCAGAACCAACGGCTGGAGCGGAAAGGCCAGGCGCCAGTCCTCCGGCGCCATCGCCCCGTGCGGCGTGGGTGAGCCGCTGGGTTGATTCAACACGTAGACGCAAGTCAGGAGGAGCAATAGGGCGAGTGCCGCGAGACCGGCCCATTTGAGGCGGGCGTTGCGCACCGGCGCGGAAGAGCCGGCATGCGGCGCTGCCACGGGCGGCGGCGGGGTGGCAGGGGGCGCGGGGACGCGGAGGGGCGCCGCGTTGGGTTCGATGACCATGCTCCGCGCGGGCCGGGCTTGAATCGTGGCCTCCTCATCGTGGGGCTCCGGCTCGACGCGGATCGTCTCCCGCACGGGCGGCGCGTGCGGAACGATCGGCGCCGGAGCCGGAATCTGCGGGCGCAGACCGAGCCGTTGCGCGACGGCTTCGGCGCTGATCGGCCGTTCGCGCGGGTGTTTGGCCAGACAGGCAGCGACGGTTTCCTCCCAGAAGCCCGGGATCCAGCGCCGGCTGCCGACCTCCCGGCGGTCGCGCCGTTCGCGCATCGGCGGCGGCATTCTGTTCATCACCTGATGGACGATGTCGCCCTGATGGAACGGCGGGGTGCCGGTGAGCAGCGCGTAGATGGTGGCGCCGAGAGCGTAGATGTCGTCCCGCTCGCTCGGCCACTCGCCGCCGAGCTGCTGCGGGCTCATGAAGGTGGGCGTGCCGCTGCTGAGCCGCCCGGCAATCTGCGTGACGGAATTGATCAGCGAGCAGGCGATCCCGAAGTCGGCGACTTTCAGCTCCCCGTCGTTGGCGAGGAGCAGATTGGGCGGCTTGAGATCGCGGTGAATGACGCGGCGCTTCGGCGCGTGGGCGTAGGTGAGCGCCGTGCAGAGCTGGTCGATCCACGGGGCGATTTGCTCGACGTCGAAACACTTGCCCGGCTCGCGCAGGCGGCGTTGGGCGAGGCTTTCGCCTTCCACATATTCCATGGAGATGCCGGCGAGATCGGGGTGCGCGTCGCCCACGGCATCGGACACGAAGTCGTGGATGCGGACGATGTTCGGATGGGTGAGCCGCCGGCAGCGCGAGGCCTCGGCCTTGAGGGTATCGATTGCCTCGGGCGAAGCGGCGACGGCCTGGAGGACGAATTTGATGGCGACCTCCTCGCGCAGCGCGGAGTCGCGGACGAGCCAGACGGCGCCGAAACCGCCCTCTCCGAGCTTGCGCCGCAGCTCGTAGCGGCCAAAGACGATCTGACCCACAGCCAGCGCGCGGACGGCCGGGCCGAGCTCGGCGACGATATCGGGTTCGGGGGGCATACGCGGGCTGGTATGGCAGAAATCAAGGGAGCTATGCGAGTTCGGAATGCGGTGTTCCGACGGCCCACAGGGCCGTGGCTACAACCGGCGGCTCGCGCGGCTCGATGCGCCGGACCCTTATTTGCCGGGCTCGGGCGGCTTATGCGTGATGGTTCGGAATCCGATGAATTCCTCCTGAGATTCGAGCGTTCGATCGGTGATGCGTGCGCTCGAAGGCTGCAGGCCGATGGTGAAGTTTCCTCCCTTGAGGATCGGGATGGGGGTCGTCCCGTTGTTGGCGAGTTCCAGCACCCACTCACTCACGTTGCCGGCCAGGCCGATGACGCCGTAGGGACTCCTGTCTTGCTGCTGCTTCTCGACATCGCCCCAGTAGTTGAAGCCGTCGAGGGCGCCCTTGGTGCCGGGTTGGTTGGGATTGTAGTCGCTGCCGGTATTCGCCCGCCGGGCATCGACTGCATCGCCCCACGGGAAGCGCAGACCCTTCTCGCCGCGGGCGGCTTTCTCCCACTCCGCCTCGGTCGGGAGCTCGCGGCCGAGCCATCTCGAGTAGGCGTATGCGTCCCACCACGTCACCATCATAATCGGCGAGTTGAGGCTTATGGGCGCGCCGTGGGCGGTGGTCCCCTGCTTTGCCTTCTCGTAGTAAATCGTCCAGTGCGTGGGGATGTGATTGAACTGCCGGGGCTGCTTCGGGTGATCGAAGGCGTGCACCTCGTCGAGGTTCAGATCCATCCAGCGGACGAAGTTCGCGTACTGGCCGATCGTCACTTCGTGTTTATCGATCCAGAATTCGTTGGTGTTCCTGACCTGCCCATCGCCAAAGATGAACTCGCCCGCCGGGATGTGGACCTGGTCGTTGAGGACGCGCTCATTCGTCCGAAACCAGACGAGCCAGACGAACACGCCGCTCGCGAGAAGCATGAGCGAAATGAGCGCGGTGACGCTGCGCCGAAAGGAGCGCCTCTGCGCCGGTGAAGCAACTCTCTTTTCCCGACCACTTGGCGTCATACCTGCCTTTCTCGGGACAGGATTTGCCTCGGCTACCGGAAGAGCCTCAGCCTTCATGGGCGGCGCTTTTGGCGTATTGCGTTTCTGTAGTGGTAAATCCGGTTTCGTGCCGGGCTGTGGCAGCCGGCCGGCCACCGGCACCCTGACGACGCGCGGTGTAGCGATCACAACGCGGGGCGCGTCGGACCGGCGGAGGCCAAGCGGCCGAGCAACCTCTTCCACGCTAGTTGGGCGCGATGCCTGCGCCTTGGCGAGGCATTGGGCGACCGTCATCTCCCATTCTGAAGGAATCCGGGCACGCGTGGTGACCCCTAATTGTTCACGGCGTGCGCGCATCGGCGGCGGCACTTTGTTCATCACCTGATGGACGATATCGCCCTGATGGAACGGCGGAGTCCCGGTGAGCAGCGTGTAAATGGTCGCGCCGAGGGAGTAAACGTCATCGGTCTCGCTCGGCCAATCGCCGCCCACTTGCTGCGGGCTCATGAAGGGCGGCGTGCCGCTGCTGAGGCGACCGGAGATTTGCGTGACGGAATTAATGAGTGAGCAGGCGATGCCGAAGTCGGCGACCTTCAGCTCTCCGTCCTTGGAGAGGAGGAGGTTGGCGGGCTTGAGGTCGCGGTGGATGACGCGGCGCTTGGGGGCGTGGGCGTAGGTGAGGGCCGCGCAGAGCTGGTCGATCCAGGGGGCAATTTGCTCGACGT
>NZ_JAQGJL010000040.1 GCF_028290645.1 Devosia sp. | reverse complement strand
GGGATCAGGCCGCGCATCACCTCGGCCGCTTCGGGGCCCTGCAGTGCCAGCAGCGCGCAGTGGTCGGAGCGGTTGAGCGTCGCCTTGCCCGCGGCTGCGGCGGCAATGCGCTGGAAATCGGCGTCCTTGGTGCCGGCGTTGACGACGATGTAGAGCGCGCCGCCCCAGCCATCAGCGGCCGGCCGGGCGATCATCAGGTCGTCATAGGTGCCGCCAGCGTCGTTGAGCAGCAGGGTGTAGCGGATCTGGCCGGGCTTCAGCCCCTTGATGTCGCCGCAGACCAGCGGTTCGATGATCGCGGCGATGGCTGCATGGTCGGCCTCGTCGTCACCGGATTTCTGGTCGATGACGAGGAAGCTCGGGCCCATGTGCGAGACATCGAACAGGCCGGTGTGTTCGCGGGTCCATTTGTGCTCGGCGATGATGCCGGCGGGGTACTGCACCGGCAGCGAATAGCCGGAGAACGGCACCATGCGGCCACCGAGCGCGATGTGCTTGTCGTTGAGGACTACGGTCTTGAGGTCGTCTGCCGCTTGATCGGCCATCGGGACACCAGGGGTTGACTGCACAGCAACGCGCGAGCACCGCCCGGCGTTCGTGCCCCCTCTGTCCGCTAACCTGAGAGATTTCCTCGCCGCCTATGGGCGAGTTGCTCCTTCGGTGAGGCGAGATCGCCTGCTTTCCAGAGTTCAGTTCGACTGCGGTCCGGGTGCCTGAGAGTTTCCGGGGCGGTTGCTCCTTCGGCGCCGGCGCGAAGCCGGACTCTCCCGCAGTCGAATGAAGCTAAGCCGGGTTTGGGGGACGAAGTCAATTGGCATCAGGCATCCACGGGCGCCGGCGCCACCATCAACCACAGGGTCATTCCCGCGAAGACGGGAACCCCGTTTGCCGAGCTTACCGCGCGCCCTCCGAAACAGAGGTCCCCGTTTTCGCGGATGACATCCAGAATGGGGAGGCGTCGGGGAGAAGGATCGTCCTCAGCTGTCGAAGCCGACCCAAATCACGATCTGCTCGCCGCCGGTGTAGGGGATGGCGACGTTCTCGACCACCTTCACGAACTCTTCGGACTGGTTCGGCGGGGTGATGGTGACGGGGATATCGTAGCGCTCGGAGAATAGCGCCACGTTGTCGCGCTCGACGGCGAAGCGGACCGGCACATTGACGTTGGTCTGGTTGCCGGCGGGGCCGAGCAGGAGGCGCCCGACGATCCCCATCTTCACGGTGATCAGCCCGTTCGAGACCACGCAGTTGCGCGACTGCTTGTCGATCACTGCCTGGTAGTTGAGGTCCTTGGCGTTACCGACCTTGCCCTTGCCGTAATAGAACAGCGCCTCGCCACCCAGCCGCACCTTGATCGGCGGACATTCGGTGGCAATGGCGGGCAGCGCGTTGGTGCTGGCTGTCGCCAGTTCCTGCTGGGTGGGATTGGCGGTCTGCATGGCCGAGGGGCCGCTTGCGGCCGGGGCGAACATGTTGCCCATCGAGCATGCCGAGAGGGCGAGCGCCACGGCTCCCATCGACACGAGACGCGCGCCCCGCGTCGTCGCGAATTCAACAAACCCCATACGAGTGCTCCTTACGCACTTACTTGCGACGTTTGCAGGGCCATGAGGATGGCGGGCGCGCCGCTGACGGTCACTCCTGCAACATCCTGCACGAACAGGTCCCTGACGACGCCGTTCTCAATGATCATGGCGAAGCGCGCGAAGCGCTTGCCGAGGTCGCCAAACTGCTTCACGAGGCCGAGCGCTTCGGCAAGGTTGCCGTGCGCATCGGAAATGAACTCGACCTTGCCGAGTGCCTCGGAACGTTCCGCCCAGGCCTTCGTGACGTGATGGTCGTTGACGGCGCCGCAGACGATCTTGTCGACGCCAAGAGCGCGGAATTTCGCGATGTTGGCGACGAAACCGGGCAAATGCGAGGTGTCGCAGGTCGGGGTGAATGCGCCGGGCACCGCGAAGAACACCACTCTGCCCGTCCCCAGCACTGCGTCCGACGTGGTGTCGACGGTATCGCCCGTGCCCACCAGCTTTATCGGGACCGACGGTATCCTGTCGCCACGCTGGATCGTCATGTGCTGAATTCTCCCCAAGAAACGTCGAGACCAAGCTTCGTGCCCGGAATCCGGGCGCGGTGGACCTTAGATCAGTCGTCCGTCGCCGTCGACCCGGCGGACGCAATCCGCCGTTCGACCGAGAACGGGCCCATTTCGGTCATGAACGTGAGCCGGACGGGCTTGCCCTCCACGTCGCGGCCACTTTCTCCCCCGAGCAGTGGCAGGAGGACTATTTTTCCATCCGGGCTTTTTTGCGGCGCGCCAAAGAGTTGGCCACCTGCTCCGGTATCGGCGATGAGCGACAGTGGATCGACCCTGGGGTCGCCGAGGCGCACCGCCAGCGCTCCGGCGTCATGGTCGAACCCCACCGAGGCGATGGGGTCGCGGGGATCGTCCCACGGCATCGGAGTCAGCGCCAATGCCTGGGCGATGCGGAGGCCCTCGGCGCGATCCGGAGCGGTGAAATCGAGCGGAAGCGCGAATGTCGCCATCACCGGCACGCAGATGTCGGAGCAGACGCCCATGGTCACCTGAAGCTTGACGTCGGCGGCAGCGCCGTCGAGCTTCAGCTCCACCGGAAGGACAGTGGGGCCGCGATAGACGAAATCGACATAGCCCGTCTGGGTCTCGAGCACCGGAAACGGCCACAAGACCTCGTACCCGGTCACGCCGGCCGAGCCGGTGAAATCGAACTGGGTGGGGATGCCGGTTTCGCCCGGCACGCGCCAATAGGTGTTGGTGGTCATCGGCATATCGATCTCGAGCGCCACCATGCTGGTGCCGCCCGGCTTCAGCACATCTGCCGAGATCAGCCGCACCCGCGCGCCGGGCGCCACCTCCTGCCATGGCGTCTCGGCCGCCGTGGCGGGGAGGGTCGAAGCGAGAACAAGCAGGACTGCCGGAATGCGCATGGGTGTTCGGATAGCCGAGCGCACCCTAAATAGAAACCCGGATCAGGTCTTCGTGAAGGTACGCTAGGCAGAGTGGCGGGGCGGGTCTAAACTATTGGCCGTCCGGCTCTGCCGGACCAGGAGATGTTGCCGATGGAGTCGCTCAGGGGCCAGTTTCTCGTCGCCATGCCCGAAATGGGTGACGAGCGCTTCCGCGAGACCGTCATCTACCTGGTCGGGCACGGTGAGGAAGGGGCGATGGGGCTGGTGGTCAACCAGAGCCTCGAGGACATGAAGTTCGCCGACATACTCGAGGAGCTTGAGCTGGGGGAGAAGGACGAGCTTATCCGCCTGCCAGACTCGGTCAGGAACCGCCAGGTGCTGCGCGGCGGGCCGGTTCAGAAGAGCCGCGGCTTCGTGCTGCATTCCTCGGACTATTTCCGCGTCGGCAATTCCTACGAGGTCACCGACGACATCTGCCTTACGGCGACGCTCGATATCCTCAAGGCCATGGCCTTCAAGAACTCCCCGAGCCAATCGCTGTTCGCGCTGGGCTATTGCGGCTGGGGCGCCGGGCAGCTCGAGACCGAGATCCAGGGCAATGGCTGGCTCACCGTGCCGTTCTCGCGCGAACTGCTGTTCGGCCTGCCGATCGAGAACCGGTATGACGCGGCGCTGGCGAGCCTGGGGATCACGCGGGCGACGCTGAGTGGCGCGGCGGGGCATGGGTGAACGACCCGTCGACATAGAGGATGGCGGCGCTGCTGACTGAAGCAGACGGCCCCTCCCCCCTCCCTCCCCATAAAGGGGAGGGTCGAGTGTGTGGCGCCATAGAACCCCGACCCACCGGCGGGCACCTCCCCTTTATGGGGGCGCTCCGGTAGGCGCTGAAACCCCGCCTACTTCCCGTTGAACTGCGTCTGCAGGCGCTTGCCGAGTTCTGCTCCGCTCATCGCGGCGCCGAAGGCGTAGCCCTGGGCGTATTGGCAGTTGAGTTGCTGCAGGCGCTCGATCTCCTCGATGGTCTCGACGCCCTCGGCGATGACGCTGAGGTCGAGTTCGGTGGCGAGCGTGATGATGGCGCGGATGATCGGCACCTGGGTGTGGCCCATGCCGCTGTCGTCGCCCAGCTGTACGAAGGCAGCGGGAATCTTGATGGTGTCGAACGGGAAGCGGTGGAGGTAGCTCAGCGACGAGTGGCCGGTGCCGAAATCGTCGAGCGCGAGGCGGAGGCCGAGGGCGCGCAGCGCGTTCAGCACATAGGCCGAGTGCTCGGGATTGCTCATCACCTGGCTCTCGGTGATCTCGAGCTTGAGGTGGCGGGCGATCTGGCGGTGGTCGGAGACCAGCGCGCGCATATCGTTAAGCAGTGATTCCGTCGCCAGTTGCGCCGGCGAGAGGTTGACCGAGACGAAGAAATCCTCGGGTAGCGGCAGCGAGGCAGCCCATTCACGGGCCTGCCCGGCGGCTTGCTCGAAGGCGACGCGCCCGAGGCGCTCGATCAGCCCGGTGCGCTCGGCCAGCGGCACAAATTCCTCGGGCGCCACGACGCCGCGCTGTGGGTGATTCCAGCGCATCAGCGCCTCGCAGCCGGCGATGGTACCGGCGTGGATGTCCATGATGGGCTGGAACAGCACCGCCAGTTCGCCGTGACGCAGGCCGCGGTCGAGGTCTTCCTCGCCGGCCTTGGAGTAGGCGGCGATGGAGCGGGCCGAGGCGCGGAAGGCCTCGATGCGGTCGCCGCCGAGGCGCTTGGCGTAATACATGGCGAGTTCGGCATCGCGCAGCACGTCGGGGGCGGCGACCGGGTTGCCGTCGTAGATAGTAACACCGATCGAGGCGGTGAGGCTGAGGTCGCGCTCGCCAAAGTTGAACGGGGATTTCAGCGCCTTGCGGATCTGCTCGGCGGTCTCGGCGATCTTGCCTGCGGCCTGCTCGGAGGCGAGGATCACGCCGAACTGGTCGCCGCCGAGCCGGGCGACGGTATCGAGCGGGCGCATGACGCGGGCGACGCGGCGCGAGATGGCGAGCAGTACGGAGTCCGCCGCCGACCGGCCTACCCGCTCCTCGAGCTCGGTGAAGCGGTCGATATCGATGAGGAATACGGCGGGCTTGGTGCCATTGGGCTGGCGGGCGCGAACCAGGGCCCGCTCCAGCCGGTCGAGGAACAGCTGCTTGTTGGGCAGGCCCGTGAGGCTGTCATGCACCGCGTCGTGCAGCAGGCGCTCGCGGCTGGCGCGGTCCTCGTTGACGTCCTGCAGCGTGCCGACGATGCGGTTGACCTGCCCGTCGCCGCCGAGCACCGGCTTCACCCGCATGCGGAAGGTGCGGAAGGTGCCGTCATGGGCGGTGAGCCGGACATCCGCAGAGACCTTGCCGCGGCGCAGTTCCACCAGCGTGTCGAAAGCCGTGCGGAAGCGGTCGCGATCTTCGGGGTGGACGCGATCGAGCCAGCGCTTGATGGAGCCGCGGAGGGCGCCGCGGCGCTCGCCGAGGCGGGTGCCGAGTTCATCGGAGACCGAAACGCGGTCGCGCTCGATGTTCCAGTCGAAGACGAAGTCGCCGGAGCCGGTAAGCGCCAGGGCCCGTCGCTCGACTTCGGAGAGCGTGCCTATCGACACCTGCCCTTCGGAGAAGGCGTGCTGGACCGAGGTGAAGCCCAGCAGCATGACGATGAGGACGAGGCCGCCGGCCACTGCGGGCTGCGCCACGTCGTTCGACACCTGCCCGGTGACCACCAGCCAGGAGTAGAACAGCCAGGCGATGTAGATGACCCAGGTCGGCACCAGCAGCACGGCGCGGTCGTAGCCGCGGAGCGCCAGCAGCAGGATCAGGAAGAAGCCGGTGACGCCGAGCAGCGCCAGGACCAGCCGGGCCACGGTGGCGGCGATCGCGGGCTGGAAGAACGCAAAGCCGAACAGCGCGAGGAACACCACGACGAGGGCCAGCGCGAGGTGGATGAAGCGCAGATGCCATCGGTGGAGGTTCAGATAGATGAACAGGAATCCGAACAGAGTCGTGGCGATACCGGCCTCGGCGGCGGCACGGAAGGGCTGCATGGAGCCGTTGGAAATACTGAGAAGCGGGCCGAGGACGCCGAAATCGACGAGCAGGTAGATCAGCACCGCCCAGGAGAACGCGGCGGTCGCTGGGAAGATGCCGCGCCCCTTGACTACGAACATGATGGTGAGGAACACCGCCGCCAGTGCCGAGACGCCAAGCACCGTGCCGCGGAACAGGGTGAACGAGTTGACGTAGTCGCGGTAGGCGTCGGGCTTCCAGAGATAGAGTTCGGGCAGCGCACCGTTCGACAGCTCGGCGACGAAGGTCACGGTGGCGCCGGGGTCGAGCACGACCTCGAACACGTCCGCCTCGCGGTCGGTGAGGGGGGTCGGCCTTAGCCCGGCGCTCGGCGTCAGCACCTTGATGCGCTCGGCGCCCAGATCCGGACGGAACACGCCGGAGCCGGGCAGACGGAAATAGGGCGCGACCAGAAGGCGCTCTAGCTGCACGTCGGAATCGTTGCGGAGCGCGAACAGCGCCCAGTTCGGATTGGTGCCGCCGACCGAGGCCAGCACTTCGATGCGCCGGATGATGCCGTCTTCGCCGGCGGCGGTGGAAAGCTGGACCTTCCCTCCCTCGCCGGGAACGACGTCGACCACGCCGGTGAGGTTCACGGCGTTGACGTCCTCGGGGGCGGTGATGACCTCGAGTGCCGAAGCAGGAAGGCTCCCAGCCAGCGCAAACGCAATCCACATCGCGAGGAAAAGGATGTGACGCATTAGCTGAAAGTTGGTCCTGCCGCGGTCATGGATGGGGAAACTAGGTATCGGGGTTTCCCCTTTGGGACAAGCGCTCACCGGCTGGTGTGCCTGATGGTCGAGTCGTAGCGCTCCCGGGTGAGTCCGAACAGCACATGGTCAGCCCACCTGCCGTCGATCTGGAGGTAGTTTTCGGCGTAGCCCTCTTCCCGGAATCCGTTTTTTTCAAGGACACGGCGGCTGGCCTGATTGTCCGGGAGGAAGGCGGCGTGAATCCGATGCAAGCCAAGGGTTTCAAAGCAGAATGGTACCACGAGGCCGACCGCTTCGGTCATATATCCCTTGCCGGCGAAGGCATGCCCCATCCAGTAACCCAGATTGACGAACTGGGCGGCGCGACGGCGGACATTGGAGAGCGTGATGCCCCCCACAAGCTCCTCGCTGCTGCGGGTGAAGATGAAGAAAGAATAGTCGGTCCCGGCCTTCGCCTCGTCGCGCCCGCGTTTCAGCCGCGCGGCGAAGACGCGCTGGCTCAGGTCCGAGTCGGTCCAGCGGGGCTCATAGGGCCTGAGGAATTCGCGGCTTGCCCGCCTCAGGTCGCGCCACGCGGTGTAGTCGCTGGTCCGCGCTGCGCGCAGCATCACCCGCTGCCCCATCAGCACCGGAGTCTCGTCGCGGGCAAACCAGGTGAGCATCATGACGGCGCCGCCATGCGTTCAGTTCTTAAGCTGCGCCGCGATGTCGCGATAGTCGGGAAGTTTGGCGACCGGGCCGATACCGGCCAGCGACACCTTGCCGGCTTCGAAGATCTGCCGGGCGACCTGCTTCACCCGGTCGGCGGTGATGCGGTTTATGCGCTCGACCGTTTCCTGCAGCGGAATGGTGCGGCCCCAGAGGATCTGCTGGCGCGCCAGCTGGCCGGCGCGCGATGAGGGGCTCTCGAGCGACATCAGGAGGCCGGCGCGGATCTGGTTACGGACGCGGATCACTTCCTCGTCGGAAATCGTCTCGGTGGCCTTGCGCAACTCATCGAGCACCACCGGCAGCAGGTCCGTCACCTCGTCCTCGCCGGTCGATGCGGCAACGCCGAAGATACCGCTGTCGGCGAAGGCCCAATGGAAAGCATAGACCGAGTAGCAGAGGCCTCGCTTCTCGCGCACTTCCTGGAACAGCCGCGAGCTCATGCCGCCACCAAGGATCGAGGCGAGGATCTGGACGGCATAGAAGCCGTCGGAATTGTAGGCCTTGCCCTCCATGCCGAGGACGATATGCGCCTGCTCGTGGTCGGAGACCAGCCGCTGCTCGCCGCCGACATAGGCGGCCTTCTCGGGCGCCGGTGCGCCGGTGGTCTTCAGGTCGTGGAAGCGATTGTTGGCGATATCCACCAGCGCGTCGTGGTCGACATTGCCGGCGGCACACAGCACCATCTGGTCGCCGACATAGTTGCGCTCCATGTAGGATCGGATCGTGCCGGGGCCGAAACTGTTCACCGACTCGACGGTGCCGAGGATGGTGCGGCCGATCGCCTGGTCCGGATAGGCGGCCTGCTGGAACAGGTCGAAGACGTGGTCGTCCGGGTTGTCGCGCGCCGCGCCGATCTCCTGGACGATCACCTGCTGCTCGCGGTCGAGCTCGTTCTGCTCGAACAGCGAGTTCTGGAGGATGTCGGAGAGGATGTCGGCGGCAAGCGCCACGTCTTCCTTCAGCACGCGGGCGAAGTAGCCGGTATGCTCCACCGAGGTCGCGGCATTGAGGTCGCCGCC
>NZ_JAQGJL010000039.1 GCF_028290645.1 Devosia sp. | reverse complement strand
ATAATCCCCAGGATCAGCGGCACAAAAAGACCTTGATCGACGTTCAACTGATCCCCTAACTCATCCCACCAGAGAGGCGGCGCGGGCGGCATCTAGCCCGATTTGCCCTGCCCCGCCAAGGATCGGCAAGGATCGTTTTCCCGCATGCCCAGGTTGCTGCAACACCGGCTTGACCCCTCCTCCCGACTGGCCCGGCTGATGTTCGCCGAATATGGCGTCGCCCCCGATCTCGATGACATCAAACCGTGGACGCGCGAGCCCACCCTGCTCGAGATCAACCCGGCGGCGACTGTGCCTATCCTCGTCGAAAGCGGCGAGCTGCCGGTGGTGGGAACCCTGGCGGTGATCCACGCCATCGAGGAGCGCTACGCCCCGAGCGCGGTGGCCGGGCTGTTCCCGGCCCAGCCGGCGCTCCGCAACGAGATGTGGCGGTTGCTCGAATGGGTGCTGGTCAAGCTCAACGACGAGGTGACCCGCTATGTGCTCGAGGAAAAGATCGTCAAGCGCGACCAGCGCGGCATGACCCCCGAGCCGGGCGTCTTGCGCGTCGCCAAGGCCAACCTCGCGGAGCACCTGCAATATTTCAACTGGCTCTTCGCCACCCGCCACTGGATCGCCGGCGACACCATGACGCTGGCCGATTTCGCGCTGGCCGCCCACCTCTCGAGCCTCGACTATCTCGGCGACGTGCTGTGGGACAGCTCGGCCGAAACCCGCCAATGGTACGCCCGCATCAAATCCCGCCCCGCCTTCCGCACGCTGCTCAACGACCGCGTGGCAGGGATGCCAGCCGCGGCGGGGTATGCGGATCTGGATTTTTGAAGGTGTAGGCGCGCTTGGTTGAATATGGCGCTCACCCGCCGCCTTGTTCAACTGACAGTTGCATAAGGGCCTGAATTGTGCCACTTATGAAACTGACAACTACGTTATAGCTCCCCATGAACAACCGACTTCGCTCGAACGGCCGGGCCGGCAGGTACGTCGCGCAGCCCCTGGGCTTCAGCGCGTTCATCCCTAGTGCACTGCCCCCGCAGAATCCGCCTCTCGCGATCGATACAGAGATGCAGGATCTGCTCTCGAACGCCGATCGCGCGCTCGGTCGCCTCGATGGCTCGATCCAGACCCTGCCCAACCCCGATCTGTTCGTCCTGATGTACATCCGCAAGGAAGCGGTCCTCTCGAGCCAGATCGAGGGAACGCAGTCCTCCCTGACCGATGTCCTGGAGGCGGAGGCCAACCTCCTCGACGCTCGACGGCCGGGTGATGTTGTCGAGGTGATCAACTACATCGATGCACTCAAATACGGCATCGCGAGGCTGCCGACGCTACCCATCTCCACCCGCCTCATTCGCGAGATTCACGAACAGCTGATGTCCGGCGTCCGCGGCCAGGAGCGCAATCCCGGAGAGATTCGAACCAGCCAGAACTGGATCGGACATGGCGGCAGCACGCTGAACAGCGCGATCTTCGTTCCCCCACCTGCCCATGAGGTGGGCGCAGCACTCTCCACGCTGGAGAATTTCGTCCATTCGAATGAGCGCCTGCCCGTTCTGGTCCGTATCGGGCTGGTTCATGCTCAGTTCGAGACCATTCACCCATTTCTCGACGGCAATGGTCGCGTGGGCCGTTTGCTCATTACCTTGCTGCTCTGCGAGCGGCAGGCGCTGTCGCAGCCGGTGCTCTACATATCCCACTATTTGAGAGCCAACCGGCAGCGGTACTATGAACTGCTGCAGGCGGTGAGGGACCATGGGGCCTGGGAGGAGTGGCTGAAGTTCTTCATTGAAGGCATTCGCACCGTGAGCGACGAGGCAACCGAGACCGCCAGAAGAATTGTGGCGTTGCGAGAGGCTCACCGCAAACTCATCACCGATAATTTTGCCCGCGCGGCAGCCAGCGCTCTTACTTTGCTTGAGGATTTGTTCAAACACCCTGTCGTGAGCGTCAAATACGTTGCGGAGCTGCTCGGGATGACCCAAGCGGGTGCCAACGTCCTTGTCCGTAGAATGGTTGATGCCGGCCTGCTGATCGAAATCACCGGCAATGCGCGCAACCGCGCCTTCCGCTACGGTCCCTACGTGGACCTCTTCTAGTGTCCGCCGACCTCCTCACCGAACTCCGCACCCGCGCCAAAACCCTCGGCTTCGACGCCTTCGGCATTGCGCGAGCCGACTCCCGGCCGGACCTGCCCGCCAAGCTCGACGCCGCCATCGCCCGTCACTGGCATGGCGAGATGGCGTGGATGGCGGAGACCGCCGAGCGCCGGGCCGCTCCCGGGGCGCTGTGGCCGGAGGCGCGGTCGGTGATCATGCTGGGCATGAACTACGGGCCCGACAGCGACCCGATGGCCGATCTCGCCCATCGCTCGCTCGGCAACATCTCCGTTTATGCGCGCAATCGCGACTATCACGACATCATCAAGGGCAAGCTCAAGGAGCTCGCCGGGCTGCTCAACCGCCGCACTGGGGCGGAGGTGAAGGTGTTCGTCGATACCGCGCCGGTGATGGAAAAGCCGCTCGGCGAGGGGGCGGGGATCGGCTGGCAGGGCAAGCACACCGTGCTGGTCAGCCGCGAACACGGCTCGTGGCTGTTCCTCGGGGCGATCTTCACCACTGCCGAGCTACCGGCCGACGAGCCGCATCCGGAAAGCTGCGGCAATTGCCGGCGCTGCCTCGATGTCTGCCCTACCAATGCCTTCCCGGCACCGTTCCAGCTCGATGCGCGCCGCTGCCTCAGCTATCTCAATATCGAGCATCCCGGGCCCATCCCGCTCGAGTTCCGCGAGCCGATGGGCAACCGCATCTATGGCTGCGACGACTGCCTCGCGGTCTGCCCCTGGAACAAGTTCGCCTCCGAGACGCACGAGATGAAGCTCCGCGCCCGGGACGATCTGAAATCCCCCGCCCTCGCCAATCTCGTCCAGCTCGACGATGCCGGCTTCCGGGCGCTGTTCGCCGGCTCGCCGGTCAAGCGCATCGGCCACGCGCGGTTCCTGCGCAATGTGCTGATCGCGGTAGGCAACTCCGGCGACGACGCGCTCATCCCGCTGGCCGAGGCGCGGCTCAGCGATCCCGAGCCGCTGATCCGCGGCGCGGCGGTGTGGGCGGTCCGGCGGCTTGTGGCCAAAGCACGCGCGGATGTGCTGGCGCTTGCGTTTTTGCCCGATGAAGGCGACATCAGCGTCCAGGCAGAGTGGAACGCGGTCGTCCAGCCGGCGCGCGCCAACTAGAGACCACCAATGGGCGTATTCTTCTTCGGCATGGGCTATTCCTCGCGGGCCACGGCGCGGGCCCTGCATCTCCTCGTCGATCCGGAAATTCCCGTCGCCGGCACGACGCGCAGCGCCGACGGCGCCGAGGCCTTCGCCGACACCAATTACCGCATACACGTGTTCGACGGCGAAGTGCCCGGCCCGACGGTCAGGGAGGACGTCCGTCAGGCCACCCACGTCATCCTCTCGATCCCGCCCGACGAGCGCGGCGATCCGGCGCTGAACCTCCACCGCGCCGATCTCGACGCGGCGCCGAACCTCGAATGGCTCGGCTATTTCTCCACCGTCGGGGTCTATGGCGATTTCAACGGCGAGTGGATCGACGAGGACGCGCCGACCCGCCCCCTCAACCCCCGGTCGCGGCAGCGCGTCGAGGCGGAGGAGGCCTGGCGCGCCTATGCCAAGGAGCGCGGCGTGCCATTGTTCATCGAGCGGCTGGCCGGCATCTACGGCCCCGGCCGCTCGGCCTTCGACAAGCTGCGCGAGGGCACGGCCCGGCGGATCGTCAAGCCGGGACAGGTGTTCAACCGCATCCATGTCGCCGACATCGGCCGGATCACGGCCCGCGCCGCCCAGGCAAAACTCGAGGGCACGTTCAACCTCACCGATTCCGAACCCGCCCCGCCGCAGGATCTCGTCACCTACGCCGCGCAGGTCATGGGGATCGAGCCGCCGCCCGAAGTGCCGTTCGACACCGCCGAGATGACCCCGATGGCAAAGAGCTTCTATTCCGACAACAAGCGCGTCTCGTCGAAGCGGGTGCTCGAGGCGCTCGGCACCGACCTGCTCTACCCCACCTATCGCGAGGGTCTCGACGCGATCTGGAACAGCCACCAATGAGCGGCCCGAAACCCGCGACGCCACCTGAGCCCGTGGTGCTCGAGGGCCGCTACGTGCGGCTCGAGCCGCTGAGCGTGAAGCATGCCGCCGACCTCTTCGAAGCCTCGAACGTCCCCGACGCGGAGGCGCGCTTCGCCTATCTCCCCGATCATGCCCCCAGGACGCAGGCCGACACCGAAGCGTTCATCGACAACGTCGTCGGCAAAGTCGACCCGATGCCATTTGCCGTCATCGACAAGGCGACCGGCAAGGCGGGCGGCCGGCAGGCGCTGATGCGGATCGTCCCCGAGCATGGCGTCATCGAGATCGGCTCGATCTACTGGGGCCCGTCCATCGCCCGCACCCGGCTCGCCACCGAGGCGCTCTACCTCTTCGCCCGCCACATCTTCGAAGACCTCGGCTACCGCCGCTTCGAGTGGAAGTGCAACAACCGGAACGAACCCAGCAAGCGCGCCGCCCTGCGCTTCGGCTTCACCCATGAAGGCGTCTTCCGCCAGCACATGATCGTCAAGGGCGAAAGCCGCGACACCGCGTGGTTCTCGATGCTCGACGCAGAGTGGCCGGCGCGGAAGGCCGGGTTCGAGCGCTGGCTGGCACCGGAGAATTTCGATGCCAAGGGGCGGCAACTCGCGCCCCTCACAGTCCGATGACCAGCCTGTTTCACGTCAGTGAGCGCGGCAATATCGACGTCTTCGTGCCGCGCCTGGCTGCCGATGGCGAAGCGAAGGTCTGGGCCATCGAAGCCCGCACTATCGTTAACTACTTGCTCCCCCGCGACTGCCCACGCGTCACCTTTCGGAAGGGGCACGGCAGCAGCCCGGCGGATTTGGCACTGCTTGAAGGGGCCGAGGCGGTCATCACGATTGAGGCGGGTCTGGGAGCAGCGCGTGCGTGAGGCAAAGCTGTTCGTCTACGAGATGCCGCCCGAAACCTTCAGGCTTGCCGACCGGACCGCCGGCTACTGGACCAGCCTCGCCAGCGTCGTACCGCGCTCATCGCGGGAGGTCGCCGACCTGCCGACCCGTATTGCCGAGACGGGCGCACGACTGCTGGTTCTCCCCTCGCTCTGGCCCCTGCACGACGCTGTCGCCGCCTCGGGGCTCGATTTCTCGATGATCCGAATGCGCAATGCCCAACCGCGATAGAACCGAAGGCAAGCAGCTGACGCCGCTCGCGTTCTAGCCCGGCAGGCTGTCGCCGGGAAAGCTGCGCACCGGGTGCACCTCGAAGGTGAACCAGCCGGCCTTGACGCCAGGATCGTCTTCCATCAGCTGCCGCGTCTCGTCGATGCTGCCGGTGAAAAAACCGATGCCGGCGATGTCGCTGTCGTCCGTCACCGGCGCGACGATGGCGAGCTTGCCGCTGGCGCGGAGCTCGAAATTGCGCCGGCCGTGCTCCCAGACGACCTGCCGGGCGCCCTCGGCCACATAGTTCGGCCCCTTCCTCAGGATAATGACGGTGTAAGGGCGCGACTTGCTCAGTATCTCCTTCATGTAGTCGTCGGTGATCGTGGTCATTGCCTGGCTCCAGTTCGCCTGCTTTACAATTCCAGCACCAGCTGCTCCGGCGGCACGGTCAGCTCGCGCGCCACCGCCGCCTGCAGCAGTTCGAGGTCCTGCTCCCGGCTCAGCCTATGGTCCCCATCCGGCACCAGTGTGAACGTCACGGGATCGGTCAGCAGATGCTGCACCAGCTTCAGCGCATGGTCGCGCGGCACATCGGGATCGCGCCCGCCCTGGAGGATCGTCACCGGGGCGCCGACGTCGATGCCCTTGCCGAACATCAGGTGCTTGCGCCCGTCTTCGATCAGCCTCGCGGTGATCGGATATGGCTGGTCCGAATAATCCGACGGCTGAAGGATCATTCCCGTCTCCTTCAGCGCCTTCTTTTCCTTCTTCGTGAACTGCCCCAGCATCAGCTCCTCGGTCATGTCGACCGCCGGCGCGATGAGCACCAGCGCCTTCACCCGGTCGCTGCCCTGCCGCTTCATCTCGCGGGCCAGCAGCAGCGCCAGCCAGCCGCCCATCGAGGAGCCGACCACCACCTGCGGTCCCGTGGTCAGCGCGAACACCGCCAAGGCCTCCTCGAGCCAGCGCGAAATCGTGCCATCGAGGAAGGCCCCGCCCGATTGGCCGTGGCCGGAATAGTCGAGCCGGGTCACCGCAAGGCCCTTCTCCGCGCCCAGCGCATCGAGCGCCATGGCCTTCGAGCCGGTCATGTCCGAGCGGTAGCCGCCGAGCCAGAAGATCCCGGGCGCGGCCCCCTCGCGGCGGATGGTGGCGATGGAACGCGCCTCGGCGCCTTCGCCGACCTCGACATAGCCTATCGACTCCACCTATGACCCCATTGTCGCTGACGTTTCGCCGCCGCCTTTTGCCCGCGCTTCACCTTCGCGGCAACAGTTTGTCGCGAAACCATCTCCGGCACGTGTTTCTTGTCTCTGGTGGTGTTGACTTATGGTCGTCACGGCACGATTTTAGCCGCGATTTCCCGCCGCTCCGGTAACAATTGAAGGATCGTCTGCCATTCGCCGTCCCATGAGACCTGTAGCGCCCCAAAAAGATGGGCCGCAATCCAACGAAGACATCTCCTCCCCCGACGTTCAGCTGATCGATGGCGAAGGCGCGAACCGTGGCGTCGTGCGGACGCGCGAGGCTATTGCCGAGGCGCAGGAGCAGGGACTCGATCTCGTCATCATTTCCCCGAACTCGACGCCGCCGGTCGCCAAGATGCTCGATCTCGGCCGCTTCAAATACGCTGCCCAGAAGAAGGCAGCCGAAGCGCGCAAGAAGCAGAAGGTCATCGAGGTCAAGGAAATCCAGCTGCGTCCGAATATCGACACGCACGATTACGAGACCAAGATGAAGGCGGTGCACCGGTTCCTCGAAGAGGGCGACCGGGTGAAGGTAACGATGCGCTTCCGCGGTCGCGAGATGGCGCACCAGGAACTGGGCATGCAGCTCTTGGTCAAGGTGCAGAACGAGCTCGAGGCGAAAGCCAAGGTCGAATCCTCCCCCCGCTCCGAAGGCCGCCAGATGGTGATTGTGCTGGCGCCGAAGTGACGGCGACGGCATCGGAATCAAAAAGGGCGGCTCTCGGGCCGCCCTTTG
>NZ_JAQGJL010000037.1 GCF_028290645.1 Devosia sp. | reverse complement strand
ATCGTCATTGTTGGATTTCAGTCTCAGCAACACAAGGGAGACGCCGAGAAGGGAGTTGGGCTGATGGGCAAGATGAACATGCAGTGGCATCACGACCACAGAATGCCGGACAATCCGAGCAAGCAGCAGCGCGCCGAATGGCACTACCAGCACGCCCTCAACTGCGGCTGCCGCACGCTGACGCCCTCGATCACCTCGCTGCTGGTTTCGCAGGGATACGAGGTGCCGAGGCAGGCGCGCCTGCCGTGAACTCGCCCGAAGACAATGTGACTGATCTGGGGCCTATCCTGACCAAAGAGGATTATGTGCTGGCTCTCGCGGATATCGAACGGTACTTTGATATCGAACCCGTACGGGGTACCCCCGAGGCGGCTCGGTTCGATCTACTGGCATCGCTGATCGAAGCCTACGAGAATAGCCGCTGGCCGATCGGCGACCCGTGACCCTCTCCAGCCACGGGGAGCCACAAAGCGCAGGCTGCTTGCCATCCGCCCCCTTTTCCCCTATAGCCCGCCTCGCATTCGTTCGGCCGGGGGCTGAACGGAGGGTCCGGTGTTTCCGGATAGGGGTTGATCCCGTCCTCCCGTGTTCCCGCTCTTTAGAAGACTGCTTTGGTGCCTTTCCGGCTTCAAAGGGGCTCCGCGCCGAGTGGAATGTGTTGTGAAGCAACTGGAAGGAAGGCGCTTATGGCCCTTTACGAACACATTTTCCTGGCTCGCCAGGACGTCTCGCCCCAGCAGGTCGAGGAAATGACCAATGCCCTCACCGGTGTGATCACCGAAGGCGGCGGCAAGGTCACCAAGAACGAGTACTGGGGGCTGAAGTCGCTCTCGTACCGCATCAAGAAGAACCGCAAGGCGCACTATTCGCTGCTCAACATCGACGCTCCGCACGCTGCGGTGGCCGAGATGGAGCGCCAGATGGGCATCAATGAAGACATCCTGCGCTTCATGACCATCCGCGTCGACGAGCTCGAAGAAGGCCCGTCAGCCATGATGCAGAAGCGCGATCGTGATGACGATCGTGGCGACCGTCCGGGTGGCCCGCGTGGCGACCGTGGCGGCTTCGACCGCGGCGACCGTCGTCCGCGCCGTTTCTAAGACATCGGAAGGAAGAGCCAAATGGCCATCAAAGACCTGACCACGACCACGGCCCGCCGTCCGTTCCAGCGCCGCCGCAAGACCTGCCCGTTCTCGGGCCCGAACGCGCCCAAGATCGACTACAAGGACGTTCGCCTTTTGCAGCGCTACGTGTCCGAGCGCGGCAAGATCGTCCCCTCCCGCATCACTGCGGTTTCCGCCCTGAAGCAGCGCGAACTGGCCAAGGCCATCAAGCGTGCCCGCTTCATCGGCATCATGCCCTACGCCGTTCAGTAAGCGGCTCCAGGCACTCGCTGGGGTCGCGGGAATGGTTCCGCGGCTCCTAACTGCCCCTGAGGCAGGACAGCAAAGGAAAGCACTATGAAAGTCATACTCCTCGAGCGTATCGGCAAGCACGGCCACATCGGCGACGAAGTGTCGGTGAAGGACGGGTTCGCCCGCAACTTCCTGCTGCCGCAGCAGAAGGCGCTGCGCGCCACCGAAGCCAACCGCAAGAAGTTCGAGCGCGATCGCGCCGACATCGAGAAGCGCAACCAGGAGCGCCGCGAGGCCGCTGCCGGCATCGCTTCGGGCCTCAACGGCAAGTCGGTGATCATCATCCGCCAGGCCGGCGAAACCGGCCAGCTCTACGGTTCGGTGTCGTCGCGCGACGTCGCCGATGCGCTGATCTCGGACGGCTACACCGTTTCGCGCTCGCAGGTCGACCTCGCCAACCCGATCAAGACCGTCGGCGTCCACACGGTGCCGCTGAACCTGCACGCCGAAGTCGCGGTGACCATCACCGTCAACGTCGCCCGCTCGGAAGACGAAGCCACGCGCCAGGCGAAGGGCGAAGACCTCACCGCCATCAATTACGGCGAGGAAGCCGAAGAAGCGTTCCGCACCGGCCAGCAGGAAGCTGCGGCCGAGGTCGAAGTCGAAGCCGACAGCGAGTAAGCTCGCCGGGCAGCGTCGAAAAATAAAAGGCCGGGAGCGATCCCGGCCTTTTTGCCTGTTTCCCACCCGGACGGCGCGCCGATTCGCAAGCGCCGTATTGGCGACGCCTTGGTTTCCCCCGCTTTCAACATTACCCACACGGCCTGCCGCGGCGCTGGCGCGATTCGGTCACTGCTGCGTCACAATTGAGACTCGATCCGGCGGCCGCCGCTGGTAAGCAGAGCGTTAACGAGCGAGAGGGAGAATCCGAGTCGCCATGGCAGACAACAACGTGCATCGCCTGCGTGCGGAAGACGAGAAGGGCTTCCGCCTGGCGCCCCACAATGTGGAGGCGGAGCAGGCCTTGCTGGGCGCCATCCTCGTCAACAACGAGGCGTTCTACCGGGTCTCGGACTTCCTCATCCCCGAGCATTTCTACGAGCCGATCCACCGCACCATCTACGAGGTGCTGGCCAAGATCATCCGCGCCGGCAAGACCGCGACACCGGTCACCGCCAAGACCTACCTGGCCGACGCGCTGACCGCCGAAATGACCATGCCGCAATACCTGGCGCGGCTCGCGGCGGAAGCCACCACCGTCATCAACGCGGCCGACTACGGCCAGTCGATCTATGACCTCGCGATCCGGCGGAACCTCATCCAGATCGGCGAGGAGATGGTGCAGGTCGCCTACGATTCCGATGTCGAGGCGACGGCGGCCAAGCAGATCGAGGAAGCGGAGAAGCAGCTCTTCGACCTCGCCGAAAAGGGCCGCTACGACGGCGGCTTCCAGAGTTTCAGCCAGGCGCTGACCGAAGCCATCAAGATGGCCGGCGAGGCCTATGGCCGCGACGGCACGCTATCGGGCACCGCCACCGGCCTCACCGATCTCGACCGGCTGATGGGCGGGCTGCAGCGTTCGGACTTGATCATCCTCGCGGCGCGTCCGGCCATGGGCAAGACCTCGCTCGCCACCAACATCGCCTTCCACGTGGCCAAGAGTTTTAAGGGCGAGGTGCTGGCCGACGGGCATTTGAAGACCGTCGATGGCGGCCATGTCGGGTTCTTCAGCCTCGAAATGAGCGCCGAGCAGCTGGCGACGCGTATTCTCGCCGAGCAGGCCGAGATCTCGTCCTCCGACATCCGGCGCGGCAATATCCACGAGAGCCAGTTCACGCGGCTGGTCGATACCTCCAACCTGATGGCGCAAATCCCGCTCTATATCGATGACACCGGCGGCATCTCGGTGGCGCAACTGGCGGCGCGGGCCCGGCGGCTGAAGCGGCAGAAGGGCCTCGACCTGCTGATCGTCGACTACCTGCAACTGCTTTCGGGCTCGTCCAAGAAGTCGAACGAGAACCGCGTGCAGGAGCTGACCGAGATCACCACTACGCTCAAGGCGCTGGCCAAGGAGCTCGAGGTGCCGATTATCGCGCTCAGCCAGTTGAGCCGACAGGTCGAGAACCGCGACGACAAGCATCCGCAGCTTTCGGACCTGCGCGAATCGGGCTCCATCGAGCAGGATGCCGACGTGGTGCTGTTCGTTTATCGCGAGGAATATTACCTCAAGAACAAGGAACCTAAACCCGGCTCGCCCGAGCACCTGAGCTGGCAGGCGGAAATGGACCAGGTGCACGGCAAGGCGGAAGTCATTATTGCCAAACAGCGCCATGGCCCAACCGGCACAGTACAGTTACAGTTCCAGGCGAATCTCACCCGGTTCGGTAATCTGGCACAATCGGATTACCTGCCTGAGCGCATGGAATAGGCATGACCACCCCACCATTGTCCGGTCTTACCACTTCAAGCTACGGCGGACGCATGACCGTGGATCTTGCGGCATTGACGCGCAACTGGCGCGCTCTCGACAAGGTCAGCGCAGGCGCATTGACCGCGGCGGTCGTCAAGGCTGATGCCTATGGCACCGGCATAACGACTTCATGCAAGGCGCTGTTCGCGGCTGGCGCGCGGTTCTTTTTCACCGCCCATATCGAGGAAGCCATCGCCGTGCGCGCGGCACTGCCGAAGGCACATGTCTTCGTTCTCAACGGACTCTATCCGGGAGCGGCGGATGTTTACGTTCAGCAGGGGCTGATGCCGGTGCTGTCCTCGATCCCCATGATCGAGGAATGGCTGGCGATGTGCCTCAGGCGTGGCGAGGCCTTCGCGGCGGCGCTGCATTTCGACACCGGCATGAACCGGCTCGGATTTCGGCTCAACGAGGCCAGCATCGTTCGCAAGCAGATCGATGCGGTTGGTTTCCAGCCGCAGATGGTGATGAGTCACTTCGCCTGCGCGGACCAGCCGAGCCATGAAAAGAACCGCACCCAGCTCGCCCTGTTTCAGGCGGTGATGGCGCAGTTTCCCAATATTCCAGCTTCGATCGCCAATTCGGCTGGGCTGATGACCGGGCGCGAGCACCATTTCCAGATGGTGCGCCCCGGAATTGCACTTTATGGCGGCAGGGCGGTTTTCGGCCGGAAGAATC
>NZ_JAQGJL010000021.1 GCF_028290645.1 Devosia sp. | reverse complement strand
GTGGCGGCGGGCGGGCCGGACCCCTTTGGGTCGCCGACGACCAAAGCCCTTCGCTCTCGCGATGCGGCACGGATGCTCCCGAACCCTCCATGGCATAGGCCCAAAACCCCGGCCGGCCGGCGAGGCGAGAGCCTCATACATTGCGGACGACCCGCGTCGAGGCCAACGCCTCGCCGGCCCCGCTTCATCTCCTCAGGAACACGAGGGGATAGCTCTTTGACAAACTCCGAAGCCGTAAAGGCTGTCGGATGCACAAGCACGTCCTGTCCATGGACCACCTACCCCACCGCCCGACTCCCCATCCCGGCCCGGCTGGTCTAGGGTCCGCCCCGCGAATCCACAGGAGACGACGATGGACTACCGACTGCTTGGCCGCTCAGGCCTCAAGGTTTCCTCACTTTCGATCGGCACGGCGACGTTCGGCGGCGATGGCCTGTGGGGCGATACCGACCTCAAGGAGGCGCAGCGCCAGATCGACCTCTGCCTCGACCACGGCATCAACCTGATCGACACGGCCAATGTCTATTCGAAGACCGTTTCCGAGACGATCATCGGCGAAGCGCTGACCGACGGCCGGCGCGACCGCGTGCTGATCGCCACCAAGGTGCGCTTCCCCACCGGCAAGGGGCCCAACGACCGCGGCCTCAGCCGCTGGCACATCATCCGGGAGGCCGAGGCGTCGCTGAAGCGGCTCAAGACCGACGTGATCGACCTTTACCAGGTGCACGAATGGGACGGGCAGACCCCGCTCGAGGAGACGATCGAGGCCCTCGATACCCTCGTGAAGCAGGGCAAGGTCCGCTATGTCGGCTGCTCTAACTATTCGGCCTGGCACCTGATGAAGGCCCTCGCCGTTTCGGACGCGAAAAACTACCAGCGCTTCGTTTCCCAGCAGATCCACTACACGCTCTATTCGCGCGAGGCCGAGTACGAGCTGGTGCCGCTCGGGCTCGACCAGGGTGTGTCGGCGCTGATCTGGTCGCCGCTCGCCGGCGGTTGGCTCACCGGCAAGTACACCCGCAATTCCAAGCCGACCGATGGCAGGCAGGTGCGTGGCTTCAAGGAGCCGCCGATCGACAATCCGGAGCACCTCTGGGACATCGTCGACGTGATCAACGAGATCGCCAGCGCGCACGGCGTCTCGGGCGCGCAGGTGTCGCTGGCCTGGCTCTTGCAGCGGCCGCTGGTCGCCTCGGTGATCATCGGGGGTCGCAACATCGCCCAGTTCGAGGACAACCTCAAAGCCATCGACCTGAAGCTCACACCCGAGGATATCGCCAAGCTCGACAAGGTCAGCCAGCCGCCGCTGATCTACCCCTACTGGCACCAGAACTTTACCGCGCAGGACCGGATGGGCGCCGCCGACCTCGCGCTCCACAAGCCTATATGGCTGAGTGACATTGCCGCGGACGGGCCGGGTCGCCCGTCCGCGCAATCCTGAACTGCGGCGTCATGTTTTCTTGACTAAGTTTAGAACCGTTATAATCTGTAGGGAGTTCCAACCCCTTCCAGCCGGCCAGACGCCCCGACAGAGGGCGTCCGCCGTGGGGACGCAGCAAGATCGGCCGATGCGCCGAAACCGGAGTTTCGATGAGACTGACCCGCCAGTCGAACTATGCCATCCGCACCCTCATCTATTGCGCCGTGAACGACCCCGGTCTCAGCCGCGTCGCCGACATCGCCCGGGCCCACGCCATCTCCGAACTGTTCCTGTTCAAGCTGATCAAGCCCTTGGTCGAGAGCGGCCTGCTCGAAACGGTGCGCGGCCGCCGCGGCGGCATCCGACTCGGCCGCCCGGCCGACGAGATCACGCTGCTCGACACCATCCGGCTCACCGAGGAGAGCTTCTCAATGGCCGAGTGCTTCGAGGATGGCGACATCGCCTGCCCGCTCGCCGGCAGTTGCGACGTCAACGCGGCCTTGCGCGAGGCGCTGGGGGCGTTCTTCAACGTGCTCGAGGGCTACACCATCGCCGACCTCGCCAGCAAGCGCCGGTCGCTCCGTGAGCGGCTCGGCCTCAGCTTCGAGGAAATGGAGCCGGTGCTGATCGCGCAGGCCGCGAACTAGCCGCCACTCACCCCGTCGGCGGGCCATCGCGCTTCTCCCGGGCCGGCTTGAACAGCCGCCACCTCGGCTTCATCTATCCTTGCGGCATGCACACCCGCCTTTCGTTGATCTCGCGGCCCCCACGTGCTCTATGCCGCCCGACCCCTCTTGCCCCGGACTTGCCGATGGCCGCCGCGCCCATTCTCTTTTTGCAGCAGATCCGCCTGAGGCTCGGCTCGACCGAGCTGCTCGACGGCGCCGAACTGCAACTGCTGCCCGGCGAAAAGGTGGCACTGGTCGGCCGCAACGGCTCGGGCAAGTCGACGCTCCTGAAGATCGCGGCGGGCGAGATCGAGGCCGATGGCGGCCGCCGCTTCCTGCAGCCGGGCGCCACCATCCGCTACCTGCAGCAGGAGCCTGACCTTTCGGGCTATCCGGATGTGCTGAGCTATGTCGAGGCCGGCATGCAGGCCGGCGACGACCACTATCGCGCCACCTATCTCCTCAACGCACTCGGCCTCACCGGCACCGAAGACCCGATGCGCCTCTCTGGCGGCGAGGCACGCCGCGCCGCCCTCGCCCGAGTGCTGGCGCCCGAACCCGACATCATCCTCCTCGACGAGCCGACCAACCATCTCGACCTGCCTGCGATCGAGTGGCTCGAGAACGAGCTCTCCTCCATCCGCTCGGCGTTGGTGATCATCAGCCACGACCGGCGCTTCCTCGCCGACCTCACCCGCGCCACGGTCTGGCTCGACCGCGGCACCACGCGCCGCCTCGACCGCGGTTTCGGCAGCTTCGAGGCCTGGCGCGACCAGGTGCTCGAGGAAGAGGAAACTGCCCGCCACAAGCTCGACCGGCAGATCGTCCGCGAGGAGCACTGGCTGACCTATGGCGTCACGGCGCGCCGCAAGCGCAACGTCCGCCGGCTCGAAGGGCTGTTCAACCTCCGCCAGGAACGCCGCGACCTGAAGAAAGGCATCGGCGAGGTAAAGATCTCCGTCGCCGAGGGCGAGACCTCGGGCAAGATGGTGATCGAGGCCAAGCACATCACCAAGGCCTTCGGCGACCGCGTGATCGTGAACGATCTCTCGACCCGGGTGATCCGCGGCGACCGGCTCGGCATCATCGGCGCCAACGGCGCCGGCAAGACCACGCTGATCAAGCTCCTCACCGGCGAGCTGGCCCCCGACAGCGGCACGGTGCGGCTCGGCGCCAATATCGAGCTTGCCAGCCTCGACCAGCGCCGCGCCACGCTCTCCAACGACATGACGCTCAAGGAGGCGGTCACCGGCGGCGGCTCCGATACGCTGATCATCAACGGCCAGCCCAAGCACGTCATGGGCTACATGAAAGATTTCCTGTTCACCCCCGAGCAGGCCCGCACCGCGGTCGAAAAGCTCTCCGGCGGTGAGCGCGGCCGCCTGGCCCTGGCGCGGCTGCTGGCGCTGCCGTCGAACCTCCTGGTGCTCGACGAGCCGACCAACGATCTCGACCTCGAAACGCTCGACCTGCTACAGGAAATGCTCGGCGACTATCCGGGCACAGTGATCGTCGTCAGCCACGACCGCGATTTCCTCGATCGGGTCGCGACCTCGATCATCGTCTCGGAAGGTGATGGCGTCTGGACCGAATATGCCGGCGGCTATTCCGACATGGTCATC
>NZ_JAQGJL010000008.1 GCF_028290645.1 Devosia sp. | reverse complement strand
CTTGAGCCGGGCGCGAACCCGCTGGAAAATCTCGTTCGAGCCGAGTGGCTGACCGTCCTTGCCCATCTGAGCGTTCCGACCCGCTTCCTCTGCTCCTGGGTGCAGTCCAATTACGCCGAGAAGATTCTCGATGCGTTCCGTGCCGAGTCGGCAGGGCTGACCCGGCTGCATTTCACCGTTCGCGTCAACGGTCAGGCAAGGCCACGCCTGCACCACGCCGAGCCGGCCGCCGAGCCGGTCGAACACGAGATTGCAGCGACGCCGGCGGCGCCGCGCCTGATGCGCGAGCCGGTTGCCGCTGCCCCTACCCCGCGCGGTGACGCGCTGTCGGGTTCGGCGCTCGACCCCAAGATGACCTTCGACAGCTTCGTTGCCGGCTCCGCCAACGAGATGGCGCTGCAGGTGGCCAAACAGGTCGCCCACGCGGCTGCCAACAACACCGTGAGCTTCAACCCGGTCTATATCCATTCGAGCGTCGGGCTGGGCAAATCGCACCTGCTCAACGCCATCGCCTGGGCGGCGGGAGCGGCGGAGCCGGGCCGGAACATCGTTTATCTCACCGCCGACCACTTCATGTACCACTTCATCACCGCCGTGCAGCGCCAGTCGGCGATCGGCTTCAAGGAGTGGCTGCGCCGGGTCGACCTGCTGCTGATCGACGACATGCAGTTCCTGCAGGGCAAGTCCGCGACCGAGTTCGGCCATACGCTGGGCACGCTCCTCACCGGCGCCAAGCAGGTGGTGGTGGCCGGCGACGCGCCGCCGCGCGACCTCGAAATGCTCGACGAGCGCGTGCGCTCGCGGCTTTCGGGGGGGCTGGTGGTGCCGATCAATTCGTTCGACCTCGACCTCCGCCGCGCCATCGTCACGCGGCGCGCCGAACAGGCGGTGGCGCGCTTCTCCGATGCGCATTTCGCCCCGGCTGTGCTCGACTATGTGGCCCGCGTGGTGGTGAGCCATGGCCGTGACCTCGATGGCGCGGTGAACCGGCTGCTGGCCGCCAACCAGCTGACCAAGGAGCCGATCACCGTGGCGCTCGCCGAGCGAACGCTGGCCGACCTTGTCCGCCAGCGCGATGCGCGCCGGGTGCGGATCGAGGATATCCTCCGGATCGTCTCGCGCCACTACAAGGTGCCGCGTAATGACCTGCTCTCCTCGCGCCGCTCGCGCGACGTGGTGCGGCCGCGCCAGATCGCCATGTATCTGGCCAAGGCCCTGACCTCGCGCTCGCTGCCCGAGATCGGCCGGCGCTTCGGCGGCCGCGACCACACCACCGTCCTCCACTCGGTCCGCAAGATCGAGCAGATGATCAAGGACGACGGCGAGCTGGCGCAGGAGATCGAACTGCTGAAGCGTATGCTCGAGGAGTAGCTGATGGGCGTTGAGGACCGAGCCAGTCAGGCGCTGTATCTGGTCTGGGTGAACGAGCATCTGGGCTTGTTCGACGAGGCCCTCAACGCCGAGATTTCACGGCTGCTGGGAGAAATTGGCGCCAGCCGGATTCCGGCTCGCGGGTTTTTCCTCCAGCGGCTGGCCGATGCCGCCGAGCGGGCGACACGCATCGGGAGTACCGCCCAGTCCGCGCAGTGATCGCTGACGGCGAGTTTCGACCCGGTAGGTCTTTGTAGGTGGTTGCGTTGCTGGCATTGCATTCGAGGACCCCGCAGCTGTTGCTGCGGATCAGAACCGGCTTGAAGCGCCTCGACATGGGAGCGCGTCCCGAGCCCCGGCCGCTGCCGCCCGACCGGGCCTGGCACGAAATGCTGTCGCGCCTCGATGCCGAGGAGGCGGAGCGCCGGCTCGATGCGGTGGAAGCTGAGCTGAATGGCGGCGCAAACCGCTAGCGCACCGCATTTTCCCTAGGGATAGCGGGGCCCGGGCCGCTCGCGCCCTTGCCTTTTGCCCCCTGAATTGCAAATGTCGCAGCCCGGTTTCGCCGGGGTTTGGGCCGTACGCGGTAGGGGTTTTGAGTTTATGAAAGTCACTCTCGAGCGCAACCATCTGCTCAAGTCGCTGGGGCACGTCCATCGCGTGGTGGAGCGCCGCAACACCTACCCCATCCTCGCCAACGTGCTGCTCAAGGCATCCGAGGGCAAGCTCGACCTGCGCGCCACCGACCTCGACATCGAGGTGACCGAGAGCGTGCCGGCAATGGTCAGCCAGCCGGGCACCACCACGGTGCCGGCGCACACCCTCTACGAGATCGTGCGCAAGCTGAGCGACGGCGCCGAGGTGCGGCTCGAGAACGAGGGCACCGAGCAGCTGCTGGTGACTTCCGGCCGCTCGCGCTTCCACCTCGCATGCCTCTCGCCCGACGGCTTCCCGGACCTGAAGTCCGGCACCTTCACCCACAGCTTCTCGATCGCCGCGCCGACGCTGCGCGAGCTGATCGAGCGCACCCAGTTCGCCATCTCCAACGAGGAGACGCGTTACTATCTCAACGGCATCTACATGCACATGCTGGATGTCGCCGGCACCGCGACGCTGCGCGCCGTCGCCACCGACGGCCACCGCATGGCGCGCGCCGAGTCCGATGCGCCGGCCGGCGCCAAGGGCATGCCGGGTATCATCGTGCCGAAAAAGACCGTGTCGGAAGTGCAGAAACTCCTCGAAGGCGCCGAGGGCGATGTCGAGGTGGAGCTCAGCGACACAAAGATCCGCTTCACGCTGGGCGGCGTGGTGCTGCTCTCGAAGCTCATCGAGGGCACTTTCCCCGACTATGACCGGGTGACCCCCAAGAACAACGACAAGCAGATGAACGTCGACAAGCAGAGCTTTGCGACGGCGGTGGATCGCGTCTCGACCATTGCCTCGGAGCGCGGCGGCAAGGCGGTAAAACTGTCGATGAAGGAAGGCCAGCTCGAGCTGTCGGTCACCAACCCGGACCACGGCACGGCGAGCGAAGAACTGGCGGTTGAGTTCGAGCCCGAGAGCTTCGAGATCGGCTTTAACGCGCGCTACCTGCTCGACATCATCGGGCAGATCCGCTCGGAGAACGCGGTGTTCCTGTTCAACGACGCGGGCTCGCCCACGCTGGTGCGCGAGGACGGCGACGCCAAGGCGCTCTATGTGCTGATGCCGATGCGGGTTTAGTTTTTCTTCCCTCTCCCCTTGAGGGAGAGGGTGGCTCGGCGAAAGCCGGGCCGGGTGAGGGGAAGTCGCTCCTCACTGCGTTCGAAT
This sequence comes from Devosia sp., assembly GCF_028290645.1. GTDB lineage: Bacteria > Pseudomonadota > Alphaproteobacteria > Rhizobiales > Devosiaceae > Devosia_A. The sequence continues at coordinate 23,815 of NZ_JAQGJL010000008.1, read as the reverse complement.
CGCGCGATGACTTCGCATCGCGGACCCTCATCCGGCGCTGCGCGCCACCTTCTCCCTCAAGGGGAGAAGGGAGATCGAGGTTGCTGTTCCGTCCCATGCATCCCTCCCGCCACATCTCCCGGCTCCGTCTCTCCCACTTCCGCAATTATGCGAGTGCCGCACTCGACCTTGACGGGCGGCACCTGGTGCTGGTCGGGCCCAATGGGGCGGGAAAGACCAATCTGCTCGAGGCCGTGTCGTTGCTGTCGCCCGGCCGCGGACTGCGCGGGGCGCCCTTCGAGGAGGTGGCGGCGCAGGGCTCGGACGGGCTCTGGGCCGTGGCGGCGACGATCGAGATCCCGGAGGGGCCGGTCGATATCGGCACCGGGGCGGGTGGGCCTGAGGGTGGCCGCCGGGTGCGGATCAACGGCGCCAACGCCCGCACCATCGAGGAGATGAGCGCCTATCTCAGGGTGCTGTGGCTGACGCCGGCAATGGATGGGTTGTTCACGGGGCCGGCCAATGAACGGCGACGCTTCCTCGATCGGCTGGTGACGACTCTGATCCCCGGCCACTCGGCCCAGGTTTCCGACTACGAGAAGGCGATGCGCCAGCGCAATCGGCTGGTCGACGAGGATGCCGACCCGCTCTGGACCGACGCGGTCGAGGCGCAGATGGCGACTGCCGCGGCAGCGGTGCATTTCGCCCGCGCCGACAGCCTCGGCGACCTGCAGGCGCTGATCCTCCAGGGCGTGGACGAGGACAATTTCCCCGCCGCGCGGCTGGCGCTGACGCCGCTGTTCGAGGATGGGCGCGAGCCGCAATCCTCGGCGGCGCTCGAGGCGGAGTTGCGCGCGCTGTGGCGCTCGAGCCGCGGTCGCGACCGGGCGGCGGGGCGGACGCTCGTCGGCCCGCACCGCATCGATCTCGAGGTGCGGCACGCCCAGAAGGACATGCCGGCGGCGCTCGGCTCGACTGGCGAGCAGAAGGCGCTGCTGATCGGGCTGATCCTCGCCCACGCCCGGCTGGTGAAGCGGGCGACCGGCATTGCGCCGTTCCTGCTGCTCGACGAGGTGGCGGCGCATCTCGATCCGGGCCGGCGGGCGGCGCTGTTTTCGGCGCTCGACGGGCTGGGGACGCAGTGCTTCATGACGGGAACGGACCCCATGCTGTTCGAGGCGCTGGGTGACGAGGCGCAGCGGGTGACGGTGAGGGATGGGCGGCTGGCGCTGGGAGTGGGGTGACCCGCGGGGCCGGTGGCTGTGAACCCCCACCCCTGTCCCCTCCCCGCAAGGGGGAGGGAGACCCTCACATCAGCTTCAGTGTTTTCGTCTCCCTCCCCTTGCGGGGAGGGGACAGGGGTGGGGGTTGCGAGCGCCGTGCTGACCGCTCTAACCCTTGTAAAACGGGCTAAAAATAGCCATCTCTCTTCTTTATCCGAAGACCATCCGCTAGACCAATTTCAGCGGACCTGCTGACCTGATTCGGGACCCCCTTGAGCACCTCCGAAACCCCCTCCGATCCGAACGAATATGGCGCCGATTCCATCAAGGTCCTGAAGGGCCTCGATGCGGTGCGCAAACGCCCTGGCATGTATATCGGCGATACCGATGACGGCTCGGGCCTGCATCACATGGTCTATGAGGTCGTCGACAACTCGATCGACGAGGCGCTGGCAGGCCATGCCGACCTCGTGACGGTGCAGCTCAATGCCGATGGCTCGGTAACGGTCATCGACAACGGCCGTGGCATGCCCACCGGCATCCACACCGGCGAAGGCATTTCGGCGGCCGAGGTCATCATGACCCAGCTGCATGCCGGCGGAAAATTCGACCAGAATTCCTACAAGGTCTCGGGGGGCCTCCATGGCGTCGGCGTTTCCGTCGTCAACGCGCTTTCGGCCTGGCTGAAGCTCAAGATTCGCCGCGATGGCGAAATCCACGAGATGAGCTTCGCCCATGGCGACGCCGTGGCACCGCTAGCGCAGACCGGCAACTATGTCCCCTATCGCCAGCCGGGCACGTATGAGGGCCGGTCGGGCACGGAAGTCACCTTCCAGCCTTCGACCGAAACCTTCACCATGATCGAGTTCGACTTCAAGACGCTGGAGCACCGGCTGCGCGAGCTCGCCTTCCTCAACTCGGGCGTCCACATCATCCTGCGCGATCTGCGCCACCCCGAGCCGGTCGAGATCGACCTGCATTACGAGGGCGGGCTCGAGGCGTTCGTGCGCTATCTCGACAACGCCAAGACGCCGCTGATCTCGGCGCCGATCATGCTGTTTTCCGAGCGCGACGGCATCACCGTCGAGGTCGCCATGTGGTGGAACGACAGCTACCACGAGAACGTGCTCTGCTTCACCAACAACATCCCGCAGCGCGATGGCGGCACGCACCTGGCGGGCCTGCGCGCCGCGCTCACCCGGCAGGTGACCAACTATGCCGAGCAGAGCGGCATCACCAAGCGCGAGAAGGTCACCGTCACCGGCGACGACATCCGCGAGGGGCTGACCTGCGTGCTGTCGGTCAAGGTGCCGGACCCGAAATTCTCGTCGCAGACCAAGGACAAGCTGGTCTCCTCCGAAGTGCGGCCGGTGGTCGAGAACGGGGTGAACGACAAGCTGCAGCAATGGCTCGAAGAGCACCCGGTCGAGGCCAAGCACGTCGTCGGCAAGGTCGCGGAAGCGGCGATGGCGCGCGAGGCTGCCCGCAAGGCGCGCGAACTGACCCGTCGCAAGTCGGCGCTTGACGTCAACTTCCTCGCCGGCAAGCTCAAGGATTGCTCCGAAAAGGACCCGGCCAAGTCGGAAATCTTCCTCGTCGAGGGCGATTCGGCCGGTGGCTCGGCCTCGCAGGGGCGTGACCGCTACACCCAGGCGGTGCTGCCGCTGCGCGGCAAGATCCTCAATGTCGAGCGGGCCCGCTTCGACCGCATGCTGGGTTCCGAGCAGATCGGCAACCTGGTGATGGCGCTCGGGACCTCGATCGGCCGCGAGGAGTTCAACCCCGATAAGCTCCGCTACCACAAGATCATCATCATGACGGACGCCGACGTCGACGGCGCCCACATCAGGACGCTGCTGCTGACCTTCTTCTACCGGCAGATGCGCGAGCTGATCGACCGCGGGCACGTCTATATCGCCCAGCCGCCGCTCTACAAGATCAAGCGCGGCTCGTCCGAGCAGTACCTGAAGGACGAGCGCTCGCTCGAGGATTACCTGATCGATACCGGCTGCGAAGACGCGGTGCTGAAGACGCGCGACGGTGTCGAGCATGCCGGCGAAGATCTGCTCTCGATCGTGAGGCAGGCGCGCGAGATCGTCCACGCCATCGAGGGGCTGAACACCCGCTACAACCGCTCGCTCATCGAGCAGGCGGCGATCGTCGGCGGCCTCGATGCCGAGGCGTTGCTCGATCCGGCGCGCACGGCGACGGTGATCGAACGCGTGGTCCGCCGGCTCGACCGGCTCGCCGACGAGGTCGAGCGCGGCTGGCAGGGGCGCAGCGACGGGCAGGGCGGGCTGGTCTTCACCCGCACTATCCGCGGCGTGACCGAGAACCACGCCATCGATGCCCAGCTGCTCGCCAGCGCCGACGCGCGGAAAATCCGCGCGACGGTGGAACGGCTTGCCGATCTCTATGGCGGCGTTGCGAAGCTTACCCGCAAGGACCAGAGCTTCGATATCTACGGGCCCGCCTCGCTGTTCGCCGCGGTCACCGGCGTCGGCCGGAAAGGCATCTCGCTGCAGCGCTACAAGGGGCTGGGCGAAATGAACCCCGGCCAGCTGTGGGAAACGACCCTTGACCCCAATGTCCGGACGTTGCTGCAGGTCCAGATCAAGGACAGCGACGACCATGACCGGCTGTTCTCGAACCTGATGGGCGACCTGGTCGAACCGCGGCGCGAGTTCATCCAGGACAATGCACTGAGCGTCGCGAATCTCGACGTCTAGTTGACCAGCAGGGTCTTGAGGAGGGCCGCGTTGTTCTCGAGGTTTTCCCGGCTCACGCCGTCGATGGCCTCGGTGGCCAGCGGGCCGGCGTAGCGTTCATAGGCTGCACGGACGCGATCGTTCAGGTCCCCGGCCTCGGTGTATTTCTTCGCTTCGATCAGGGCCGGGATCAGTCCGTAGAGTCGGAGTTCCCAGCGGTTGAACTCCGTCAGCGCCTGCCTTATGTCGGCGATGCGCAGGAGCGGCTCGAACGATTCCTGGCGCTCCCTGCCCTCATCGATCTCGGTTAGTATATCCTGTAACCGATCGACCAGTTCCGGCTGCAGTCCCCACGGGCTGAGGCCGAGGCCGTGAATGGGTCTGACCTTGGTGAACAGATAGTACGAACCGGCAAACCATCCACGCAGCCCCTTGAGGTGGGCGTTCGTCCATTTCTCGTCGTTGCTCTCGATCAGCTTTACCCACTCCTGGCAGCCGAACAGCGAACGGAACGCACTCTTCACGTCGGTCGGCTGTGTATGCCAGCAAAGATCCTCCGCCTTGTCGGCGTCTTCCAGCGTGAAATCGTAGCGATAGACTCGTACCGCGATCTTCTTTCCGGAATAGGGAGCGAAGACGAAGGCGGGCAAGCTCGTGCTGTTCTGGTCGTCCCACTCGATGGTCAGGCTCATCGGCAGGTCTTCGATCGTACCGGGACGGAAGGCGATCGGGGTCGAGAGGGCATCCTTGGGCAAAATCGCCGCAATCTCGTCCGCCCCGCTGGAGACATAGGCACTCTTGGCAGTACCCGAGGGTTCCACATAGACCATCAGTTCCACCGACTCGTCCTGTGCGAGCGACGATGTCGCAGCGCTGGCGAGCACGGCCAAGAGCGCCGACAGGACCATCCCCCTCATTGCTGCTTCCCCAGGTTGTGTCCGATCAGCAGCATCATCACGATGCCCAGATTGCTGGCCACGTCCCTGAACAAAGTAGGTAGCCCCGTGTACTTCACCTTCATCTCGGCCGACTGGAAGGCATCCAGCAGGCTCGCGGCAAGCAGGGCGGAGACTGTGCCAACCAGCGGGATCAGAAACAGCCACGCGGAGAGCCGACCGTTGCGAAGCATCGCGAAGTTGGCGCCGAGGAAGAGCGCGGCCAGCGGCAAAATGAGCTTGTGCAGCGCTTCCAGCACGCTGCCCTTGGCGCTGGCGAGGGGATTGACGAATTGTACCAGCGCATTGGCATCGATGGTCGGAGCGCCCAGCGACGACGCCCGCCCGAACGCCAGTTGCAGGATGAAATCGGCCGCCATCACCGTCGGGACGGCCGCATAGATGACGATAAGCGCGGACAGCACGAACAGCTGCTGTCTGGCTTGTAGGCGAACGAGGTCTTTCTGTTCGCCTGCCTCGACGTCCTGTGCCATGGCCACCTCTCCCAAGCAGCAACACTACCCATGGGTCATTGGCTTGAGGTGAGTGGAACTACGTGCGCAGTTTCGCGGGGGGTGTCACCCCGCCGCGTGCATCACCACGCCGGCGTGATGAAGAACGCCGCCGATGAACTCGCCGGCGGCGGAAAGGCCGGTATCGTCGCGGTATTCGATATGGTGGCCCTCGATGCGGTAGTCTCCCTGACAGGCGGCATAGAGGTGGCCGCGGGCCTCGATGTAGCGGCCGTTGGGGAGGAGAGCCTGGCGGATTTCGCCGTCATCAGTGACCCAGAGGCCGGTGTAATCATGGGTGCTCATCTCGAAACTCCGTAGACCCGCCCGGCGGGGACGGGCTGAATGTGATGCCCGCGGCGAGCGCGAACGCGGCGACCAGCACCGCGCCGGCGACCGTCGCGACCAGGCGCCGCCTAGCCATTCATGCTCCGCCGCTCGCGGCGGCGCTCCCGGCGGGGCCGGCGCTCCTCGCTGCGGCGCAATAGCCTGCCGACGCTGACGAGGACCGCCGCAGGCTGCAGGCGCCGGGCAATGGTGGAAAGATCGATGTTCATTTGCGTCCTCGCTTTCTGGCGCGGAAATAGGTCATCCGCGGTGACTGCAATATGGCTCGTGAGGGGTCTGGGGCGGTAGACCGATCCTCCAGCATGATTGCACGATCCTCCACAACTCCGTGAAGTCGCGTGACTCGCGTGCGCGAGATGCTATGTATGGGGCACGCAAAATGAAGGAGCATGGCCATGGAACGGCTGGATGAGCTGAAAGCGGCGATTGCACAGTTCGCAACGGCAGATGGTATTCAGGCAACACCGGTCGAAGGCATGTCGCTGGTCAGGATCTCGCATCCCTCGGAGCCGATGCACGCGGTCCATCACCCATCGCTCTGCCTCGTGGCGCAGGGGCGGAAGCGGGTGATCGCAGGAGACCGGGTGCTGTCCTATGACGGGGCGCACTTCCTCGTCGTCTCGGTCGATACGCCGGTGATCGGGCAGGTGATCGAGGCAACGGCGGAAGCACCGTATCTGTGCGTAAAACTCGACCTCGATGCTGCCGAGATCGCGGCACTGCTGATCGAAGCGGGCGGGGTAAGCACGGCGGCGGTCGATGCCGAGCCGAGCGTCGCGCTGAGCCCGGTGACCCCCGAGCTGCTTGATGCGGCGATCCGCCTGGTCAGGTTGCTGGAGCGGCCCGAGGACATCGCGGTGATGGCGCCGATGATCAAGCGCGAGATTCTGTTCCGGCTGCTGCGCTCGGACCAGGCGACGAAGCTCCAGCAGATTGCCCTGGCCGAGAGCAGGTTGCAGCAGGTCAACCGCGCCATCGGCTGGATCAAGTTGAACTATCGCGACGCCTTCGCCATCGAGACGGTAGCGGCCGAGGCGCGGATGAGCCCCTCGGCGCTGCACTTCCACTTCAAGGCGGTGACGGCGATGAGCCCGTTGCAATATCAGAAGCAGTTGCGGCTGCAGGAGGCCCGCCGGCTGATGCTGTCGGAGGCGCTCGACGCGGCCACCGCCGGCCACCGCGTCGGCTATGACAGCCCCAGCCAGTTCAGCCGCGAATATGCCCGGGTGTTCGGCGCGCCGCCGCTGCGCGACGTGGCGCGGCTGAAGACCGGAGACCTGTTGTCGGCAGGCTAGCTCCTGTCCTGTCACCGGCCCGCAACAGTGCTTGATCGGCCTGCTTAAGCCCACATAAACCGGCCACATTTAACTTAGATAGCCAAGGGGACCGCGCTGGCCGAAGACCCGGGAAATCGGGTTGGCTTGGGCTTGGCGAGACGGTCGGATGCCCAATGGCCTCCGCATGCCGCCCCTCGAACGGGAAACGGCTGCAGGACACTCGCCATGCGCAAAAAGAATGCCGGGGCCCTGTACATGGATTTCCACGTTTCGCCGGAAGACCGGGTTGGCGCCACGCCGAAGAAGGGCACGCGCTCCCAGCGCGTCGCGCCGGCGAAGAAGACCGCCCGCGGTGCCCGGGTCGAGCCCGGCTTTACCGACGGCGAGGTCTATGTCGACGACGAGCGCTCCGAACGCGCCCCGCGCGGCAAGGCCCCGCGCGGCCGTGCCGTCAAACCCCAGAAGACCCGCCGCGGACGGCGCGAGCGCCGCCCGCTGAGCCTGTTCGGGATCATCTGGAAGCTCATTTCCTGGCTGTTCATCCTCGCCATCTGGGGAGCGCTGGCAGCCGGCGCCGTGGTCGTCTACTACGCCGTGCAACTGCCCTCGGCCGACACCTGGAAGGTGCCGGACCGGGCCGCCAATATCCGTATCGTCGCCGCCAACGGGCAGTTGATCTCGAATCGCGGCAAGACCGGCGGCGAGGCCGTGTCGCTGCGCGAACTGCCCTATTATGTGCCGGCCGCCTTCGTCGCCATCGAGGACCGGCGCTTCTACGAGCATTTCGGCATCGACGTGGTGGGTCTTGCCTCGGTGGCGCTCGAGAGCCTGCAGGCCGGCGAGGTGACGCGTGGCGCCTCGACCATCACCCAGCAGGTGGCCAAGAACCTGTTCCTGACCCTCGACCAGACGCTCGGCCGCAAGGTGCAGGAAGCGCTGCTCGCCGTCTGGCTGGAGCAGAACTATTCCAAGGACGACATCCTCGAGCTCTATCTCAACCGGATGAATTTCGGCCACGAGAAATACGGCATCGAAGCCGCCGCCCAGTACTATTTCGGCAAGTCCGCCCGCAACCTGTCGCTCAGCGAAGCGGCGATCCTTGCCGGATCGCTGCAGGCCCCCTCGCGGCTCAATCCGCAGGCCAAGGCCGACCTCGTCCAGGCGCGCCAGTCGCTGGTGCTGCAGGCCATGGCCAAGGAAGGCTATATCACCCCCAACGAGGCGAAGGCCGCGACGATCGATCCCAGCCAGACCATCCGCACCAAGGTGGTGGGCGGCGAGTCCTATGTCGCCGACTGGGTCGAGAGCCTGATGACGGCCTATCTCGGTGAGGTCAAAGAGGACGTGATCGTTCACACCACCATCAACTGGGATCTCCAGAAGGAAGCCGAGTTCGTGGTGAAGGAAGCCGTCGCGAACCATGGCACGGAGATGAAGTTCTCCCAGGGCGCACTGGTGGCGATGGATGTCGACGGGACGGTCCGGGCGCTGGTCGGCGGCGTCGACTACCAGCAGAGCCAGTTCAACCGCGCGGTGACGGCGCGGCGCCAGCCGGGTTCCACCTTCAAGCCGTTCGTCTATCTCGCCGGTATGGAGAAGGGCTATACGCCCGACACCATCGCCACCGACGGGCCGATCGACATCAACGGCTGGAAGCCCGAGAACGCCGACGGCAAGTATAGCGGGGACATGACCCTGCGGCAGGCCCTGGCGCTGTCGCGCAACACCGTCGCGGCGCTGCTCGCCAACGATGTCGGCCCCGACAAGGTGGTGGAAGCGGCGATGCGCATGGGCATTTCCTCGCCGCTCCAGGCGGTGCCCTCGATTGCCCTCGGCACCCAGGAAGTCTCCCTGCTCGAGTTGACGGCGGCCTATGCGCCGTTCGCCAATGGCGGCATCGGTGTCATCGCCAATGTCATCACCCGCATCGAGACCGCCGACGGCAAGGTGCTCTACGATGCCGTGGCGGCCGGCCCGGGCCGGGTGATCGAGCCCGCCATCGTCGCCGAGATGAACGACATGCTGCACGCCGCGGTCGAGATCGGCACCGGCAAGCGGGCCCAGCTCAATGGCTGGCCGATGGCCGGCAAGACCGGCACCAGCCAGAAAGCCCGCGACGCGCTGTTCGTCGGCTACACCGCGCGTATGGTGACGGGCATCTGGCTCGGCAACGACGACGACGTCGGCACCAAGCTCTCGGGCGGCAACGTGCCGGTCGAGATCTGGAGCCAGTTCATGACCAAGGCGCACGAGGGCATTCCGGTCGCCGAACTGCCCGGCGCCATGACCCAGCCGGGCATGGAACAGCAGCAGCTCCAGCCGATGGAGCAGCCGCAGGCCGAACGGCCGCGGCGGACGCTGGTGGATATGTTGGGCGAGATTTTCGGGGGCGGGTGAGCTGCAGCAATAAGCGCCGGCCTCTTCACAGCCCCCTTCAGGGAAGGGCCGGGGGAGGGGTAGTTCGGTGGATAACCGATGGACCCCCACCCTCAAGGGGGAGGGAGGCGGTTGAGCCGCGAATGCTGCGCCTGCCCCTATTCCAGACCGTAGCCCATCACCACCTTGCCGTGCGCCTTGAGCCAGGCCTTGCCTCTAGTCATGTCGGGCAGTGCCTTCTCCACCGTCTTCCAGAAGCTCGGGGAATGGTTCATGTGGACGAGGTGGGCGACTTCGTGGGCCGCGACATAGTCGAGGACGAAGGGCGGGGCGAGAATCAGGCGCCAGTTGTAGTTGAGCCGGCCCGACGACGAGCACGAGCCCCAGCGGGTCGACTGGCTGCGCATCGCGACCGACTTGACGGTGACGCCGAGCGCCGTCGCATGCACCGCGGAGCGTTCGGCAAGGTCGCGCTGCGCCTCGGTCTTCAGCCATTCGGTGAGGCGCCGCGGGATATGCGCGGCTTCCCCAGGCACCAGCAGCGACAGTTCGCCGTCGATTTCGGAGATTTCGACGCGGCCGCGCAGCCGCCCGATGGCGTGGATGCGGTGCGGCACGCCGCGCAGCGGCACCATCTCGCCGTCGGCAAAGGCGGTGCGGGGGGCGCTGCGCTTGAGCCGCCCCTCGAGCCAGCCGCGATGGCGGTTGAGGAAAGCCTCCGCTTCGCTCCAGCGCCCGGTCCTCGGCAGCGTCAGCACCGGGTTGCCGTGATGCGGCACGGTCAGCCGGTAGCTCCGTGCCCGCGGGCTCACCTTTACCGTGATCTCGACCGCTTCACCCCCGATGGTGAGCGTTGTCGCAGCGGGCACCTTGGGCGGCTTGGCGGGGAACAGGAAATTCATGGGCCGATCATCGCCGATTCGAAGCAATTCCCGACGACAAAAAAGCGCCCCTCGGAAGGGGCGCCAGTTGTCAGGAGGTCTGGGCGGCGCCGCAGCGTCAGATGCTGGTGCCGCCGGTGTTGTCGCCGCCATAGCTGGGGCGGCTGACGTTCTTTTCGCGCATGAAGCGGTCGAACTCTTCGCGATCCTTGGCCATGCGCAGGTTCCGCATGTACTCGTGGAAGGCGTTGACCTCTTCGTCGAGCCGCCGGCGTTCCTCATCGAGGCGCTTGAGCTGCTCGGCGCGGTAGTCGTCGAAAGCGGCATTGCCGCTCGAGTGGCCGAAGCCGTGGCTACGAAACCCGCTGGCGCGGGGGCCGCAGCTACCTGCCCAGCTGCGGGATCGATTGACGAACCCCTGGGCCTTTTCCGCCGAGCCGCCGAACATCTCGCCCCACAGGATGTAGGCGAGGATGGCGAGGCCGACGGGCCACCAGATAACGAAGCCCAGGACCATCAAAGCGATGGTGAGCGGACCCCATTGCGGTTTGATAATCGCAGTGTGCATTGGACTTTTCTCCCAGTCACGAACAGCTTCGATGTGGTCCCGCCAGACGGGCGGTCAAGCGTTTCGTTCACGCATTTTTGCCCTTGAATTGGCGTGCTAGACTTCCCATGCGGGCGGCAATGACAGGCCCGGAAAGGATGATTTGATGGCAATGAAGGAGACCCCGGCGGCGATCCTGCCGGGCAACTGGCGCCCCCTGCGGCTTGCAACCCTTGTGGGGCTGCGCTGGCTGGCGGTCGCCGGGCAGACCATCGGGGTGCTGTTCGTCGCCTTCGGGCTCGGCTTCCCGCTGCCGCTCGGCTCGTGCCTGGTGCTGATCGGGCTGTCGGTGCTGCTCAACCTGTGGCTGGTGTTCCGGCTGGGCGAGGGCTACCGGCCGTCGGCGAGGGTTGCGACGGTGCACCTGGGCTGGGACCTGTTCCAGCTCGCGGGGCTGCTGGCGCTGACCGGCGGGCTGCAGAACCCGTTCTCGCTGCTGCTGCTGGCGCCGGTCTCGGTTTCGGCGACCACCCTGCCACAGCGCGCCACCACCATTCTCGCCGCGCTCGCCATCGCCCTGGCGTCAGTGCTCTCGGTGTTCCACTACGACCTGCCGTGGGATCCGGACCAGCGCATCGTCTTCGATCGCGTCTATGTCATCGGCATCTGGGTGTCGATCATCTGCGGCACCATCTTCATTGCCGGCTATACCAACCGGGTGGCGCACGAGGCGCGCCAGCTGGCCGACGCGCTGGCCGCGACCGAACTGGCGCTGTCTCGGCACGAGCAACTGAGCGCCCTCGACGGGCTCGCCGCCGCTGCCGCGCATGAGCTCGGCACCCCGCTCTCGACCATCGCGCTCGCGGCGCGCGAGATCCGCGACGAGGTGCCGGAGGGCCCGGTGCGCGAGGATATCGAGCTGATCATGTCGCAAGCGGCGCGCTGCCGCGAGATCCTCGGCAAGCTCAGGAGCCTGCGTGAAACCCCGGGCGACCCGTTCGCCGCGGTGCCGGTGAGCGAATTGCTCGCCGAAGTGATCCGGCCGCTGGAGGGGAGGGGCAAGACCATCTCGATCCGCACCGACAATACGGCCGGCCCGTCTCCGGTGATCAAGCGCAATGCGGGCCTGCTCTATGGTCTCGGCAACCTGATCGAGAATGCCGCGCAGTTTGCCGATCGCGCCGTACTGATCGATGCCAGCTGGGACAGAGCGGCGCTGATGGTGACCATCACCGATGATGGCCCGGGGTTCCCGAGCGAGCTGATCACCCGGCTGGGCGAGCCCTACCTCACCACCCGCGCCCGCAATCCCGACAGCGCCGAGCCCGGCGGTCTGGGGCTCGGCATCTTCATCGCCAAGACCCTACTCGAGAGGACCGGGGCGCGGCTCAGCTTCGAGAATGAGAAAGGCGAGGGCCATGCCCGCGTGCGCATGGTGTGGCCGCGGCAGGCCATCGAGGCGGCGTGAGGGGTGGGTGCGATCTCCGCTTCGAATTGTGGGGTGACCGGTGGCGGAAAAAGCACCCGCGATTTTGACCTTTGCACCAAAAGACCCTACATGAGGCGGCGATGAGCACAGTCGATGAACTTCTCGCAGCCGACCGCAGCCTGCTTCTGGTCGATGACGACAAGACTTTCCTCACCCGCCTCGAGCGGGCGATGCAGAAGCGTGGTTTCGATGTCCGTATCGCCGACACCGTAGCCGGCGGGCTTGCTGCCGTAGCCGAGGCGGCGCCGGCCTATGCGGTGGTGGATCTGCGGCTCGAGGACGGCAACGGCCTCGATGTCGTGGCGGCGCTCCATTCGAAGCGCCAGGACGCCCGTGCGGTGGTTCTCACCGGCTATGGCAACATTGCCACCGCGGTGACTGCGGTGAAGCTCGGGGCGGTGGATTACCTATCGAAGCCCGCCGACGCAGAGGATGTGATCAACGCGCTGCTGGCCACCGGCGACAAGCCGCCCGAGCCGCCCGAGAACCCGATGTCGGCCGACCGGGTGCGCTGGGAGCATATCCAGCGCGTCTATGAACTCTGCGACCGGAACGTTTCCGAGACGGCACGGCGGCTGAACATGCACCGTCGTACGCTGCAACGCATTCTCGCCAAGCGGGCGCCGAAATAGCCTCAATGTAATCGCCAGCCAAGACCTGCCCGGGAGGCCACGATGACCGTCACGCTACATTTCCACGGGGCGTCGGGCACCGTGACGGGGTCGTGCTACCGCGTTGTGCATCCGGGCGGGCAGTTCCTTGTCGATTGCGGGATGTTCCAGGGCAACAAGACGGTCCGCGACCTCAACTACAAGCCGTTCCCGTTCGACCCCAGGGCCATCGACTACCTGCTGCTCACCCATGCCCATATCGATCACGCGGGGCTGCTGCCGCGGCTGACGCATATGGGTTATCGCAAGCCCATCTGGGCCACCGAGCCGACCAACGGCCTGCTCGAATATCTCCTCCCCGACGCCGCGGGCATCCAGGAGAGCGAGGCCGATCGCGAGACGAGGAAGCGCGCCCGCCGCGCCGAGGAGCCGTTCCAGCCGCTCTACCTGATAGAGGACGCCGAGGAGGCGCTGAAACTGCGCAAGAGCATCGACTATGAGAAATGGATTACCCCTGGCCCGGGTGTCCGCGCCCGCTACTGGAATGCCGGGCACATTCTCGGCTCCGCCTCGATCGAAGTCGAGGTGCAGGACGGCAGCGGCAAGGCCATCCGTATCCTCTTTTCCGGCGATCTCGGCCCCAACCAGAAGGTGTTCTACGAGGCGCCGGATGCCCCCTCGGGCTACGACTACATCCTGTCGGAATCAACCTATGGCGGGCGCGAGCGGCAGGACTACACCCTGCTCGAGCGGCGCACGGCGCTGAAGACCGAGATCAACGACGCATTGGCACGCGGCGGCAATCTGGTGATCCCCACTTTCGCGGTGGAGCGCAGCCAGGAGCTGCTGCACGATATCGGCTATCTGATCAAATCGGGCGAGATCAGCCCGAGCCTCGTATTCCTCGATTCCCCGCTCGCCTCCAAGGTCACTGGCGTCTATCGCAAGTATGCGGCGATGTTCGAGGACATGGAACTGGGGGCCGACGAACTGTTCAACGACCCGCGCTTCCGCATCGTGGAGGCGGTGGACGAGAGCAAGGCGATCAACTCGATCCGCGGCGGCGCCATCATCATGTCGGCTTCCGGCATGGCCGATGCGGGGCGCATCAAGCATCACCTCCGGAACAATTTGCCGCGCTCGAATGCCACCGTGCTGTTCGTCGGGTACCAGGCGCCGGGAACGCTGGGACAGATCATCCAGTCGGGCGCGCGGGAAGTGCGCATCCATTCCGAGCTGGTGCCGGTGCGGGCCCATATCCGCAGCCTCGGCAACTACTCGGCCCACGCCGATCACTCAGAACTCGTCGCCTGGGTGACCAAGCGCCTGCCGGCCCATGGCGCGGTGTTCCTTACCCATGGCGAGGACGAGGAGCGGGCCGCGCTGAAGGCGGCCTTGATGCACGACGACGGCCTCGCCAGCGACCAGGTGATCACCCCGCTGCTCGACGACGCATTCGAGCTGCGCGCCGACGGCGTCGCTGGCGTGGAGCGTCCGGCGGAGCGTCGGGTCGACATGGGCCAGATCACGGTCGACTGGCACAACGCCTATGCGAGCTTCATCATCGATCTCAGCCACCAGCTGCAGAGCGCACCGAGCGATGCCCAGCGCATCGCGGTGATGGAAGCGCTGAAGGCGACGCTGGCGGGTACCGGTCCGGTGACTCCGCCGCTGCCGATGAAGACCCAGGCGGGAGACGCAGGGGTGCTGCATGGAGAGCCGAGCGGGGAGTGAGGGGCTCTAACCCTTCCGCGGGGCCAGGTACCTCGCGAGATACAGAGCCAGGAGCAGCGGCGGCAGCATTACTGCGAAGGTGACGCGGGTCGAGGCGACCGTGGCGATCCAGCCCAGGAGCGCCGGGGCGCCCAGCAGCAGGACCTGCTGGCTCATGGTCAGCGCCGCTACATTCTCCGACGCCGGCCGGTCGCCGAGCCGCGCCGCGGCGGAGGTCGAGAGCGGGAACGAGACGCAGACGCCGAAGCCGATCAGCGCGAAGCCGATGAGCGCGACGATGAGGTTGGGCGAGAAGACCACCAGCACCAGCCCCACCAGCGCGGTGAGCACGAGGGCGCGGGCCAGCCGCACCGGGCCCCAGCGCGTGACGGCGCGATCGGCGAGCAGGCGCCCGATCGACTGCGCCGTCATGAAGGCGGGAAGCGTCAGCGTATCGACCCATTCGGGAGCCGCAAAACTGTCGCGCATGAAGATCACCGACCAGTTCCGCAGCCCGCCTTCGAGCAGCGACGCGGCGACGGCATAGCCCAGCAGCAGCAGGATCATCGGCGTCGGCAGGGCAATGCGAAGGCCGGTCGTTTTCGCGGCATGCGGGCGCGGCGGCGCCACGTGCATTGGCCAGGCGACCAACGCGATGCCGATCGCGACCGGCACGAGGAGGACGGCGAAATGTACTGCCGGCACGACGCCGGCGCCGCTCATCGCCGTGCCGATGAGCGAGGCGGTCAGGAGCCCGACGCTCCAGATGCCGTGGCAGGTGTTCATGATGCGCCGGCCGGTCGCCGCCTCGACCCGATCGGCCTCGACATTGATGGCGATGTTGCTGAGCGCGAAGACGCCGCCGAACACCGCAAAGCCGAGCCACATCAGCGGCAGGCCCGGCGCGAGGGCGATCAGCACCAATACCAGCGCCATGCCGGGGATGGTGCCAAGGATGATGGCGCGGGTGCCGAGCCGCTCGACCACGAGGCTGGCGACGAGGAAGCTGAGGATGGCGCCGGCGGGCTGGCCGAGCAGCGCCAGGCCAAGCTGCGCCTCGTCGAGGCCCAGCGCCCGCTGCATGTCGGGAATGCGGCTGAACATGCCGCCTTGCGCCAGCGCATGGAGGAAGAAGACGAGCACGATCGGCGGCGGGAGCTTTACCGGGGACGCTTCGGATATGCGTCTGCGCCGGACAACCTCAGAGATCATTGGGATCCATCAGCACATGTATGCGGTCCGCCCCGAGGCGCGCCAGCTTCACCAGCATCGCCTTGCGGCGGGCCGGCGGCAGCGGGGTTTCCTCGGCCATCCTGAGGATTGCCGCATCGTGTCCGTCGCCGACCATCAGGCCCTCGCTCTCGGGGAAGATGTCGGGATCGAGTTCCGGTGGCTTGGCGAAGAAGAAGCGGTCACAGAACTCCTTGTAGTTCGGCCATTTGCGATCGACCTGGAAGTCGACCAGCGAGGACTTGATCTCGACGATCCAGATCTCGCCCTTCGGTCCGACGCCCAGCACGTCGGCGCGCCGCCCGTTGCTGAGCGGCACCTCGGCGAAGCAGCAGAAATCATGCGCCGATCGCAGGAACCGCATCACCCCGCGCTGCACCCGAAGCGCCGTCGGCGATTGCCGAAGGTCGACGATCGGGGGCAGCTCAGCCATGGGGTGTCGCGGGCTCAGGTTCGGCGAGCAGCGGCGTCTGCTTGGGCGACAGCGCGCGGATCGCCAGCAGCGCCGCGATGACCAGCGGTACGACCACGAGATAGGAGATCCTGATGCCGAAGCGCTCGGCGACGAAGCCCAGCAGCGGCGGCCCGAGGAAGAAGACGACGAACGTCATCTGCCCGAGCGAGGCGACGTTCACTGAGGCCGGCCGGTCGGTTCGCTGCGCCGCCGCCGAGACGGCGAGCGGATAGACCGAGGAGCAACCGAGCCCCATCAGGAGGAAGCCGAACAGCGCCACATAGGGGTGCGGCGCGAACCCGACCATGACCAGCCCGATTGCCGCGATGCCGAGCAGCCCGCCCGCGACGACCCGCGGGCTGTAGCGATCGACCACCGGATCCATGAACAGCCGGGCCAGCGCCATGAACAGCGAGAAGATGGTGATCGACATGCCGCCGACGAAGGGCGGCACCTCGAACACGTCGCGCATGTAGATCGCCGACCAGTCGACGCCGGCGCCCTCGACGAAAAGCGGCGCCGCGCCGATGAGGCAGAGCGGCAAGAGCCCCGAGGTCGGGAAGGCGATCAGCGGCATCTTGCCGGTGTGGCTCTCCTGCCGCGCCGGCGCGTTCTCGATCTTGGAGAACACGAAGATGCCGGCAATGACTACGATCACCAGCGCGCCGAAGGTGTGGAGGTGAACCGAAACCCCCGCCTGCCGTACACCCGCCGAGATGAACGCCGTGACGAAGAACCCGAGGCTCCACATGCCGTGCGCTCGGCTCATGATGCGGGTGCCGAGCTGCGCCTCGTGCCGGTCGGTTTCGAGATTGACGTTGATCTCGAGGGCTCCGGCGAACAGGCCCGCAATGAAGAAAATGGGGATGAGGAAAATCGCCGAGGGGATCCACGGAACGATTGCATACATGACCGAGGCGCCGAACACGGTGACGAAGGCGGTGGTACGGGCGCCGTATTTCTCGATCAGCGGGCTCGAGAAGGTGAGCCCGAACAGTGCCCCGATCGACATGGCGATCAGCGTCAGGCCGAGCTGGCCCTCGGTCAGCTTCAGCGAGCGCTGCAGGTCTGGCAGGCGGCTGAGCAGTGCGCCCATCGACAGTGCAAAGACGAAGAAAATCCCATAGACCCGCTGATGCGGCTTCAACGTAAACATCAGTCGACCTCGTGGCGGATCGGTTTGGCGCCCAGCGCACCGGCAAAGACGAGGCTGAGGATGACGAGCGGAATACCGATGCCGAATGACCAGCGGATGCCGAAGTGTTCGGCAACATAGCCCAGGAGCGGCGGCCCGAGGAGGAAGGCGACGAAGGAAATCTGCGCCAGCGACGCGACATTGGTCGCCGCCGGCCGGTCGGTGCGCTGCGCCGCCGCCGACATGGCGAGCGGGAAGATCACCGAAGTGCCGACGCCCATCAGGCCGAAGCCGACCAGCGACAGCCAGTCGGCGGGTGAGAAGAAGACGATCAGCGCGCCGATGCCGAGGATGCTGAGCAGGAACCGCGAGACCATCGTCGGGCTGTAGCGCTCGACGAAGGGATCGGCAAAGAACCGGGTCACCGCCTGGGTGAAGGCGCCGAGCGCCACGGCGAAGCCAGCGAGGAAGGGGGACACGGAGAACTCGGTCTTCATGTAGATCGCCGACCAGTCGATGCCGGCCCCCTCCATGATCATCGCCGAGAGCGTCACCGCCACCAGCACCATGATGGCAAGGGTCGGCGCGGCAAAGCGCGGCACCTCGTCGGTCGAGGTGCCGGTGCGGTGGGGCGCCGGGGTGAAGCGGCCAAGCAGCAGCGCCACTCCGACGATCACCACCGGGATCATCCCGATCAGGTGGAGCTGCGGCGAGAGGCCGGTCTGCGCGATCACTGCGCTGATGATGCCGGCCGAGAAGAAGCCGAAGCTCCAGAAGGCGTGTGAGCGGTTCATGATGCGCCGCCCGATCATGTGCTCGGTGCGATCGGCCTCAAGGTTGAGGATTATCTCGATGCCGCCGATGACGAGGCCGACGGGGACGAGCAGCAGGAAAAAGGCCAGCGGCCCGGTGGCGAACACCGAAAGCGCATAGCCGACGGCCAGGAGAGGGATCAGGGTCAGGATGGCGCGGCGGTAGCCGACCTTCTCGAGCACCGGGCCGGCAAAGCTCAGCGAGATTAGGGTGCCGAGCGCGGCGCCGATCAGGCCGAGACCGAGCGCGCCCTCTTCGATGCCCATGGCGTGCTGGATGTCCGGCAGGCGCGGCGGCAGGCTCCCCATGCAGAACGAATAGATGAAAAAGCCGCCATAGACCCGCTGTTGCGGCGGCAGCTTGATACCGAATCTCATTGTAGGGGAACTCGCAGAACCTAAGGCGCGCGACCCTAGTAAAATCGGTTCAAATGGGCAAGGCGAGGTTTAGTGAAGTGAAAGAATGGGACTGCGTCGCGTCGTCCACGGCGCCTACACCGCCACCTGCATGTCGTCGCGCATCACGCTCACCCCGCGCGCTGGGGTGCGGATGAGTTCCAGCCGGCGGTATTGGGCGCCCGCCCGATGGGGCGAGGCGCGGACGCCGCGGTCGGGTCCGAGATAGGTGGCGGTCTCGAAATAGACCTGCGTATGCTCGACGAGGAGGTCGAGCCGTGCGGAGACCCGCTGCTGCGTAAAGGGGAGGGTCAGCACGTCGTCGAAGCCCATCTCGACGCAGGTCTTGATCGCATCGGCCGACGGGCTCTCGGAGAAGTAGACCAGCGGCGAGAAGCGGATGCGGCGGCTGGGCGAGAAGCGGATGGCGTCGGCCACGGGCTTCAGCCCGGCGACGTCGTCGACCGCGGCGAAGAGGAAGAACAACAGCGGCGTTTGGTGCGCCTGGGTGTCGGCGGCGGCGATGCCGGCATAGCTGAGCACGGTCGGAAAGCCGATGCCGCGCGCCAGATCCATCAGTGCCGCCCCGGGACCATCCGGGGGGCCGACCACGTAGGCGCAGGCCCGCATCTCAGGCGCTCCGAATTGTTGAATTCCCCACCGCAAAGTATCGCGACTTCGCCTTGCGGTGAGGTTAAGGCCTGGGCCGCGGGTGCTCGCCGCGAAATAGCGGACCATGCTCCTTCATCAGCTTGGCGGAGGTCCGGTCGCCGACCAGGCGAACCGCCGGGCGGTGGCGGTCCTCGTGATGCGAGACCAGCCATTGCTCGGTCTCAAGCTCCGGGATCGGGGCCGCGACGCGCACCAGCCGCTCGTCGCTGTCGCCGACAAAGCACGGGAAGACGCTGAGCCCGGCGCCAGCCGCCACCAGTTCGCGGACGCTCTGCACGTCGTTGCCGCGCACCCCGATGCGGTCGCCGTGATGCGCCATGAGCCAGCGCGCCGAGGCGATGTTGGCCGCGTCGCCGGTGACGCCGACGAAGAGGCCGGCCTTGATGCCGTTGATCAGGTTCAGCCCGGAATAGATGGCGTGCGCCACCCGGCCGATCTGCCGGCCAGCGAGGTTCGGCTCGACCGGGCGCTCCGAGCGGATGCCGAGATCGGCCGCGCGGCGGCCGATATCGAGCTTGCCGTAGGCGGTCGCCAGCTCGATCCGGATGCCGTCATCGACGTGCCATAGCTCGTCGATGTGCCGGCCGATGAAGGCCGAGGTCCAGGTGCCGGCGGAGACGCGGACGATCTGCTCGCCGACGGCGCCGTCACGCCAGCGCTTCAGCTCCTGCATGGCCGCTTCGACATCCTCGGCCCGGCGCAGCAGTTCCTCCCCCGCGAGCGTCAGCTGGTAGCCGGTCTGCCGGCGCACGAAGAGCGGCTCCCGATCTGCTGTTCGAGTGCGGTGACGCGGCGGCCAAGCGTCGCGGCGCTGAGCCCGGTGGTCGAGGTGGCCGCGCTCAGCCCGCCGAGTCGCGCCACGTCGAGGAACAGCCTCAGGTCGTCCCAGGAGATCGCGTCGCCCGCGCTCATTTTTCATTCCTGAAAAATACGTTGCGGACATGCTTGTATCGCTTCAAGCCGCGAACAGCAAGGATGCACGGGTTCGGAGCGCAGCTCCACCGGCCCTTCCGGCCGCTGGCGCCTCCGGTCAGCACCGCGCTATTGCAGCAACGTCCGCATCCTCATCGGAGCGGAAGCGATGGCGCTTTGCTTCGATGAAAAGGAGAATGACGATGTTCAAATCCCTGACCCGACGCATCACCCAATGGTCGCGCATCCACCGCGACATCGCGCGGCTACAGCAACTGGATGATCATATCCTCGCCGACATGGGGTTCACCCGCGAGCGCATCGCGACGTCGGTTCGTACCGGGGTGAGATGAACTCGGGCTGCGGGAGGCGTCCGGATGCCGCTCAGGCTTCCGGACGCAGCGCGTCGCGCACCGCGGCTTCCGCGGCTTCGATCGACTCGAAGACCTGGCCGTCGACGCCGAATGCATCGAGCTTGACGGCGAGGAAGCGGAAGCCTGAATGATGCGCCAACAGGACGCCCTTGGGCTGGCCGTCGACATCGACGGCTATGGGCTTGGCGCTATGGGGCTTTTCGAAACGGGCATGCTGCATGGATAGAACTCCATCGGCACGTCTTGCTGGACGGCCGGGGTGTTACCTGAACTGTGAGACGAATGGGTGACGGAGGTCACATTCGTTTGGGTCGGTAACACCCGATGGAGCAATCTACCCATTTGCCGATGAGCCCGGTTTGGAGAGTGGTCCGAATTGCGATGTGCATGTTCGTCTCCTTCCGGCGGCCATCAGGCCTGGGTTAGTCCGATGAGGGCGATGATAGATCGGCCCTCGAAGCTTTTCTGTGGCGAACCTGCGTCCGCTGTCTGATTTTTGCCGCGTTAACCGGCGCCGGTCACCCAGCCTTTTGATCGATGCTTTCGCAGCGGTCCCGGCAAACATAGGCGAAGCAACGTTGTTCCACCAGCCCGGCGCGTTCCAAACATTCTGCGGCAAGGCGGAATTAATTTCCCGCCAGTCCGGTCACAGCGTCGCGAGCAGCGCCGCCCCGCGCGGCGACAGCCGGTAGCCGACATCGAGGCTGATCGTCAGCCCCAGGGACTTGAGCTTCCGAACGTTGAGCTTGAAATCGGCCCGCTCGAACCCCGCCGCCTCGGCTAGTGTCGTCGAGACGATGCCGGGATGGCTGGCGATGAGCTCGAGTGCCTGTCTGGTCCAGGGCGCATCAGCTGCCTGGTCGAGCTTTGCGAGCTTGCCGGCGAGGACCCTCAGTTCGGCGGCATCGGGCTCGGCCTCCCGCAGTGCCTCGCGCGGGTCCGGGCCGGCAGGATGTAGGCGTATGCGGTAGCAGGTGCCCTCCTGCCCCTCGAACATGGCGAGCACCCCGGCCCGGTCCTTGTAGCCGGCAGCGCGTGCATCCTCCTCGCTGACCCCCTCGGGCTCGATCATCTCGATCATGTCGATCCCGACCATGCCGAGCGCCGTGCGCACCGTGCCGCCGGGCCTCACGGTGGGCTTCTTCCAGCGCCGGAACGCCAGCGTGCAACGGCCGGCAAAGATGGCTTCGAGGTCTTTGGATCGGAACAGCATGCGCCATATTTACCCGGCCGCGGACCGGCTGCAACGGCTCCGACAAACTATGCTGGGGCCGGAAATGTGGTGGATGAGCCGGCGAGCCGGCCCATCCCCGGTTGGCTTAGCGGCCGCCGGCGATGTTGCGGTGCCGCTGTTTGACACCGCCGGTGCCGTAGGGATAGTCGGCCACTTCCGGGGCGCTGGCCTTGGTCAGCTTCGCGACGATCTCGTCACCGAGCTGCAGGTCGGCGGCCTTGAGGTTGTCCGCAAGCTGCTCGCGGGTCCGGGCGCCGAGGAGCACCGACGTGACGGCGGGGCGGCCGCCGAGCCAGGCGAGCGCCACCTGGGCCATCGACACGCCGAGGGCCGCGGAGGCCTCCTCGAGCGCGCCGATGATCCGCCAGGTCCGCTCCATGGCATTGCGCGGGCCGTAGGATTCAGAGCCGCGGTTCGGGTTTTCGCCCAGCCGGGTGGCGCCGGTCGGCTGCACGTCGCGCTTGTACTTGCCGCTGAGCCAGCCGCCGCCGAGCGGCGACCACGGGAGGAGCCCGATATTGGCGTCGAGCGAGGCGGGTACGATCTCGTGCTCGATGTCGCGGACGAGCAGGTTGTACTGCGGCTGCAGCGTCACCGGCGGCGCGAGATTGCCCATCTTGGCGAGGAATACCGCCTTGGTGAGCTGCCAGCCGATGAAGTTCGAGAAGCCGTAATAGGCGATCTTGCCGTTGCGGATCGAGTCGTCGAGGAAGCGCAGGGTCTCCTCGAGCGGGGTGAGCGCGTCGAAGGCATGCATCTGGTAGAGGTCGATCTGCTCGACGCCCAGCCGGCGCAGCGAATCGTCGAGCGCCATGCCCAGATGCCGGCGCGACAGGCCGAGGTCGTTCGGGCCGGTGCCCATCGGGAAGCGCCCCTTGGTGGTGAGCACCACCTGGCGGGCCGCATCCGGGCGCGCCTTCAGCCAGCGGCCGACGATCTCCTCGGACTTGCCGGCCGAGTAGACGTCGGCGGTGTCGATGAAATTGCCGCCGGCAGCGACATAGTCGTCCATCAGCTGGATCGAGGTGGCCTCGTCGGCCTCGGCGCCGAAGGTCATGGCGCCCAGGGTCTGCGTCGAGACCACGGCGCCGCTATTGCCGAGCTTGCGGTACTGCATGCGAATCCTCCTGATGATTGAATCGCTTCAACCGTCTCTCTAGTGCGGCAGCGGACTGAGGTCGAGTCGGACTATTGGCTGAGGGCCGGTGTCACAAGACTGCGATCTAGCCTTCGATGGTCTCGCGCAGGGATTCGAGCTCCAGCCACTCGTCCTCGGCCTTGCCGAGCGCCGCCTGCAGCTTTTCGAGCGCCTTGCCGGTGTCGCTGAATTTCTGCGGATCGCGAGCGTAAAGGCTGCCGTCGGCGAGGATGGCGTTGAGTTTGGCCATCTCCGCTTCGAGGCGCTTGATCTCCTTGGGCAGCGCCTCGAGCGCGTGCTTCTGCTTGAAGTTGAGCTTCTGCTTTTGCGATTGCGTCGCGATCTGCGGCAGCGCCGCCTGGCGGCCGGATTTCTGCCGGGGCGCCGTGGCGGCGGCGGTCACGCCGTAGCCGCGCTGTGTGACCATGTCCGAATAGCCCCCCGGGTATTCGGTCCACTGGCCGCCGCCATCCGAGACGATCACCGAGGTAGCGACCCGGTCGAGGAAATCGCGATCATGGCTGACGACGATGACGGTGCCCGGGTAGTCGGCCAGCATTTCCTGCAGCAGGTCGAGCGTTTCGAGATCGAGGTCGTTGGTGGGCTCGTCGAGCACCAGGACGTTCGAGGGCAGCGCCAGGACGCGCGCCAGCACCAGCCGGCCGCGCTCGCCGCCCGAAAGCTTGCTCACCGGCGTGCCGGCCTGCTCCGGGCCGAACAGGAAGTCCTTGAGATAGCCCATGAAATGCTTGGGCTGGCCGTTGATGATCAGCGTATCGGAGCCGCCGCCGGTCAACGCTTCCTTCAGCGTCGTCTGCGGATCGAGGCTTTTTCGCCGTTGGTCGAGAGTGGCGAGTTC
>NZ_JAQGJL010000402.1 GCF_028290645.1 Devosia sp. | reverse complement strand
AATGACGTCATAGAAGCGATAGAGCAGCCGCGAAATGGTCGACTTGCCGGCACCGGAGGGGCCGACGACGGCGATGGTCTTGCCGGCCGGAACCTCGAAGCTGATGCCCTTGAGGATCGGGCGATCGGGGTCGTAGGAGAACTTCACGTCGTCGAACCTGACCACCGGGCCGGTGATCGCCAACGGCTTCGCGCCGGGCTTGTCCTCGATCTCGGGGGCGCGGTCGAGGAGCTTGAACATCTCCTCGATGTCGGTGAGACCCTGGCGGATTTCGCGATAGACGAAGCCGATGAAGTTGAGCGGCCGGTAGATCTGCATCAGGAAGGTGTTGAGCTGGACGTAATCGCCCAGCGTCAGCGTGCGGTTCATGACGCCGAGCACCGCCATGATGCCGATCACCACCATGCCGGTGTAGAAGATCAGCGCCTGGCCGAAATTGAGGAAGCCGAGCGAGGTCCAGATGCGGATGGCCGATCGCTCGTATTTCTCCATCGACTTGTCGAAGCGGTCGGCCTCCATCTTCTCGTTGGCGAAGTATTTCACCGTCTCGAAGTTGAGCAGGCTATCGATGGCCTTGCCGTTGGCGTCGGTGTCGCTGTCGTTCATGTCGCGGCGGATGGAAATCCGCCAGTTCGACGCCTTGATGGTGAACCACAGGTAGAGCCACACGGTGACGATCAGCACCGTCAGGTAGGTCCAGCCGAACATGACGATGAAGATCACGCCGGTGATGAGGAACTCGACCACCGTCGGCGCGGTGTTGAGCATCGTGAAGCGCACGATGGTCTCGATGCCCTTGGTGCCGCGCTCGATGATCCGGCTCAGGCCGCCGGTGCGGCGGGCGAGGTGGAAGCGGAGCGACAGCTTGTGCAGATGCTGGAAGGTCTGCAGGGCAAGCTTGCGCACCGCGTGCTGGCCGACCGAGGCGAACAGCACGTCGCGCAATTGCTGGAAGCCGGCATCGACGACGTTGCCGACGCCGTAGGCGATGACGAGGACGATCGGCACGGCGAGGCCGAGGATCAGGGCGCTGTTCGGGGCCGTCGCGTCGAGGCCGTCGATGATGCCCTTGTAGATGAAGGGCACGAGCGTCGTCGCGACCTTGGAGACGAGCAGCGCGCCGATGGCGAGGATGACGCGGAGCTTCAGGTCCGGCCGGCCTTCCGGCCACATGTATTGCCACAGGTTGCGAACGGTGGAGAGCAGGCCGCCCTCCTCCGCGCTGACGGTGGGGCGTTTGGGTGCCGCATTGGCGGAAGACATCAGGCTAGCTCTTTAACCGGGAGATCGGTGGTGGTGAGGCCCGAGAACAGGCCGGAGCAGGCAATGCCGAATTCGGCCAGGCGATCGGACCTGAGCGAATAGCAGTTGCGCGTGCCCCTGGGATGGCGTTCGACCAGCCCGGCGTCGAGCAGCACCTTGATGTGCTGGCTGACCGTGGACTGGGCCAGCGACAGGTTCTGCGTGACATCGGTGCAGCAGCAATCGCCCGGCCGCTGTGCGGCCAGGATGCGCAGGATGTTGAGCCGCACGGGGTGTCCGAGGGCGCGCATCACATTGGCGATGTCGTCGTCATGCATCGGGTTCATCGTCGTTCAGCGATAAAGAATCGAACGGGCCAAGGCAAGGCGAAACCACCTGCCTGGCTGGGTAGTGGCTTGGGGGGGCGGGCTTCGCTGGGGGGCTGAGACGTCGTTCGGCGCGTGGGGCCACCCCCCACCCAGCTGCGCGACGGTCTGGGCTATGGCCCAGACCTGCTTCGCTACCCTCCCACAAGGGCGAAGGATGGCATCGAGTTCGTTGCGCCATCAGTCGTCTCCCTCCCCCTTGTGGGGAGGGATCAAAAGTGGGGGTGGCCCACGCTCATTGGTCTGCGGAGGCCGCTCGAGCGCTGTTGAAGCCTCAGTCCAGCGGCGGTTGTTCGCGCTCGGACGGCATCGGGCCGGGTTCGCGCAGGGGGTCGTGCGAAATCGGCATGCCTGGTAGCGGACCTTCGGGGAAGTCGCGCTCCGGCGCTTCGGTCTCGGGGACCTCGGGGATCACTTCGCCGGGCTTCTTGTCGGGTTGCGGGAGGGGCCGGAATGGATCGGGCATTGAACGTCTCCGGTGGTTGCGGAGGCTCAACGGCGGATGGTCCGGTTCGTTCCTACTCCTCGGTCACCAGCGGCAGGTCCAGCACCTGGCCGGGGAAGATCCGGGAGGCGCGGCGGATCAGGTCGCGGTTGGCCTTGAGGATGGTGCGGTAGTGGATGCCGTGGCCGTAGTAGCGGTGGGCGATGCTCCACAGGGTATCGCCCTGGCGGATGAGGGCCTTACGGCCCGTGAAGCGGCCGTTCACCGGGTCGCCGAAGGGCAGGAGGCGCAGGATTTTGACCGGATTGGTCGGGCGCGGATCGGGTACCGCAAGCTGGGCGACGAGAGCCGGGGCATGCGGCGGGTCGAGGACGACGGTTGCCGGCTCATGGGTGATGTCGGCCAGGGGTGGCAAGGTGGTCGGCCGAAGCCCCGATGAGGCGAGGATGCCGACCGACGCGGACTCGCCCGCCGGGGTCACCGGGGCCAGCGGCGGCAGCGGCTCGGGCGCCGGCGCCGGCTCGGATGACTCATCGGGAGGGGGCAGCGGCGCGCTGCCGTTCGGCTGACCGGCAGTCTGCGGTTCACCGTCCGGGATCGGGTCCGGAATGGCGACAGGTGCCGGCGGCGCATCGGGGGCCGGCGCGGATGGCTCGACGACACTGTCGGGTATGGGTTCAGGTACCGGAGCGGGAGCGACTCCGGGATCGGGGGCGACCGGCGGTTCTGGCACCGGCGGGGAGACAGGCGTTGCGGGCTCGCTCGGGAGTTCGATCTCGATGGTGATGGCGCTCTCGCCGAGGACCTTGCCCGTCCCGGGCTCGATCGCTTCGACGCGCAACTGGCGCTTGGGGACGGACAGCAAGTCGCCGGCCTCGATCAGCCAGCGCCCGTCCTCCACGGAGGTTTCGCCGATGAATTTGCCATCGGCGTAGAACCGCATCAGCGCGCCGGCGGGTCCGGAGCCGGAGACGACGCTCGACCCGCCGTCGAGCTCTATGGCATCGATGGTGGGCGCCAGCACCAGCGGAGCGGCGACGGCCGGCGCGGGCGGCGGCACGACGGGCTCGGCTGCGGTGTCGTCGAATTGCTGCTCGGCCAGTTCTTGCGGCTCGGGGTCAGCAATCGGCTGAGCGGCGTCTGTAGCGGCGATTACCGGTTCAGCGGCAACCGCTGGGGAGCCTGGCCTGGCAAGCGGCGCTGCGACCGGCCCCTGATCGAGCGGAGCGGAAACGAAGGTGCTCCCCTGCCCCGCCGGCGGGATTTCGGCATCGACCTTCGCGATTTCGACAGGCTCGACCGCGGCAGCAGGCTCGACGCCGGCATTGTCTGTAGCGGCCTGAGGCACAAGGGGGTCGACCTGCCGCTCCGCGCGTATCGGAAGCTCGTCGACCGCGACGACCGGCTTCGGCCGGTCGGCGCGGGCGTCCATCGGCGCGGCCTCGGGCAATGCCTCCCGGGTCCCGGGGAGGATGGTGCCGGGGAGGTCGAACTTCCTGTTCGCCATGTCGCGGAGGCAGCTGACGACGCCGCGCGGATCGGTCGAGCAGGCATCGATGGCGGGTATTGCGATTATGCCGAGCGCGACCGCCAGCGTCACCCCGGCGGCACCCAGGGCGAGCAATAGAGTGCGGCGATCGTCGGTCCGGCTCAGCGGGGCCCCCCGGGGAACGCGGGCAACCTGCCCCGTCACGCGCCGGCGTCTCAGGCTGCCTCTGATTTCATCAATTTATAGGTAATCGACTCGTAAAGCGCCTCAAATGAGGCATCGATGATGTTCGGGCTGACGCCGATTGTATACCAGCGCTCGCCGGTGCCATCGCGGCTTTCCACCAATACACGGGTGACCGCGCCCGTGCCGCCGTCGAGGATACGCACCTTGAAGTCGACCAGTTCGAGATCGGCGATGCGGTCCGAGAACACGCCGAGGTCCTTGCGCATGGCGAGATCGAGTGCGTTGACCGGGCCGTTGCCTTCTGCCACCGACATCAGCAGCTGGTCGCCGATGCGGATTTTCACCACCGCCTCGGTGACGGTGATCTGCTCGCCGCGCGCGTTGTGCCGGCGCTCGACGCTGGCGCGGTAGCTCTCGACGTCGAAGAATTCGGGCAGGGTGCCGAGGACGCTGTGGGAGAGGACGAAGAACGAGGCGTCGGCGCCGTCGTAAGAATAGCCCAGCGCCTCGCGCTCCTTGACGATGCGGAGGAGTTTTTCGAGCCGGATGTCGTCCTTCGAGAGCACGATGCCGTGGCGCTTGAGGGCGGCGAGGAGGTTGGACTTGCCGGCCTGCTGGCTGACCATGATGGTGCGCTCGTTGCCCACCGCCTCGGGCGTGACGTGCTCGTAGCTCGACACATCCTTGGCGAGCGCGGAGGCGTGGATGCCGGCTTTGGTGGCGAAGGCCGAGGTGCCGACGTAGGGCGATTGCCGGGCCGGAGCGCGGTTGAGCAGATCGTCGAAGGCGCGCGAGATCGAGGTGATGTCGCTGAGCTGCTCGACGCTGACGCCGGTCTCGAAGCGATCGGCGAAGCCCGGCTTCAGCATCAGCGTGGGGATCAGCGTCACGAGGTTGGCGTTGCCGCACCGCTCGCCGATGCCGTTGAGCGTGCCCTGGATCTGGCGGGCGCCGGCGGAGACGGCGGCGAGGGTGTTGGCGACGGCCTGGCCGGTATCGTCGTGGGCGTGGATGCCGAGGCGATCGCCGGGCACGACATTCAGCACATCGGCGACGATGTCGGTGACCTCCGAAGGCATGGTGCCGCCATTGGTGTCGCAGAGGACGAGCCAGCGGGCGCCAGCGGCGCCGGCGGTCTCGAGGAACTGCAGCGCATAGGCGCGGTTGGCCTTGTAGCCATCGAAGAAGTGCTCGCAATCCACCAGCACTTCCTTGCCTGCCGCGATGCCCGCTTCGATGGTCTCGCGCAGGTTCTCGAGGTTCTGCTCGGGGGTGATTTCGAGCGCCACCTTCACCTGGTGATCCCAGGCCTTACCGACGAAGCAGGCGGCATCGGCGGCGGAATTGAGGATGGCCTGCACGCCGGGGTCGTTCCCGACCGAGCGGCCGGAGCGCTTGGTCATGCCGAAGGCGGTGAAGATCGCGTCGCGGGTGCGGCTTTCGGCAAAGAACTGGTCGTCGATGACGTTGGCGCCCGGGTAGCCCCCCTCGATGTAATCGACACCGAGGCGCTCGAGCAGTGCGGTGACCGAAATCTTGTCCTCGAGCGAGAACTCGATGCCGGCCGTCTGCGCGCCGTCACGCAGCGTGGTGTCGAAGAGGTAGAGGCGTTGCTTGCCAGGCGCTTGGGCAGTCATCGGAGGGTACTCAGTTACGGGGCGGCCATTCGGCCGTGTCGTGGTCGGGGTGCTGGTTGTTGGAGGCCTTGATGCGCGGCAGGCGGCCTTCGGGATCGACCGAATAAGTCGGGTGGCTGCCGGGCAATTCGCCAAGGTGGGCGTACCAGCTGACGCGGCTCTCGTTGCCGTATTGCGCCACCGGCGGCACGCGATCGGGCTCGTCGAAGGCGCCAGCGAGCACGCCGATGTCAGGCGCCCAGGGGTAATCGAAGATCAGCGGCGTGCCGCAATCCCTGCAGAACCCGCGGTTGGCGAGCTCGGAGCTCTTGAACCAGCTGATCTCGCCGCGCGTGACGTGGAAGGCCGCCTTCTGGACCGGGCAGATCACCGCGAACGGGCCGCCGACGGCCTTCTGGCACATGCGGCAGTGGCAGACGTGGACGTTGTCGGGCTGCTGATCGACGCGGAAGCGGACTGCGCCGCACTGGCAGCCACCGCTCAGGTGAACTTCGGACATGAGACTTTCAGACATGGCTTACTCGCGGGACCCAATCAGTGGTGTCGTGGTCGGGATGCTGATGGTTCGACGCGCGGATGGCCGCGATGTCGTCGGGCGACTCGGCTTCTTCCGTGGTGCCGACCGCCTCGGCGCCGGGCAGCAGGGGGAAATCCGGATGCCGGCCCTCGAGGCCAAGCTGATAGCGGATGGGGATGAGACGCGGATCGTCGAACGAACCGATGGTCATCGAGACGTGCGGGCCGCCGAGGCTGCGGTAGTAAAGCGGCGTGCCGCAATCCCGACAGAAGCCGCGGGCCGCAACATCGGAGCTGTTGAATTCACTCGGCTTGCCGCGGGTCCAGGTCAGGTGCTCGTGGCGGATGCCGACAAGGTCCGCGAAGACGTTGCCCGATGCCTTCTGGCACATGCGGCAGTAGCAGACATGCGGGTTGTCGCGCAGCTCGGTGGCCTGCCAGCGCACGGCGCCGCACTGGCAGCCGCCCGAATACTCCCGGAAGCGATAGCTGTCGTCGCTCACATTCCGCCTCCCGCGAACCGGTCCGTGGTTTCGATCAGATGATGCAGGATGCCCGGCTGGCTCAGCGCGTGCCCTGCCCCCTCGACCATGATGAATTCCGCCTCCGGCCAGGCCTGGTGCAGGTCCCAGGCGGTCTGCGGCGGACAGGCGACATCGTAACGGCCTTGGACGATGACGCCGGGGATATCGCGCAGCCGGCCGGCATCGCGGAGCAGCTGGCCCTCGTCCAGCCAGCCGGCATGGACGAAATAGTGGTTCTCGATGCGGGCGAAGGCGAGCGCGTAATCCTCACCGTAGAACGTATTGCTGACCGATGGATCGGGCAGCAGCGTGATGGTCTCGCCTTCCCAGCGGGCCCATTCGCGCGCCGCGCCGAGGCGGATATCGCGGTC
>NZ_JAQGJL010000394.1 GCF_028290645.1 Devosia sp. | reverse complement strand
GATTGACCATGGCCTCGCGGATCGCGCCGTCGGCGGCCTCGCGCCAGGCCTTGGTCTCGATGAACCGCGCGTAACCTTCGCGGCCGCCATAGCCCTTGCTGCCGCTTTCCTGGCGGTCGCCCTGGCCGGCCACCACCGACACATTGACCCGCACCAGCGGGCGGATGTCGCGATAGCTCTCGCCGTAGGGCCGCAGGATTTCCACCACCTGCCAGGTCGCCATCAGGCTGACCGTTACCTGCCGCACCCGCGGATCCTTGTCGCGGACATAGGCGTCGATCTCCGCCAGCAGTTTTACCTTGGCCTCAAAACCCGGCGCATCCAGCGGATTGTCGTCGCCATAGAGTCGCACATTGGTATGCGGCGGAGCGGCGGCGAAATTGCCGCTATAGCCGCCGCGCACCGCATGCACCGCATCCGCCGCCCGAATCAGCGCCGGCAATGAGACGTCGGAGGAATGCGCGTAACCGACCGCGTCGTCCTTTACGGCGCGCAGCCCGAACCCCTGGGCGGTGTCATAAGTGGCCTGCTTCAGCCGCCCATTGTCGAACATCAGCGCTTCGGATTGGCTGTATTCCAGGAACAGCTCGCCGTCGTCGGCCCCCTCCAGCCCGCGCGTGATCTGATGTCGCACCGCGTCGCGGTCGAGGTTGGCGCGGTCGAGCAGGGAGGTTGTGGGGGTCATGGGGAGTGTTCCGTTGTGGGAGGCTCAAATCCAAGATAGTTGCTTGCCGGCCGTTCCGCGAGGGGTGGAATCGAGCCTGTGGGGGCGGGAATGACGGCTATGCCGGTGGAAATTGTCCCGATTGAGGAAGGCCATATCGAGGGCTTTCACCGGACCCTCGATTTTGTCGCCCGCGAGCGGCGCTATCTGGCGTTGCTCGAGGCCCCGCCGCTGGAGAGTACGCGGGCCTTCGTGCTCGACCACATCAAGCGCGGCCATCCGCAATTTGTCGCGCTGGTGGCGGGCGAAGTGGTGGGCTGGTGCGATGTGACGGCCAAGGATCGGCCGATCCACGCCCATACCGGTGTGCTCGGCATGGGCCTTCTGCCGCCGTTCCGCGGCCAGGGCATCGGGGCTGACCTGATGCAGCGGACGCTCGCCGCGGCAAAAGCGTTTGGGCTTCATCGGGTGGAGCTGACGGTCCGGCAAGACAACGCCAACGCGATGGCGCTGTACCGGAAGATCGGTTTTGCGACGGAGGGCGTGCAGCGGATGCGGTTCAGGTCGATGGCGCGTACGAGGACCTGATCCTGATGGCGGTGCTGTTCTAGCACTTTCCGGTGGCTCCATCCTTCGAGACGCATCGCTATCGCGATGCTCCTCAGGATGAGGTCTCGGACCCTCATGGTGAGGAGCGCGTCTTCGCGCGTCTCGAACCATGAGGCCACGAGGAGCCCTCACGGCAGCTTGTCATATCCCTCGCCAATGCCGTTCAGGCTCAGCGGAAATCCGATGCCCTCTTCCGGGGTCTCGAAGATAATAAACGTCGCGGTCTTGGCGGTGCGGAGCTGGCCGAGCAGCTTGTCGTCCATGACAACTTCAGCGACGCAGCCATTGGGCAGGCAGCGGACAAAACCGGCGCGGCCGACGTCCTGATTGTCGAGTTTCAGGCCGAGGCCCGAGGGCAGCAGCACGCCGAGCGGCGCCACCACGCGCATCAGCTTGCTCTTCTGGTCGGCGGTTTTGAGCACGATCACGGTGAGGCCGGCGTTGGAGCGGTCTTCGGCCACCACGCTCTGGATCAGGGCGCATTGCTCGGCCTGGGCGCCAGGCGGGGTGTCGCAGCGGATCTGCCAGTCGCCGTGGGTCGAGCGCACCGCGCCCTGGGCATGGGCGGCCCCGGACAGAGCCGTGGCCGCCAGCAGCGCCAGCAGACCGGCCAGCCGGCGGAAACCTGCGGCAACGGGCGGCTTGCGGCCCTGGGTGGTGGTGTGCTGGAATTTCGATGGCCCCATCAGGGTCGATCCTTGGTCAATTGGTCCCGGCGTCACGTTCCCGGCAAGGCGGGCGCGTCCGGCTCGCAAAGCACTGAACCGGAAATGACGGCGCTGTGAAGGCGTCCGGCCCGGCAACCGACACCGTAACGGCGAATCACGTAGCAGCGATGCACCGTTCCCTGTGCGTACATCGGGCAGTCAGCCTGTCAAGCGCTGTCGGCCCGGTCAAGAGGCGGTTGAGGGTGATTTGGTGCGGGAATTGCGGGGCCGGCGCAATCCTCGCGATTGCATTCCGGCACAGCCCATTACTGCATTGCGACAGCCCGAGATTTATGGTTTGAGAGGCTTGATTTCGACGCGTTCTAACGAATGGGCACAACGCCTTTTGTTCGGGAGGCGAGCCGAGCGGCATGTCACGGCAATCGGCCGTCATGCACGGGTTTTACATGGGAGCGCGCGCGACATGAAGATGTCGAAGGGCCAGATTGGCCGCCGGTTGCTGGGGTTAGCGGTTGTTGGGACCGGGCTCGCGTTGAGCGGGGCTGCGTTTGCCGAATTGGGCCAGCCCGCGCCCTGGGAATACAAGCTGCAGGAAGCCGCCACGCCGGTGATGGAGAACATCACCTGGTTCCACAACTTCCTGGTCTGGCTGATCACCGCCATCACCCTGTTCGTGCTGGTGTTGCTGGTCATGGTGGCGGTCAAGTTCAATTCCAAGGCCAACCCGGTGCCGTCGAAGACCACCCATAACACTCTGATCGAGGTGGCGTGGACGCTGATTCCGGTGCTCATCCTTGTTGCCGTTGCGGTGCCCTCGTTCCGCCTGCTGTTCCTTGAACTCGATATTCCAAAGGCCGACCTCACCATCAAGGCGACCGGCAAGCAGTGGTACTGGACCTATTCCTATCCCGACAACGGCCCGTTCGAGTTTGACTCGCTGATGGCCGCCGACAAGATGCCGCGCCTGCTCGCCGTCGACAACGAGGTTGTAGTGCCGGTCAACAAGGTGATCCGCGTCCAGACCACCGGCGCCGATGTCATCCACTCCTTCGCGATGCCTGCCTTCGGCATCAAGATCGACGCCGTGCCGGGCCGTCTTAACGAGACCTGGTTCAAGGCCACCAAGCTCGGCATGTTCTACGGCCAGTGTTCGGAACTATGCGGCAAGGACCATGCGTTCATGCCGATCGCGATCCGGGTGGTCAGCGATCAGGAGTTCGCGGCCTGGGTCGAGACCGCCAAGAAGAAGTACGCGACCAACCCGGCGAATTCCTTCGCCTCGGCTGCACCGGCGGCGCAGTGAGACTGGCTTGGTGAGCTTCGGGCTCGCTGCTTAAAGAGACAGGCGACCGGACCGCGAGGTCCACGGGCTGAAAGGCCCAAAGACTGCAAGAGACGACATAGCAGGATTTGAAAATGGCAACGACCGCGGCAACACCAGCTCACGACGATCACGCCCATGATGACCATGCGCATGCTCATCCCACCGGATGGCGGCGTTATGTCTATTCGACGAACCATAAGGACATCGGCACGATGTACCTTATCTTCGCGATCATTGCCGGCATCATCGGCGGCGCGATGTCGATCCTGATCCGCATCGAGCTGATGTATCCGGGCGTCCAGATCTTCCACGAGAGCCATACCTACAACGTGTTCGTCACCTCGCACGGCCTGATCATGATCTTCTTCATGGTGATGCCGGCGATGATCGGGGGCTTCGGCAACTGGATGGTGCCGCTGATGATCGGCGCGCCGGACATGGCGTTCCCGCGCATGAACAACGTGTCGTTCTGGCTGCTCCCCGCCGCCTTCGCGCTGCTGATCATCTCGACCTTCGTGGAAGGCGCGCCCGGCAATAACGGCGT
>NZ_JAQGJL010000365.1 GCF_028290645.1 Devosia sp. | reverse complement strand
CTCCATGAACGACCCAGCCGAACTCGTCTCCGCGCCGCTAAACTGGCTGGCTGACAATGCCGTCGGCCTGATCAGCGCCGCCGTGGTGCTGATCGCCGGCTGGTACCTGGCGAGCGCGCTGTCGCGCCTGGTGCGCAAGCTGCTGCCGCGTGCCTATGGCGTCGACAAGAACTTCGCGCCGTTCCTGGCGCAGGTGACGCGCTACGGCATCATCATCTTCGCGCTGGTGACGGCGCTGAGCTTCCTCGGCGTCTCGAGCGCTTCGATCTATACCGTGGTCGGGGCCGCCGGCCTCGCCATCGCGCTCGCCTTGCAGAGCACGCTCGCCAATATCGCGGCAGGCATCATGCTGGTCTGGCTGAGGCCGATCGCCATCGGCGAGTACATCGTCGGAGACGGCGTGGCCGGGGTGGTGGTCGAGATCGGGCTGTTCGGCACGCGGCTGCGCTCGACCAGCGGGCTCTACATCTTCACCCCGAACCAGAAGCTCTGGTCGTCGGCGATCACCAACCACAGCCGCGAGCCGCGCCGACGCATCGACGTGAACATCACCGTGCCCGATACCATCAATGTTGCGACCGCGCGCCGGGCCATGCTGAAGATCGCCACCTCCGACAAGCGCGTGCAGCTCGATCCGCCGCCGACCGTGCATGTCGAGAGCTTCGTCGGCGACAAGATCATGCTGCAGCTGCGCGCCTGGGTGCCGACGCCGGAATACCTGCCGACGCTGCGGGACCTGACCGAAAAGGCCAAGATCGCGATCAACAAGCTGCTCGCGGCCGACGGCGAGCAGGCGCAGGTAGAACTGGCTGCAGATCCGCACACGCAGAATGCCGGGGAGCGGACGCCGGATTTGACGTGAGGGGTGCATGTCTACGGGCGCGTTGTGCGTGCCGACCCCACCCCTGTCCCCTCCCCCGAAGAATGGGGAGGGAGACCAAAACACTTCCGTCTGCGGGAGGGTCTCCCTCCCCCTGTTTAGGGGGAGGGGACAGGGGTGGGGGTCGGCACGCATGGAACCTGCGGGCTGAGGGACCTCAAGCGTGCCCGTCCAGCCCCCGGAATGCATCCTTGCCCCAGATCGCTTCGACCTGGCCGTTCTTGCCGCAGCCGGCGCGGTAGCGGGCGTAGTGCTCGGCCCGCGTCAGGCCGTTCTGCAGCATCTCGCTGCCCTTCCAGAAGTCCTGGTGATATCCCTCGGCCGGCCAGAATGTCGGGGCCATCGCAACGATCGTCGCGACCGGCTTGCCGAGTGCCGCGGCGGTGGCTTCCTTGCCGGCTTCGGCTTCCTTGAGCTCGGTCTCGGTGCCGGCATAGATCGCCGTGGTGTAGCTCTCGCCGTAATCGCAGAACTGGCCGCGCGATTCGATCGGATCGATCAGGTGGAAGAAGGTGTCGACCAG
This sequence comes from Devosia sp., assembly GCF_028290645.1. GTDB lineage: Bacteria > Pseudomonadota > Alphaproteobacteria > Rhizobiales > Devosiaceae > Devosia_A. The sequence continues at coordinate 19,392 of NZ_JAQGJL010000365.1, read as the reverse complement.
CTTCTCGTAGCTCGTCACCGACGGGTCGTATTCGATCTTCACCGCCTCGCGGTGGCCCGTGGTTTCCGTAACCACCTGCTCGTAGGTCGGATTGTCGACATGGCCGCCGATATAGCCCGAGGTGGTGGAGAGTACGCCGGGCGCGTGGTCGAAATCGCTCTCGATCGACCAGAAGCAGCCGCCGGCGAAGATCGCCACTGCCGTCTCGGCGCCCTGCGCGCCAGACATCGCCATCGCGCCGACCACAGCCACCGCAAGCGCCAACCTGTTCCTGTGCATTCGATCCACCCCTAGCGAGTTGCTTTGCCACGATAAGTGGACCGGCGGCGCGTCGCGCACAACACAAACTAATGTGCAGCCGCAGGGTGAAACTTTCTCCCGGTCCCATGCGAATTCATCCGGTTGCGCCACGCCCCGGGCACGCTAAGTTCGCCGCATCATGCGCCCGATCCTCACACCCCTCGCCCAGTCCCTGCCCTCGACCGTGCCGTTCACCGGCCCGGAAGCGATCGAGCGCCGCACCGGCGCACCGTTCCGCGCCCGCGTCGGCGCCAACGAGAGCGGTTTTGGTCCCTCGCCGAAGGTGATCGCCGCCATCGCCGGAGCGGCGGGCGAGGTGTGGAGATACGGCGACCCCGAGGTTCACGACCTGCGGGCAGCGCTGGCCGCACATCTCGGCATCCCGCCGGCCAATGTCGCAATCGGCGAAGGCATTGACGGCCTCCACTGCCTGATCGCGCGGCTGATCATCGAGCCGGGCGACGTCGCGGTCACCTCCCTCGGCGCCTATCCGACCTTCAACTATCACGTCGCCGGCTTCGGGGGCCGCATCGTCGCGGTGCCGTATGCCGACAACCACGAGGACCTCACTGCATTGGCCGAAGCGGCGCGGCGCGAACGCGCCAAGGTGATCTACCTCTCCAACCCGGACAACCCGATGGGCACCTGGTGGAGCGCTGCCGACATCGAGCGTTTCATCGCCCAAGTGCCTGACGAAACGCTGATCCTCCTTGACGAGGCGTACTGCGAAACCGCGCCTCCCGACACCCTGCCCGCCCTCGACATCGCCCGGCCCAACCTGATCCGCACCCGCACCTTCTCCAAGGCCTACGGCCTCGCCGGCATGCGCGTCGGCTATGCCATCGGCGAAGCGGGGTTCATCAAGGCCTTCGACAAGGTGCGCAACCACTTTGGCGTGACCCGGCTGAGCCAGGTGGCGGCGATCGCGGCTCTCGCCGATCAGGAGTGGCTGGCATCCGCGGTGGCGAAAGTCGCCGCCGGCCGCGACAGGCTCTACGCCATCGCCGACGACAATGGTCTCGCGGCAATCCCGTCCGCCACCAATTTCGTCGCCGTCGACTGCGGCCGCGACGGCGACTACGCGCTGCGCGTGCTGAAGGCGCTGGAGGGCCGCGGGGTGTTCGTGCGCAAGCCCATGGCGCCGGGGCTGGACAGGCACATCCGCATCAGCGTCGGGCGGGACGAGGAGATGGACGTAGTGGCCGAGGAACTGCCACGGGCGCTGAAGGAGGCGCGCTAGGCTTCACCCCAACTCCTTCCTCGCCGCCAGCAAGATGCTCGTCTCGGTATTCGCGATGCCGTCGATCTGGCGCATCTTGCGCAGCAGTTCGTCGAACTCCCTCAGCGTCGCCGTCTCGATCTCGGCCACCACGTCCCAGCGGCCGTTGGTGGTGTAGAGGGCGCGAATCTCCGGAAATCCGGCCAGGCGGCGGATGATCTGCTCGGAATTCTTGCCGTCCACCTCGACCATGGTAACCGCGCGTACCGCGTCGTCCCGTCCGTGCGTCTGCACCACCACAGTATAGCCGGCGATCGTGCCCGCGCGCTCCAGCCGCTCCATCCTCGCCGTCACAGTGGCGCGGGACACCCCTAGTTGCGCGGCGAGTTTCGCGACCGGCAGGCGCCCGTCGGTGCGCAGCAATGCGATAAGGCGATAGTCGAGATCGTCTAGCCCGGATGTACTATTCGTCATTTCATGTCGCCACTTTGCGCAATCCCCTGCGCATTCTTATCACTTTTCCGGCTTTTCGTCAGCGAACGGTGTCCACATATTTACCGCGAACTCTGGAACGAGGACACTTCAATGCTGCATGACGCTCGCGCCCGCCGTCCTTCCGCCGGTAACCGCATCGACCTGATCGGCCTGCCGACCGATGCGGGCGCGTCTTGCCGCGGCGCGGCGCTCGGACCGGACGACCTCAGGACCGCCGGACTGGCGGAGCGGCTGGAGCGGCTCAGCTACGAAGTCCACGATCTCGGCGACGTCAATGTAGGCGACAAGCTCGCCCCTGCCGCCGAGATCGAGGCGCTGGCGATGGCCGCGAGCGAGGCCGGTTACCGCAGTCTCGAGAACGGCGCGCGACCCCTCTTCCTCGGCGGCGACCACTCGATCTCGATGGGCTCGGTCGCGGGCGTCGCTCGCCATTGCCGCCACGTGGGCCGGCCGCTTTTCGTGCTCTGGTTCGATGCCCACGGCGATTTCAACACCTGGGCCACCACTGAAACCGGCAACATCCACGGCATGTCGCTCGCCCGGCTCTGCGGCGAGCCCGGCTTCCACAACGCGTCGGACTGGTTCGCACCGGTCGATCCGGACAACGTGATGATCCTTGGAGCCCGCGCGCTCGATTGCGAGGAGGCTCAGCTTATCGACGAGCGCGGCCTGCAGGTGGTGGATATGGACGCCATCCGCATCGGCGGCCTCGCCGCACCGCTCAAGAACTTCCTCGATCGCGTCGAGGCGGCGAACGGGCACCTGCATCTGTCGCTCGACGTCGATGCGATGGACCCCGCCCTCGCCCCCGGCGTCGGCACGACCGTCTCGGGCGGCCTGACGCTCGACGAGGGCCAACTGGTGATGGACATGCTGCACGAAAGCGGCCGTGTCGGTTCGGTCGACCTGGTCGAGTTGAACCCCATCCTCGACCGGCTCGGCATGAGCGCCGACCTGATGGTCGATCTCACCGCGCGCCTCTTCGGGGAGCGCCGTTTCATCCCAGTCGCCCACCAGGCGGCGCAATACATCGCGGCCTGAGCCGCAAGACCGAGCACTCGCAGCCTGACTGCTCCAGCAAAGTAAGAGGCGAATATGACCCAGTTCACCGGCACCAGCGATATCCGCACCCTCCTGAGGAAGACCGGCATCGAGCCCTTCCTCGTCGGACTCGCCGGGTACATCGAGGCCGATTTCCGACGCTGGGAAGAGTTCGAGAAGGCCGCCCGCCTCGCAAGCCACAGCCGCGATGGCGTCATCGAACTGATGCCGGCCTCGGACGGCATGCTCTACGCCATGAAGTTCGTCAACGGGCACCCCAGGAACACCGAGTCGGGGAAGCTCACGGTCACCGCCTTCGGCGTCCTCGCCGACGTCGCCACCGGCTACCCGCTGCTGGTTTCGGAAATGACCATCCTCACCGCGCTCCGCACTGGCGCCACCTCGGCGGTCGCGGCGCGCGCTCTCGCCCGCCCGAACAGCCGGGTGCTGGCGCTGATCGGCGCCGGTGCGCAGTCCGAGTTCCAGGCGCTGGCCTTCAGGGCGCTGCTCGGTATCGAGGAGGTGCGGGTGTTCGACATCGATCCCGATGCCGTCGACAAGTTCCGCCTCAACCTCGCGACGAGCGGGTTGCGCATCGTGCGTGCCGGATCGGTCGCCGAAGCGGTTCGCGGTGCCGACATCGTCACCACCGCCACTGCCGACAAGACCCGCGCCGTCGTGCTGACGCCCGACATGATCGCGCCCGGCATGCACCTCAATGCCATCGGCGGCGATTGCCCGGGGAAAACCGAATTGCACCCCGACATCGTCGCCGGCGCCTCGGTGTTCACCGAGTACACGCCGCAGACCCGGATCGAAGGCGAGATCCAGCAGATGCCGGAGGATTTTGCGGTTACCGAGCTCTGGCAGGTGCTGACCGGCGCGGCAGCGGGACGCCGCAGCGCCGGCGAAGTCACGCTGTTCGACTCGGTCGGCTTCGCCATCGAGGACTTTTCGACCTTGCGCTACGTCCGCGACCTCACGGTCGTTGTCGCCCGCGACATCGACCTCATCCCCGAACTCGACGACCCCAAGGACCTGTTCGGCCTCGCCGTTCCGGCCGCGCGCCGTCCGGCCGCTATTGCGGTGCGGGATCTGATTCCAGGCTGACCGGGCCACCGGTACCGATCGAAACCCCGGCGATCAACCCGCGGTGGTTCGAGCCCATGGCGTCGCTCAGCGCCTCGACATGCTCGACCACCAACGGCGCGCGAGTGAAGATATTGTCTATCGGCACCCCCAGCGGGCCCAGCCGGATGGGCCAGGTCGCCGGGTAGGCTGGGCCGGGCGCGAGGTTCTCGCGCAGCGCCAGCCAGTCGATGGTGTCCGACCATGCCGCGGCGTTGAAATCTCCGGCGAGTAGCAGCGGCCCCTTTAGCCTCCCGATGGCCTCGGCCAGCGTATACGCCTCCTCGGCCGGGAAATCGTCGAAATACGGCTTCACCATGTGCGCCGCGACGAGATTGATCCGCTCGCCGCCGATCACCGTGGTCGCGGTGATCAGCCGGTTGCGCCACACGGGGCTGAGTGCGCCGACGACCACATCCTCGAGCGGCGTGCGCGACAGGATCACCGTGCCGCAGTCGGAGTGGACGTCGCACCCGGCAAAGTAGGGATAGGCCGCGAGCAGCTTGTCGCGATAGGACGCGACCGGCGCCGCCTCCATCAGCAGCACCACGTCGGCGCCCGAACCGACGACGAAATCGGCGATCTTCTCGCCGTTCCGGTTCTCGCTGAGCAGGTTGAAGCTCAACAGCTTGAGCAGCGCCTTGCTCGCGGGCCCGTGCGCCGCGATGCGCGCTTCCTGTTGGCGGTAGACGATGGCCGCGCCCTGCGCCGCGCTGATCCCGAACACCAGCAGGAACAGCAGCCCCCGCCGCCACGCCCCGCCGAGGATCAGCAGCACGACCAGTCCCAGCAGCCCCGCCGCGATGTGGAAGCGCAGCGATTGCAGCAGCGACTGGCCCGGCACCCCGAGATCGAAACTGACCGCCGCCAGCACGCCGCAGGCGACGAGCGCCAGCGCAGTGACCGCTCCCCTGAGTTCTCGCAGCATGCCCCGGCCCCATCTCGACGCCACGCAACCTAGCCGTACCCGCCGTGGCTAGCCACTGTCTTTCTAGCGGCGGCCTAGAGCGGCTTCACCATCTGCACGCAGTTGACGGCGATTCCTGCGAGCTCGGCTGGATCCCAGATCTCCCGCTGCCAGCCGCGCTTTTCGTAGAAGCCCACGGCGTCGGGCGCCGAGTTGACGCGCAGCGTGGTGACGCCCAGCCGCCAGGCGAAGCCGGTCACCAGTTGCTCCATCACCGCTCCATGACCCTGCCGCTGCCGGTCGGCAACGATCGCCACCAGCCGCACCGTCGCAACCTGGCCCATGAGGTCGAGCCGCACCACCCCGATCGGCGCGCCGTCCAGCAGCAGCAGGAACTTGATGTGATTGGCCGCCAAATCGTGCGGATGCGCTTCGTCGTATTCGATCCCCGGATGCCGGCCGGGCGCGAACAGCACCGCCCGGCGGATGGCATGCATCGCCGCCCAGTCCTCGGGCGAACTCACCTGTTTCAACTCATGCGTCATCTCTCTCCCCAACGAAAAAGAGCCGCCCGAAGGCGGCTCCGATGTTTCAGCCCGGCGGCCGCACTCACCCCACCGCAGCCTCGGTCGCACCTTGCGCCGCGGCGCCGCGTTCGAGCAGCAGGCGGTTGTAGGCGTTGATATAGGCGCGGGCCGAGGCGACGAGGGTGTCCGGCTCGGCGGCATTGCCGGAAACGATGCGGCCGTTCATTTCGAGCCGTACATGCGCGCTCGCCTGCGCATCGGTGCCGCCGGTGACGCCGTCGATGGCATAGAGCACCAGATGCGGGTCCCTGCCGACGGCCTGCTTGATGGCATTGAAGATCGCATCGACCGAGCCGGTGCCATCATAGCTTGCCTTCACCTCGACGCCGTCGATGGCGAGGACGAGGTCGCAGTGATGGACGCCGCCGGTCTTGGAGATCACCTCCATGTCGACCAGCTTGATCCTATCGTCGACCGACCCCGCCTCGTCGTCGACCAGCGCCACGATGTCGGCGTCGTAGACGTGCTTCTTGCGATCAGCCAGATCCTTGAAGCGCTGGAAGGCCTCCTGGAAGGCATTGTCGCCAAGCTCGTAGCCCAGTTCCCTCAGCTTGTCCTTGAAGGCGGCGCGGCCCGAATGCTTGCCCATCACCAGGGTGGTTTCCTTGATGCCTACGCTCTCGGGCGTCATGATCTCGTAGGTCTGCGCATTCTTCAGCATGCCGTCCTGATGGATGCCGCTCTCATGCGCGAAGGCGTTCTTGCCGACGATCGCCTTGTTGTACTGGACCGGGAAATTCGCCGCCGCCGAGACGATCTTGCTGGCCCGGCTGAGATGCGTCGAGTCGATACCGGTCTCGTACGGCATGGCGTCGGCGCGGGTGCGGAGCGCCATCACGATCTCCTCGAGCGCCGCATTGCCTGCCCGCTCGCCCAGCCCGTTGATGGTGCATTCCACCTGCCGCGCCCCGCCGCGCACCGCTGCCAGCGAGTTGGCGACCGCAAGCCCCAGGTCGTTGTGGCAATGGGCCGAGAAGATCACCTTGTCCGCCCCCGGCACCCGCTCGATGATCGAGCGGAACATCGCCTCGTGCTCGGCGGGGATGGCGTAGCCCACCGTATCGGGGAGGTTGATGGTCGTGGCGCCGGCTTTGATCGCGAGTTCGACACAGCGCGCCAGGTAGTCGATCGGCGTGCGCGTCGCATCCATGGCGCTCCACTCGACATTGTCGATGAGGTTGCGGGCCTGGGCCACGGTGGCAGAGATGATCTCCAGCACCTGCTCCTCGGTCTTCTTCATCTGGTGCGCGAGGTGGATCGGCGAGGTCGAGACGAACGTGTGGATGCGACCTTGCCGCGCATGCCGCACCGCTTCGCCGGCGCGCGCAATGTCGCCCGGAATGGCGCGGGCGAGCCCGGCCACCACCGAGTTCTTCACGTGCTTGGCCACCGCGACGACGGCCTCGAAGTCGCCGTTCGAGGCGATCGGGAAGCCGGCCTCGATGATGTCGACGCCCATCTCGTCGAGCGCCTCGGCGACCTGCAGCTTTTCCTCGAGCGTCATCGTCGCGCCGGGGCTCTGCTCGCCGTCGCGCAACGTGGTGTCGAAAATATAGACGCGGTCCTTGTTGCTCTGCGCCTGGGGCTGGGTGCTCATTTCGGTATTCCTATCCAGCGGCCGGGGATGATGAATCGCTCACGGCCGGACAAAATTGCTGTTCGGCTTTTCAGTCGCTCGCCCCTGACCACCCGCTCGCCATCGCGAGCCGCCGGTACTCAGGGGCTGATAAGAAGGAGAAGCAGGGCGGCCGGAAGCAGCAGCAAGGCGGCCGCGATCAACAGCCGGCTCTGACGAGCCTTCTGTTCGGCGGCGGCTATGGCAATGGCGCGGTTGCGCTGCATTCGTGGGACCAAAAACTAGCTACGGCGCAAATACTGCGCGAATTTCCCCCTGAGCGCAAGCCTCGCTGCGGCGGTCAGCCGAAAGTCATCACCGCGCTGCCGATGACGAGCACGAAGACCACCAGCGCGGCCAGGCCGAGTCGCGGCGAGCGCATCCCGGCTTCCCGATCGCCCTTCTCGGCCCGGTTGGTGTTGATGCCGGCGTAGATGACGATGGCGAGCAGCAGCACCACCAGCACCATCTTGACCCAGAACCACGCGCTGAAGCCATCGACCCCGTTGTACTTCAGCCAGACCATCAGCGGCCCGGTGATGATCAGCAGCCCGACGCCCGAGCGCCCGAGCGTTGAAAGCCCGTGCGCGATGGAGAACAGCAGCGGCCGGGTCTCGGCATTGGCCGCCGCCATCTTGCTCCCGACGACGGGCAGCCCGAACGCCGCGGCGCCGCCCAGCCCCAGCGCCACCAGGTGTATCCAGAACAGAATGCTCACGAGAACGTCCATACGTGCCCTCCCCCCGGGATCAACGCAGACTGCGTAAGCCTACGCCGGTCCGCCGGCGGTGGGAAGCGATCGCGAGCGGTTATGAACCGGACAGCCGCCGGAACTGCACCTCGAGCAGCAGCCCCTCCGGGCCATCGACGAAGAACTGCCCGATCTCGGTCCCCGGAATGCCGGTGATCCGATAGGGATAGCCCGCCGTCTCGATCCGCGCCTTGGTCGCCTCGAATTCGTAGACGCCGAAGGCGATGTGGTTGACGATTCCCTTGGGGAAATCCGCCTCGCGCTTCACCACGTCCAAATGGATGGCCGGCACGCCGTCGACATAGACCCAGTGTCCCGGGCTGCCGAAGGGCGGCCGGAAGCCCTCCTCGGCGCCCAGCACGGCGGTGAAGAAGGCGACCATGCGGCCGCCGTCCACGACGTGGATATTGATGTGATCGAGGCGCGCCACTTCTAGCCGAACGTGAACACTGCCGCGAGGATCACCACCCCGAACGCCACGGCCGTCAGCTGGCCGAACATCTTCGAGCGCTTGCCTGCGTCCCTGTCGCCGCTACGCGCCTTCTTCGCGTTCATCTCGTTGAGGCTGATGAACACGATCATCGCCACGATGCCGAGCATCTTCACCCAGAACCACGCGCTCGGGACCACCCAGTCCCACCGGAGCCAGAGCATGAGGATGCCGCTCAGCAGCAGCGTCCCCATCGCGACCTTGCCGACCTTGGCGAGCTGCTCGGCGAGGTCGAGGAAGCCCGCGCGGAGATCCGGCGTCGCCGTCGCAAGCCTCGCCCCCACGATCGGCATGACGACGGAATTGGCGCCGCCCGCAACGAGCGCAACAATATGAATGAAAAAGAGAATAGATCCGACGATTAACATGCGAAGCCCTCCAAGGCGGCGGGAGGCTATCCGAGTTGGGTCTGGCGCGCCAGCGCCTGCGAAAGCCGCTTGAGAGCGTCAGCCGCCGAGGTTTAGCACGCCCTCGCCGACGATCACCGCATGTCCGCCGATGCCGCCATGGGTGAGCTGATCGTCCGCCTTGCGCAACTGGAGGGTGATGAGGCTGGGCCGGCCCATCTCGTGGCCCTGCCGGAGCCGGAACTCGTGCTGGCCGTTGCCGGTCTGGCGCGCGATGAGCCCGATCAGCGCCGCCGCGGCCGAGCCGGTCGCCGGGTCTTCGCCTAACCCCATGCCAGGGGAGAACATGCGTGCCGCGAACTCGTTGCCCCGCTCTTCCGGCGTCTGGGTGAAGACGTAGATCGAGCGGTGGCCGACCGGATAGACCTCCTCCCAGCCGCGCCGCTCGAGCCGGATCCGCTTCAGCGCGCCCGCGTCCCTGACCGGGATCAGATAGAACGGCACGCCTGCCGAGAACAGCGCCGGCTCGTAAGGCCCACACCCGATCTCCTCGGGCTCGAGGCCGAGTGTCGTCGCGATCGCCTGCCTCGCTGGCGCCTTGCCCACCTCTTCAGGCAGCTTCGGCAGGGCGAAGCGCGCCAGCCCGGTTTCCTTGTCCACCCGCTCGATCACGCAGGTGATGACACCGACCTTCTCCTCGAGGCGCACCGCCGTGGACCGGTTCTGGAGCCCCAGCACCACGGCCGCCCCGACCGTCGGATGGCCCGCGAACGGCAGTTCCACCAGCGGGGTAAAAATGCGCACAGCCGCCGAATGCCGCTCGGACTGCGCCTTGTGGATGAACACCGTCTCCGACAGGTTGAACTCGGCGGCGATCGCCTGCATCTGGTTGTCGAGCAGGCCGTCTGCCTTCAGCACCACGGCAAGGGGGTTCCCCTTGAGCGGTTCGGTGGTGAAGACGTCCAGCAGCAGGTAATTGAGTTTCATCTTGGGCTCCGCAACCGCGCAGCAGTTGCGGCAGCCCCGAGTGTTTAGTCAAGCACCCCCGGACCCGACGGGAGGCTAATTCGTCGCCACGGGCAGGCTAGGCCGCGGGAGCTTCAGGCGGCAGGCGGAGCGCCGCTGGATCGATGCCCAGATGGTTGGCCACCGCTTCGACGACAAAGCCATGGTCGAGCCGCCCCGGCACGCCCGATACCGTGATGGCGCCGACGACGCTCACGCCCTCGATGCGGATCGGGAACGAGCCGCCATGCGCCGCGATCTCCGCCGGATCGACGTTCTCGTCCGGCGCAAACCCGCGGCCCTGGCGCTTCTGGCGCAGCGTCATCGCATACGACGCCCGGTTGAAGCGCCTGACGCAGTTGCTCTTGCGCCGCACCCACTCCGGATTGTCCGGCCCCGTCCCCGGCATCGCATAGTAGTAGAGCGGCCGGTTCCAGAACCGCACGTCGATCGTCAGCGCCGAGCCCGCCGCCTCGGCGAGCTTGCGGATATCCTCCCCCAACTTCAGCGCGGTCGCCTCGTCGAAGCGCTGGAACACCAGCTGCTTTTCCTGCTGCTCGACCAGCTCGATATCGCTCTCGACGCTCATAAAAATCACTCCCCTCTGGCCAAAACGGGCCGATCCATAACATGCGCCGGAGCTCGCCGCGCTCCGCCCGCAGCAAGAATTCTTCCGGCAAGCTCCGGTCCCTATCGGGTTCCGGTCGCGGCCGCCCACGCATCAAATAGCGGCTGTCGATCGGCAGGCTGGCCGGGAAAATTCACCCCGCTCGCATCGATCGCGGCCCAGGGCAGCCGGCTCTCGGTCCAGATGTTGCCGATCGGCACGCACCAGCTCGGATCGTCCAGCGTACCGGGCTTCACCACCAGCATGGCGGGCGACGCCAGCGGCTCGTTCCACACCTTGGTGCCGCAGCGCGCGCAGCCCAGCATCCGAACCGTCCGCCCGCTGTCGGCGGCCTTGTCGAAGGTGGCGAGGTCGCCGCTCAAGTGCTCGAACAGTTCGCGCTTGATCGGCATCGACATCGAGTGCGTCGCCCCGCTCGAGCGCTGGCAGTCGCGGCAATGGCAGTTGTAGACCGACAGCGGACCCCCGGTGATCCGGTAGCGCACCGCCCCGCACTGACATCCGCCCTCGACCGGAAATACCGGCAATTCGATCGCGCTCATTACGCGCCCTCCCTGAATTTCCCGTTCAGAACCGGTTCAACCCGCCGGGCGCATTTCAACGCGCCATCGCCGGGACATACCGGTTCGCCAACCTAGTGGAGATAGACAACATGTTCACCGATTTGCTGCTGCTGACCACCGAGCTCCGTTCGCGTCCGCGCTTTGACCTGCTCGACGACCGCCTGCTCGCCGATGTCGGCCTCACCCGCGAAGAACTCAGGAAGCGGAACAGCTGGTTCCGTCGCAAGTCTCGCTAAGACCTTTCCCAGTTCATTCGGCGTTCATCACCGCCTGCGCATATGCCGACCCGCCAATCCCGGCACAACCCAGATCAGAGATGAGCAAATGGCTTTCCACCTGACCTCCCTCTTCCGTCGCTCCGAGCACAAGCGCGTCCTCGGCGACCTGATGAAGCTCGACGATTACCTGCTGCGCGATATCGGCCTCACGCGCACCGACCTCGCCCAGATGCGTTCGGGCCGTAATCAGCGCTCGCGATCGAGCGGCCATGAGTAGACCGCTCCTGTCCAGCGCACAAAACTGAAGGGCTCCGCGCATGCGCCGGAGCCCTTCTTGATTCTGACGGTCAGCGCGTCAGTTCTTGCTCTTGTCCACCAGCGCGCCGGCCTTGATCCACGGCATCATGTCGCGGAGCTTGGCGCCCACTTCCTCGATCTGGTGTTCGTCGGCAAGGCGGCGGGTGGCCTTGAAGCGCGAACCGCCCGACTTGTGCTCCTGCATCCACTCTGAGGTGAACTTGCCGGTCTGGATGTCCTTGAGCACCCGCTTCATCTCGGCCTTGGTCTCCGAGGTGATGATGCGCGGACCCGAGACGTACTCGCCCCACTCAGCGGTGTTCGAGATCGAGTAGTTCATGTTGGCGATGCCGCCCTGGTAGATCAGGTCGACGATCAGCTTCACTTCGTGCAGGCACTCGAAATACGCCATCTCCGGCGCATAGCCGGCTTCCACCAGCGTCTCGAAGCCGCCCCGGATCAGCTCGACGAGGCCGCCGCACAGCACCACCTGCTCGCCGAACAGGTCGGTCTCGCATTCCTCGCGGAAATTCGTCTCGATGATGCCCGAGCGGCCGCCGCCGACGCCCGAGGCGTAGGCGAGCGCGATGTCCTGGGCGTTGCCAGAGGCGTCCTGGTGGACGGCGATCAGGCACGGCACGCCACCGCCCTTCTGGTACTCGCCGCGCACGGTGTGGCCCGGGCCCTTCGGCGCGATCATGATCACGTCCACGGTCTTCTTGGGCTCGATCAGGTTGAAGTGCACGTTGAGGCCGTGCGCGAAGGCAAGCGCGGCGCCGTCACGGATATTGGGCTCGATATGCTGCTTGTAGATGTCGGCCTGCAGCTCGTCCGGGGTCAGCATCATGATCACGTCGGCCCATGCGGCAGCCTCGGCCACCGACATCACCTTGAGCCCCTCGCCCTCGGCCTTCTTGGCAGAGGCCGAGCCGGGACGCAGCGCCACGACCACATCCTTCACGCCCGAGTCGCGCAGGTTCAGCGTATGCGCGTGGCCTTGCGAGCCGTAGCCGACGATCGCGACCTTCTTGGACTTGATGATGTTCAGATCGGCATCCCGATCGTAATAGACGCGCATGGTAGTCTCCCTTTTGTGCGTATGGCCGCCGCGGCCATTTTGAAACTCACGTGGCCTGATGGGCCCCGTAGATGGCAAAAAACTGTTCCGTGGCCCGCGCCGCGTCGCGCGCGATCTCGGCCTCGGTGGGACAATAGGCTTCGCCCAGCAGCAGGCGGATCTGCGCGTCGCGCACCACCAGCCCGAAGAAGCTGCGATAGGCCTCCTCGGAGCTGTCGAAACGCAGCAGCCGCGCCTCGCGCCCGGCCTCGAGCACCGGCTTCAGGCGCTTGCGGATGGCGAGCGGGCCATTCTCGAGCACGATCGCTCCTAGCCCGTGCTTTTCCGCCCCGGCATGCCCGATGGCCAGCCGGTTGAGGGTCACCGACACCTCGCCGACAATGGTTCCCAACAGGTCGCGGGCAAACTGCTCGACGCTGTTGCGGAGCGATGCCGCATCGAGCCGCCAGCGATCGACCTGCGGCACGCGGACCTTGGCCGCCTGCCACTGCACCGTCGCCGTCAGCAGCCCGTCGCGGTCGCCAAACCACTTGTAGAGCGTCTCCTTCGAGCACGAGGCGCGCCGTGCGACCGAAGTCATGGTCAGCCGGTCGCCCTGCTCGACGAGCAGATCCAGCGCCGCCGTCAGCACCTGCTGCTGGCGCGGCGTGAACACTTCCTCGCTATGGGCAACGGCAAGAGCCAAGACGACACCCGAACCAATACCGGCCGACCCGCACTCCTCCGGAGTCTCGAACCCGCCGAACAAGAACAACGCCGCACCGTACCGTAACGTACGGTTCGGCGCAAGGGGCGTGTTTGGTGGAGGTGTGTGCATGGCCACAAAGGCTAGATTTGCCAGCACGTTGAGAAACAGGACCCCAACTTGTCCCGGCGATTGCAGATCATGGCAATTTCCCCTCACCCTTACGAAGTGTCGATGGGGCATCGCGGGACAGGGTTTGGGCCAAGGGCGGCCGCTGTTCCTGGGGGTGCCAGGTCAAGGCGGGTGGTAGACACCTCGCTCCGGCCGCCAAAAGACCGTTCGCGCTGCGCGGGACGAGAGTTCCAACCTTGTACAGTTGCCGGATGACCGGCTCGGGGGACGAAGTCCCACCCGCGCCGCGCCGGATGCGGCGAAACTGCCCCACAACCCGGTGGCGCCAGCCAGCCGGGGGCTTCGGCACGTCAAGCATCCGTCAGGCTCGAAGCAGCCAGGGCTCAGGCCGGCTGCTTGTACCTCCTGACCCGGAACGCCAGGACGATCAGCAAGATGCCCGCGAGGATGGCGTACCAGGCGATGGCCCACACCAGTGACAGCGCACCGGCGCCGGGCTGGAAGAACAGCAGCAGGCCGAACGCGATGGCGAGCAGCCCGAACAGTCCCAGCACCCACTCGCCTTCGATCTCCCGGCGCATCTGGATGGCGCCCCAGATCGTCAAGAGGCCGATGATGATCGCCCATGCGGCGATGAACATCAGCAGTACATATGTGGTCAGGCCCGGCCAGAAGAACGCTACGAGGCCCGCGAGGATGCTGATGACGCCGGCGATGGCGAGCCACCAGCGATGTCCCATGGCGCCCGCGCCCCTGCCCGAGATCGCGCCCCACAGCGCGAAGACGCCGTCGACGAGCATGTAGGCGCCCCACAGCAACGTCAGTGTAATCAGCGTGATACCAGGCCAGAAGAATGCGAGCACGCCGAACGCGATCGCCGCGATGCCGCGTATCAGCAGCAACCACCAGTTGTCGCCGAGCATCCTGATCAGCGGCCCGCCGCCCAGTGGCAATCCGGCTGCGGAAGTCTGTGCATTTGCCATTTTGCTTCTCCGTGGTTCAAGGAAGGTTCTCACCTGTCCGCTGGAGCCCCGGCGCGAAATACTAACAGAATCGCCGCAGAAGAAACTGACGGAACTACAAAAATATTGATCAGGCGGATGCTCAGATCGATCGCGCCAGGTGGTCCGCGTTACGGAACGCCAGCGCGAGGATGGTCAGCACCGGATTGAAGCCACCGTTGGTCGGATGGAGCGACCCGTCGGAGACGAACAGGTTGTCGTGCCCCCAGACCCGGCCATGGGCGTCGGTCACCGAGTTCGTGGGATCGGTCCCCATCCGGCACGTGCCTGCCTGGTGCTGGCCGCCGGAAAGCCCCGGCTTCGGCGCCGAGCCCCACGTCTTGACGGCGCCCGACGCCTGCAGCCATTCATGCGCCTTCTGGTGCACATAGCCGGCCGTCCGCACCGTCTCGGGATGGACACTCCCCGACAGCATCGCCACCGGCACATTCCACTTGTCCCGCACATGCGGTGCGATCCGTACCCTCGCCTCGGGACTGGGGATCTCATGCACCGGCCCTGCCACGCGCAGCACGTGATGGAAGTTGTCCCGCATGAAATCCTTGGCTGCCTGTCCCCAGCGCGGCAGGCCGGGAGGCAGCACGTTCTTCCAGAAGATGATGGGTGGTTGGACGAAATCGTCCGCGAGCATGCCGCCGCCGATCACCCCAGGGTTGCCGTGGTTGTACCGGGTCGTCGCGATGCTGACGCCGGGGCCGACGGAGCCGTGCACGACATCCTCGAAGAGGCCGTACGCGGTGGCGTAGACATGTCCCTGGAGGTTTCGCCCGACCAGGTCATGGTTGTTGCCGAGCCCCGCCGGCTCGCGCGCCGAGGGCGAATTGAGCAGCAGCCGCGCCGTCTCGATGGCGCCTCCTGCCAGCACCACAGCCTTGGCGCGCACGGAATGTTGCCGCCCGCTGCTGTCGCAGAACACCACCCCGGTGGCCTTCCCTGCCCCGTCCGTCTCGACCCGCAGCACCATCGCGCCGGTAACGAGATTGCATCGCCCCGTCGCCAGGGCTCGCTCGATCATGGTGTTCTGCGTGCCGTTCTTGGCATTGCTCGGGCACGGAAACCCCACGCAGGTGCCACAACGGATGCAGCCGGCGCGACCATCGCGCGGCTGGCTGTTGATGGCGAGCGGCGGACGCGTCGTCTCGATGCCGAGCGCCGCCGCACCGCGCCGCAGCACCGGCGCCGCCGGGCTCTCGGGCAGCGACGGCATCGGATAGTCCCTGGCGCGCGGTCCCTCGTGGCTATGCGCATCGCCCCGGCCCGACACGCCGATCTCCCACTCGGCGCGCTCGTACCATGGCGCCAGCTCGTCGTATCCAAACGGCCAGTCGACCAGCGACGAGCCTTCCGGTACCCCGTATAGGCTCGCCATGCGAAAATCGTCGCGATGAAACCGCCAGGCCTGGGCGCCATAGACCAGCGTGCCGCTGCCCACCGCCGCTGCGAGGTTCTGATAGCCGTTCTCATGCGGCCGCAGCACGTGCTCCACGCTGAGCGCATCGACGAGGACGCGCGGATTGCCCTCGAGATCCGGCCCCGTGTTGTGCCCATAGAGCGCCAGCCGGTGGTTGCGCAGGTGATCGCGGTGCCCGCTATCGGCATAGTCGCGCAGCAGCCCGCGCTCAAGCAGCAGCACGTGCTTGCCCGCCTCGGCCAGCACCCCGGCGGCCACGCCACCGCCCGCCCCCGCGCCGACGATGATCACGTCATAGTCAGGCGTCCCCGAGAAGGGCCGCGGCGGCTGGCCATCCCGCCGCTCTGGTCCCGTCGGCCCTTCCGGCAGGCGGTGCTCGTAGCCCACGATCCGCCACGACGCGGCGCCCGGATTGCCGCCATTGCCCGGATCGGCATAGACGCCCTCGGCCACCAGTTCGCACAGCAGCCGGAACCACGCCTCGCCGTCGACGGCGCCCAGCGCCGCGTCCTGCGCTTCGGCGGCAAGTTCCGTGAAGCCCGACAGCTTGCCCAGCCCGTCAGCGATGAGCACGGCATCCGACGGGTGCTCGGCAAAGTGCCGTTCGAGATAGCCCGGAGCACCGAGCGCCACCGCCCCGCCATCCGCATCGGCCGGCACGATCCTCTCGATCACCGCGTTGAGCAGCGTCCGATCCATGAAATTCCCCCGAGCCGCCTCTCAGGCGGTGAAGCGCACCGCCCCGATATGCGGCAGGTTGCGGTTGCGCTGCGCATAGTCGATGCCGTAGCCGACCACGAACTTGTCGGGGATCTCGAACCCGATCCACCGCGCCTTCACGTCGACCTCGCGCCGCGACGGCTTGTCGAGCAGCGCACAAACCTCGATGCGTTTGGGATGGCGCGTACCGAGGATTTCGAGTACGTGCTTCAGCGTGTATCCGGTATCGACTATGTCCTCGACGAGCAGTACGTCGCGCCCCTCGATCTCGCCGCGCAGGTCCTTGAGGATCCGCACCTCGCGACTCGACTCGGTCGAGTTCCCGTAGCTCGACACCTCGAGGAAATCGACCTCCACCGGCAGGTCGAGTTCCCGCACCAGGTCCGCGATGAATACGAACGAGCCGCGCAGCAGCCCGACCACTACCAGCTTCTCGGTCCCGGCATAGAACTCCGAGATTTCCTTGGCGAGTGCCTCCACCCGCGCCGCGATCGCCTTGGCCGAGATCATCTCGTCGATCACGTAGTTATTCGCCGTCACTTCAACGCCCCTTGCGTCAGTCCGCGTACAAAATACTTGCCGCCGATGAGATACACCAGCAGCGGCGGGATGGCGCCGATCAGCACCGCCGCACTTGAGCCACCCGCCCGCACCGACATCAGCGCCGCCGTGATCGGTTGCTCGTCGCCGGCGGTGAACACCATGCCGAACAGGTACTCGTTCCAGATCGAGGTGAACTGCCAGATCACCGTCACCGCAAGAATCGGGCCGGAAAGCGGCAGCACGATCCGCCGGAAGATGCGCCAGAACCCCGCCCCGTCGATCCGTGCCGCCTTGATGATCTCGTCGGGCAGCCCGACGTAGAAGTTGCGGCAGAACAGCGTCGTGAAGGATATGCCCTGCACCGTGTGGATCAGGATCAACCCATTGATATTGTTGGCAAGCCCGAGCTTCCCCATGATCCACGCCCAGGGCAGCAGCGTGATCTGCCCGGGCAGGAACACGCCCGCCAGCATCATTCCGAACACCAGTTCCGAGCCGCGGAACCGCCACTTGCTCAGCACATAGCCGTTCAACGCCCCCAGCACCGTCGAGATGATCGTCGCCGGAATGACCAGCCGCAGCGAATTGTAGAAATTGGGCGCGATGCCGTTGCAGGTGCCGCTGACGCAGGCCTTGGTCCACACCCGGACCCAGTTGTCGAAGGAAAAGCTCTGCGGCAGGGCGATCATGCCGTTGAGCGCCACCTCGGCGGGACTACGGAACGCATTGGCGAAAACCAGCAGCGCCGGAACAAGGTAGACGACCCCGAACAGGCACAGCGCGCCATAGATCGCGACGCGCGACAGCATCCAGTTGCGACGGGCGCGCTGCCCGTCGCGATCGGCATAATCGAGGGCGAGTGTGGTCACCCGAGCGTCTCGTCGAGCCAGGCGACCTGCCGCCGCTCCTGCCAGGTGCCGCCACCTTCGTGATTGTTAAACGAGTAGCTTTCGATGGTCTTGGGGCCGGCCCACGCATTGAACGCGCCATAGACCGTCGAGGGCGGGCAGACATCGTCCATCAGCGCCACCGAGAACAGCGCCGCGGCCTGCGAACGCGCCGAGAAATTCACCCCGTCGAAATAGCTCAGCGTCCGGTACGCCATCTCCGCCTTCTCGCGATGAACGCTGAGATAGCGCACGATCTCGCCATAGGGATCGCGCGTGGTGAGCCCCACGGCGCGCGGAAAATCGCATAGGAACGGCACATCCGGCATCGCCGCCTTGACCCGGCTGTCGAGGCCTGCGACCGCGATCGAGATGCCGCCGCCCTGGCTCCCGCCGACCACGGCCAGCTTCTCCGGATTGGTCTCCGACCGTCCGAGTGCGGCGTCGATGGCGCGCACGCCGTCGGTGTAGACCCTGCGATAGTAGTAGTCCTTCGGATCGTTGATGCCGCGCGTCATGAACCCCGGATGCGCCGGGAACGACCCCACCGGATCGGGCGTATCGCCCCGCGACCAGGCAGCGCCCTGCCCGCGCGTATCCATCACCAGCACCGCGCGGCCGGTTGCCGGCCACAACAGATGCTCCTGCGGCACGGCGCGGCCGCCGCCATAGCCGATGAACTTCACCACCGTGCCGCGCGGCTCGACCCCGTGCGGCTTGATGTACCAGCCCTTCACCGGATGTCCGCCGAAGCCCGCATAGGTCACGTCGAACACATCGAACAGCCTCAGCCCCGTATTGACCGGCTCGAACACCGCCTCGAGCGGCTTGGCGCGGGATTCGCTGAGCGTCTCCGCCCAGAACGCATCGAAATCGGCAGGGGCTGTTGCGCTCGACCGGTAACGGACGAGCTGATCTGGCGGCAGGTCGAAGAAGGGCATGGCTGACTATCTGGCTGGGGTGAAAACGCGAGGATGCGGCGAAAACCGGGTTGACGGAACCACGACCAAAGGCGGGCGCCGCAGACCCTCCTCAACTTCCGCCCCGAGTTCAACACCTGATTGCGATCACGCACCGTTTGCAGGCCTTGGCCTGATACCCCGGCCACACGCCGACCACCGCACCCTCCCCAAACTCGCTGTCGTCCCAGCGAAAGCTGGGACCCAACTATCCACCTGCGCGGGCGGAGAAATGGGTCCCCTGAGTTCTCAAACGAAATGCAACACCTGGTTAGGGTGTTGGCATGGGACAGAGATATCGACAGTTCGGTGTTGCGGAGCGGTGTGAGATTGCCCGGCTATCGGGCGCGGGCCGCTCGATCCG
>NZ_JAQGJL010000334.1 GCF_028290645.1 Devosia sp. | reverse complement strand
GGCGCCCTCGGGCGAGATCGAGCCGTACTTGACCAGCTGCTGGAGGGTCAGCTTGTCCTTCTTGAACTTGCGGATGGTGAGCGCAGCGCCATCGATGGCGAGCGGCGGGGCGATGACGTTGACGCGGCTGCCGTCCGGCAGTCGGGCATCGCAGATCGGAGAGCTTTCGTCGACGCGGCGGCCGACCTGGCTGACGATGCGCTGGCAGACATTCATCAGGTGGGCGTCGTCGCGGAAGCGGACATTGGTGAGCTTCACCTTGCCGCCGACCTCGATGTAGCAGCGCTGCGACCCGTTCACCATGATGTCGGCGATGTCGTCGCGCGCCAGCAGCGGCTCGAGCGGGCCGTAGCCCAGCACGTCGTTGCAGATGTCCTCGAGCAGGTCTTCCTGCTCGGAGATCGACATGATGATCGACTTGAGCGCGATGATCTCGGCGACGATGTCGCGGATTTCCTCGCGCGCCGTCTCCTGCTCCATGGTGGCGAGCTGGCTCAGGTCGATCGAATCGATCAGGGCGTTGAAGATCGCCGACTTGGTCTGGAAATACTCCTTGTCGCGCGTCGCCGCCTCGGGACTGCGGACGTCGATGACCGTGTCGTCCCCGCCGCGCTTGGAGGTATCGGTGAGTCGCGAGACCTCCTGTCTCGACGCGGCAGGAACAACCGGCGCTATCGCCGGGCGGGGCGGTTGCGCGGCGCCGGGAGTGTTGCCGCCGAAACTGGTACGCTTTCCGAACATCGAGACTGGCCTTTCAGGCGCGCTTCTTCTTCAGAAAGGACGGGAGCTTGAGGCTCGAGGCCTTCGAGGCGCTCTTTTCCGGGGCGTTGCGGCCGGTGACGTGCATGCCGATCTGGCGGAACACCTCGTTGGCGCGGTTGTTGGCGGAGACTTCTGCGATCATCTGGCCATTGTTGGCGGCGGTGCCGAAGGTCGCCGCATCGAACGCGATCTGACCGAGCAGCCGGCACTCGACCGAGGTCGCGAACTCGTTGGGCGCGATCTCGGGACGGCGGGGCATCCCCACCTTGTTGATGACCAGCAGCGGCTCGCTTTCGGAGGGGCGCAGCGCCTTGATGGTGTCCGAGAGGTTCTTGGCGTTCCTGAGGTTCGCCAGGTCCGGCTCGGCGACGATGATCACCTCGTCGATGGTCGCGAGGGTGTGGCGGACCCAGGCGCTCCAGATGTGCGGGATATCGAGGACGACGATCGGGGTCGACTTCTGGCTCAGCTCGACGATCTGCTCGAACTCGCGCTCCTCGAAATCGAAGGTGCGGTCGAGCACCACCGGAGCGGTCAGCAGATTGACGTGGTTGGCCGCCTTGCTGGCCAGCCGGTCCAGCATGGTGCCGTCCATCTTCTGGCTGTTGCCGAGGGCGTCGGCAATGCCGTGCGGCGGATCCTGGTTGAAGTTCAGCCCGGCGGTGCCGAAGGCGAGGTCCATGTCGAGGATCAGCGTATCCTGACGCAAATGCTGGCTGATCGCCCAGGCGACATTGTGCGAAACGGTGGAGCCGCCGGCGCCGCCCTTGGCCGAGAGAAAGCCGATGGTGCGGCCGATCGGCGCCGCGCCTTCGGCGGCGAAGAGTTCGGTGATGGCGGAGACGATCGACTGCGCCGAAGCGGGCAGGACAATGTATTCGGACACCCCGGAGCGGATCAGCTCGCGATAGAGCAGCACGTCGTTGACGTGACCGAGGACGATCAGCCTCGTCGACGCATCGCAGACTTCGGCGAGGCGCTCGAGCCCCGAAGGAATTTCCTCGGGCCGCGCCGAGGTCTCGACGATGATCAGGTTCGGGGTCGGGTTGGCCTTGTAGGTCTCGATGGCGCCTTCGAGCCCGCCGTTATGGGTGGTGAGCGCCACCTTCGACATGCGGCGGTCGTGCACGGCGGATTCGACCAGCTGGGCGGTCTGCGAGTGCTCGCAGAACGCCTGGATGGTGATGCGCGGGATCAGCCGGGCGCCGTTCGCCACCTCGACGGCGGGCTCCTCGGCCGAACCGCCGTTATCGCGGGAGAGGAAACTCATTACAACTGCACTCCATCAATCCAGCAGGAAGCCGACGGACCCGTCATAGCTGCCGCGGGTGCCGGCGGGGCCGACGCCGTACATCGTCTCGATATGGCCGAGGAAGATAGACTCGGCATCGTTAGCGAACTGCATCTGGTCGGTCGGCAATTGCGGTTTCTCGTCTGTCGCCCTGGCGAGGTACGGCGTCACGAGGATCACCAGCTCGGTTTGCGAGCGGATGAAATCGCGCGAGCGGAACAGCGTGCCGAGGATCGGTATGTCGCCGAGGCCCGGCAACCGGTGGATTTGCGTCCTCGTCTGGTCCTGGATCAGGCCGCCGATGGCGAGGGTCTGGCCGGCGCCGATCTCGACCGAGGTCCGCGCCTTGCGCTGCTTAATGCCGGGCAAGGTCATGCGGCCCACGGTAATGCTGCCTTCGGCGCTCAGTTCGCTGCTCGAGGTCTCGACCACGAGGCCGATCTTGCCATTGGACTTGATGACCGGGGTGAAGGCCAGGTTGACGCCGAAGTCCTTGTACGTGACCGATACTTCCCCGGTGTCCGAAACGCTGGTCGGGACGGGGAACTGGCCGCCGGCGGTGAAGTCGGCCGACTGGCCGGAGACGGCGGTCAGCAGCGGCTCGGCCAGGGTGCGCGCCGCCCCGCGCTGCTCCATCGCCCGAATCTGGGCATCGATGCTGAGCCCCGCGACATCCACGCCGAGCTTGACGCCGTTGTCGGTGAACAGGTTCGACGCGCCGCCCAGCGGCTGGGTGCTGACGAAGCTGGTGGTCAGCCCGCCGCTCGAGTAGCTGCCGGACAGGTCGATGCCGAACTGCTTGGCGAGGCTGCGGTTCACCTCGGCGATCGTCACCTTCAGCATCACCTGCTGCGGCCCCTCGACGGTGACCACGCTGGTCACGTTGTCGGGCGAACCGGCGAACTGCGACGCGATCGACATCGCCTTGTCCGCATCGTCGGAGCTGCCGGCATGTCCGGACAGCACGACGCGGTTGATGGTGTTGCCGTCGCCGTCGACCAGCGCCACCGTCTCCACCTCGATGTCGGAATTGGGCATCACCCTCGCGAAGGTGTCGCGCAGCACCGCGGCGACGTTCGAGCCGCCGCTGCCGGTGTTGGTGCCCATGGTGCTGACGTCGAGCACGACGATGGTGCGCCCGGTGGAATCGAGAAAGAAGATGTTGGTATCGCCCGACCCGACCGCCTGCAGCACGGCGCGGCGCTTGGACCGCAGGAACGCGTTGGCGACGGCGGGCTGGGAAACGATCACTTCCTGCACGTCGACCGGAAAGTCGATGATCATCGACTTGTTGAGGCTCATGCTCACCGGCTGCGTGGAGCCGAACGAGGCGGCGCTGATCCTGATATGGGTGGTATCGGCGCCCTCTGCCTGGCCAAGGCCGAGCGGCGCGAGACCCAGGACCGCACCGACGGCGACCGCGGCCGCCATCAGGCGCAGGGTGTCGGCGAGGAGGCCGCGGGGTGAGCGGGCGGTGGGAGCCGGAGACATCAGGTAATCCTCACGCATCATTCGGGCTGCCCTTCCGGGCTGGTCTCGTCGACGGGCGGCTCGTCGACCGGGGCGGGTTCCTCGATCACCTCGTCGGGCGGCGTGGTTTCCTCGAACGAGGCCTGATCCACGGCTGCAGGGGCGCCGGCATCGGCCGGCATGAAGCTCTGGTCCTTGCCGAAGCGGATCATGCGGATGGCGCGGCTTGCTTCGTTCCGCAGGCTGTCGCCGGGCAACTGGGCGAAATCGGCAATGGAGCGCAGCACTACGGAGAGCGTACCGAGCTTGGCCGAATTGATGATGAGCTCGCCCTGCGCCGGCGTCAGCTCGAGCGTCGCAATCGTGCCGCCCTGGAAGACATCGGCCTTCGCCCCTTTGGCCTCCTCGTCCTTAGGCGATGGATCGACCTGGCCCAGCCGGGTGCCGATGGCCAGTATCTTGACGTTGGCGAGAATGGTCTGGGTGACGCCGCCGCGCGTCAGCACCACGTCGACCCGGTCATTGGGCACGACGAAGCCGCCGGCAGCGGCGTCGGCCCTTACGGGAACGGAGACCCCGCGCATGCCCTTGGCGAGCACGGCGGACAGGTATCCCTGGTCGGAACGCACCAGCTTCTGTTCGGAGACCGGCTCGCCGGGGAAAATCTCGAAGCGGGCCACCGCGCCGTTCATCTGGATCAGCGCATCGGGAAGCTCGGCCTCGGTGATATACTCGTCGCGGACCGCGAGCTCGGGCCAGTCCTGCCACTCGATGGTGTCCTTGCCCAGCCGCTGGCCCACCCCGATGGCGCCCTTGGCGACGAGGATCTTGGCCTTCTTCTCTTCGACGACCTGGGTTGGCCCCGCGACCACGACCTGCTGCGGAGCGCTGCCCCTGACGGCGAGGAAGGCCGCGAGGCCGCCCGCCAGCAGAGCCACGACCAGCAGGATGATACGCGAGACTCCCATCGCCTCAACTCCACACGACTGGGCCCGAAACGCGCCCGGTTACACTTGTCGTCGACTATCGAGGCAAAGGGTCAAAGTTTGGTTAATCGATGCTTGTCAATTACGGTTAACGGCCTGTTGCCTGAAGACTTTCAGCCGATCAGCCGCTGAAAGATGATGCCGGTCGGATAAACCAGCAGTCCGGCCGCGGCGAGGGCGATGCCGTAGGGCACGCCGGTCTGGGCATCGTGCAGCCGGTCGATCCAGGCGACCTGCTTCAGCTGCAGCGGCAGCGGCCAGCGGCGCACGGCGAGCAGCGACAGGGTCAGCGCGCCACCCAGGAGCGAGGCGAACAGCAGATATTGCAGCATCGAGGGGAAGCCGAACCACAGCGTCGTCGCCGCGATCAGCTTGGCATCGCCCCCGCCGATCCAGCGCAGCGCGAAGAAGGTGAACGACACGACGAGGACGATCGCCGCTGCGGCGAGGTGCATGCCGATGGTCTCGAGCGACAGCCCGGCCAGTAGCGCGACGGCCAGGAAGCCTGCCACCAGCAGCAGGATCAACCGGTTCGAGATCCGCATGGTCAGCAGGTCCGAAGAGGCCGCGTAGGCCATCAGCAGCGGAAACACAAACAGGAGCGGAATGGTGAGGTAGGTGGGCATGCTCGGCCGATGGTTGCGATCAGCGCCGGGAGTCGGCGCCCGGTGGCAGCTTCAGCGCGTCGTGGTTAAGAAAGCTGAAAAGAAGAAGGGGACCCGGACGGGTCCCCTTCGATAGTCGCAGCTTGATGGACTTATCAGCCGCCAGCAGGCGTCGCGGCGGGGATATCGACGGTGTCCAGGCGGCTGGAAATGCCGTTGAACAGGCCAGACAGGCTACCGCCGAGGGCGGTGGCGGCGACGATGATGCCAACGGCGATGAGCGCGGCAATCAGGCCGTACTCGATCGCGGTGGCGCCGGATTCGTCATTTACGAAACGAGCGACAGTGTTCATTTATTGGCTCCTTGCACACGTCATCTTGTGACCGCATCTTGTGATGCGTCAGCACCGTTCGACACGTCACACATCGAACATGTGGTCACGCTAGTCCCCACCTCTTGACATTGAGTTAATACGAGTCCCCGCAAAGCCCCGGACTGCAAGGCTTTTTTGCATGCTGAGCAGATCGTTAAAGCGCTGCGGACAATTGTCGCGAAGGAGCTCGAAGTATAACCCCCGGGTCAGCAATCCGCGTTGGCGATGAATACAGGCGCGTCGAGCCCCGGTCGCCGGGAAGGGCGCATTTGCGAATTGTTCACCATTCCGAGCAACACTCTATTGGCGTTCGAGTACCGTTCCCAAGGTCCATCATGCCGTTCCGCTTCAGCCTTGTCGCCCTTGCTTTCGCGTCCCTGCTCGCTTCAGGGGCGGCGCTGGCGGATAGCGCGCCGGTAAGCGTCAAGGTCAACATGGCGCGGATCCTGAGGATCAATGCGCCGGCCTCCACCGTGATCATCGGCAACCCCGGGATCGCCGATGTCACCATCCAGGACCCGCAGACGCTGGTGCTGACCGGCAAGAGCTACGGACAGACCAATCTCATCGTGCTCGACAACGAGGGTAACCCGATTGCCGACACCATGATCGAAGTGGTGCAGGAGCAGGCCGGGCTCGTCACCGTCTATTTGGGTGACAAGCGGACCAGCCTCGCCTGTGAACCGGTGTGCCAGCCGATCATCATGCTGGGCGACGATACCGGCTATACCGGCACGACGATCGGGTCCTCCCAGGCCGTGTCTTCCGCCGCCGCCGCGCAATAACCCGGCGTTAACCACGCCGTCCTGTCCGCTGCAAATGCAGGCACGTCACTAACCAATCGATAGGCCCTGCCCGTTACCTTGCCGCCAGCGAACGGAATGCAGCGGCCAGATGTCCATGCGCACCCAATGGCTGAGAAAGCTCCTGTCGCCGGCCATTCGCCGGGGGCGCGCCTTCGGCCGCGACGAGGGCGGCGTAACGGTCGTCGAGTTCGGTATCCTGGCGCTGCCGTTCTTCACCATCGTCACGGCGATCCTCGAGACTTCGATGATATTTCTTGCCGGGCAGATCCTCGACAGCGCGGTCCAGGATTCGGCGCGGCTGATCCGGACCGGACAGGCGCAGTCAAGCACGCCGCCATATACGCCGGACGACTTCCGCAACGCCATTTGCGACGGTCTCTACGGAATGTTCGATTGCGACCCCGGCGACGGCAGATTGCGTGTCAACGTGTCGGTAATCGCGGACTTCGCCGCTGCCTCCACCGGCTATCCATTGCAGATCGGCGACGAATGCGAGCCCGAGGGTTGCCAGTGGACCCTGGAGGACGACTACGTGCCCGGGACTGGCGGCGATGTCATCCTGGTGCGGGCTTATTACAAGTGGCCCACCATCCTGAACTTCCCGGGCTTCAACTTCGACACGTTGCCGGACGGCACGCGCCTGCTGGGTGCGGCGCGGGTGTTCAAGAACGAACCGTTCGCGTGTAGCGATTGCACGTGATGCTGTCCCGGCTCAGGCGTTTTTGCCGCGACGTCGAAGCGGTCGCGGCGGTGGAATTCGCGCTGATCCTGCCGCTGCTGATCACGCTCTATCTGGGCACCGTGGAAGCCGCGACCCTCTACGCGGCGGACCGCAAGGTGGCGACGGTCGCCAGCACCATGGCGGACCTCGTCTCGCGCGAGAAGGACACGATCCTGCTCTCAAGGCTCGACGACTACTATGCAGCGACCGCGACGATCATGCAGCCCTACACCACCGCCGGGCTCACCGTGGTGGTGTCGCTGCTGCAGCTCGATGCCGAGGGGGTGGCCACGGTCAAGTGGAGCAAGGGCTACGGGGCCGACGACAGGAATGCGGACGACGAATATCCGCTCGATGCCGACAGCAGGATCAACGAACTGGCACGCGGGGCCAGCGGCTGGCTGATCGCCTCGGAGGTTACCTACCCGCACCGGTCGTTCATCGGCTATGTGTTCCCCGAGACCATCAACCTCAGGCACGTGGAATACTTCCTGCCCCGCTTCGACGGCGAGATCGCCCTCGATACCAACGGCTGAGCTTGCCGCCGCAACCGAGGCATGCCATAGGCCGGGCGCGTTCCACGACGAGGCCAGCCGATGCAAGATACGCTCATTCCAGTCTTCGACCTCGGTGGGGTGTTCGTCGACTGGAACCCCATGTTCCTGTTCCGCAAGCTCTTCGAAACCGAGGAGGAAGCGCAGTGGTTCTGGGACAATATCTGCACCAGGGACTGGAACCTCGAGTTCGACGCCGGCGACATCTTCGCCGAGGGCGTCGCCAAGCTGATCACCCGCCATCCGCGCTACTGGCGCGAGATCCAGGCCTTCGACCTGCGCTGGAAAGAGACCGTCGGCGAGTTCATCACCGGTACGGCCGACATCCATGACGAACTGATCGCGCAGGACATACCGACCTTCGCCATCACCAACTTCTCGTGGGAAAAGTGGGTGAGCTGCCTTCCGGAATGGCCCTTCCTCGAAAAGTTCGACGGCGTGGTGGTCTCGGGCCTCGAGGGACTGGTAAAGCCCGATCCCCGCCTCTACCGCGTCCTCTGCGAGCGTTACGGCATGGCGCCCGAGAGCTGCGTGTTCATCGACGACAGCGAGCCGAACGTCATCTCGGCGCGCAAATTCGGCATGCACGCGATCCATTTCACCGATCCGAAATCGCTCCGGAAGGAGCTGATCGGGCTGGGCCTGCCGCTGAAGAAGGCCTGAGGCCCACCGCGTCCGGCGACTGGCAGAAGTTCATGACCTATCGGTAGCCAAAGGTTGCACTTGCACGCGTCTTTGGCATGCATTTACAGCCCCGTCAGGGTGCATTTGCAGCGCGGTCTGCGGGTAATTTTGTGCTGTGACACGCCGAAATCACCACTACCTCGGCTGGTGGGTGGGGCGCACCAGTGCAGCCCCGGACGAGCGCAGCGAGGACACCGCGCGTGGCGCGCCCCGTCCGGAGCGCGACCAGCGCGTGAGGACCTACTTCGTGCCGTACATGCGGTCGCCGGCGTCGCCGAGGCCGGGGATGATGTAGCCCTTCTCGTTGAGATGGCTGTCGATGGCGGCGGTGTAGATCGGGACGTCCGGGTGGGCGGCGGAGAATTTCTCGATGCCCTCGGGGGCGGCGAGGAGGCAGAGGAACCGGATGTTGTTGGCGCCGCGCTCCTTGAGCTTATCTATTGCGGCGATTGACGAATTTGCCGTCGCCAGCATCGGGTCGACGACGATGATCAGCCGGTTGTCGAGCTCGGACGGCGCCTTGAAATAGTACTCGACCGGCTGCAGCGTCTCGTGGTCGCGATAGATGCCGATATGGGCGACACGGGCCGCCGGCACGAGATCAAGCATGCCGTCGAGCAGGCCATTGCCGGCGCGCAGGATCGACGCAAAGACCAGCTTCTTGCCCTTGATGGTGGGCGCCTGCATGCGCGTCATCGGGGTCTCGATCTCGATCATTTCGAGTTCGAGGTCGCGCGTCACCTCGTAGCACATGAGGTGGGCTATCTCCCTCAAAAGTCTGCGGAATCCCGCAATCGAGGTATCCTTGTCGCGCATGATGGTCAGCTTGTGCTGGATCAGCGGGTGGTCGACGACCGTTACGCCACGCATGGAGGCCTCGTAGTCTAGAGGAAGGATTTCCCGTGCGGTCCGGGCGCGAGGCCAAGCCAGCGGGCGATGCTTTCCCCTATATCCGCGAAGCTCGGGCGGATGCCAATGGTTCCGGGGCTGAGGGCTGGGGAAAAGACCAGAATCGGCACCTGTTCGCGGGTGTGGTCGGAGCCGCGCCAGGTCGGATCGTTGCCGTGGTCGGCAGTGAGGATGAGGAGATCGTCGGGACGCAGCGCGGCGATCAGTTCGGGCAGGCGTTTGTCAAAGGCTTCAAGGGCTTGCGCATAGCCCGGCACATCGCGGCGGTGGCCGTATTCCTGATCGAAATCGACGAAGTTGACCATGACGAAGGCGCCGTTCTCGGCCATTTCCATGGCCTCGAGGGTGCGATCGAACAGCGCCATGTTGCCGGTCGCCTTGATCTTGTGGGTGACGCCGTGGCCGGCATAGATGTCGGAGACCTTGCCGATGGCATAGACCTGCCGGCCGGCGGCCTTGGCGCGATCGAGCAAAGTCGGCTCGGGCGGCGGGATGGCGAAGTCGCGGCGATTGCCGGTGCGCTTGAAATCATTGGCGTTTTCGCCGACGAAGGGGCGGGCGATGACGCGGCCGATGTTCAGCGGCGCGGTGAGTTCGAAGGCCGTCCTGCAGAGTTCGTAGAGGCGATCGAGACCGAAGTGCTGCTCGTGCGCGGCGATCTGGAAGACGCTGTCCACCGAGGTGTAGCAGATCGGCTTGCCGGTGCGGATCGACTCCTCGCCAAGCTCGGCGATGATGGTAGTGCCCGACGCGTGCTTGTTGCCGAGGATGCCGGGAATTCCTGATTTTTCAATCAGTTGAGCGATCAGCTCGGGCGGGAAAGTGGGCTCCGTCAGCGGGAAGTAGCCCCACTCGAACGGCACCGGCACGCCGGCAATCTCCCAGTGCCCCGACGGCGTATCCTTGCCCTTCGACACCTCCCGCCCGACGCCCCAGCGACCGCCCCTCGGCTGGTCGGTGAGGCCACGCGGGAGCTCGCCGGTAGAGAACTGCGCTGCGGCACCGAGGCCGAGCGCGTCCAGATTCGGCAGCGATATCCGGTAGTTGGCAGCGATGTGGCCCAGCGTATCGGCGCCGACATCGGCATAGTCGGCGGCGTCCGGCGCGCCGCCGATGCCGAAGCTGTCGAGAATGCAGAGGATGGCGCGGGGCATGGCTCAGGCCTCCGTGGGCGGAACGTAGTCGGCGATCAGCGGGTGATTTTGTCCGGCCGAATCCGAGATCGTGTAGGCGGCCAGGAACCGTTGGGTCGCATCTGCTGCCATATCTTCGTCGCGTGCATGAACGCGGCACAACACTGTCTGAACGTCGATTTCGGCCCCAAGACCAAGGATTTGGTCGAAACCGACCGCGAAATCGATGCTGTCGGTAGGGAGGCGGCGCCCACCGCCGAGGGCGACCACACCCATGCCGACACCGCGCGTGTCGATGGCGGTGATCGTGCCGGCGACCGGTGCGAGGATATCACGCACGATGGGTGCGGGGGACAGGTGCACATCCATGTTGTCGACGAAATCGGCGGGGCCGCCGAGCAGTGCCACCATCTTGGAGAAGTGCTCGGTGGCCTTGCCACTGGCGAGCGCCGTTTCGACTGCCACGGCGGCATCGCCGTCATAGCCGCTGAGCTGCAGGGCGGCGGCGCTGAGGGCCAGGGTGACTTCCCGGAGGCGCGGGTCCTGGTGCCGGCCGGTGAGGAAATCGACGGCGTTGCGGATTTCGAGCGCGTTGCCGGCGGCGGAGGCCAGCGGCTCGTTCATGTCGGTGATCAGCGCGGCGGTGCGGAGGCCGGCGCCGTTGGCGACCGAGACGAGGCTTTCGGCCAGCGCGCGGGATTTCTCCAGCGTCGGCATGAAGGCGCCGGAGCCGGTTTTCACGTCGAGGATCAGCGCGCCGAGGCCGGCGGCGAGCTTCTTACTGAGGATCGAGGCGGTGATCAGCGGGATGGATTCGACCGTGCCGGTGACGTCGCGGATCGAATAAAGGATCTTGTCGGCGGGGGCGAGGTCGGCGGTCTGGCCGATGATGGCGCAGCCGGCTTCGCGCACGACCTTGCGGAACAGTTCGTTGTCCGGGCTGGTGGTGTAGCCGGGGATGGAATCGAACTTGTCGAGCGTGCCGCCGGTATGGCCGAGGCCGCGGCCCGAAATCATCGGCACGTAGACGCCGCAGGCGGCGAGGATCGGCGCCAGCAGCAGCGAGGTGTTGTCCCCTACCCCGCCGGTCGAATGCTTGTCGACGACCGCGCCATCGAGATCGGACCAATCGAGCACGGTGCCACTGTCGCGCATCGCCTCAGTGAGGGCGACGCGCTCGGGGGTGGTCATGTCGCGGAAGAACACCGCCATGGCGAAGGCGGCGGCCTGGGCGTGGGAGACCGCGCCGTCGGTGAGGCCGGAGATGAAGGCGCCGATTTCGCCGGCCGTGAGGGCGAGGCCGTCGCGCTTGCGGGCTATGACTTCCTGGGGGAGGAAGGGCATTGGGTTGGTTCCCGCTTTGGTGCGGGGAACCTAGAACCATGGCGCGGCCGGCGCAATCAGCCTGCGACGGGCCGGGTCTCGAGCGTTTCGCCGGCCGGCGGCTTGCGGTCGGCAAGGCCGCGATTGCGCAGCGC
>NZ_JAQGJL010000332.1 GCF_028290645.1 Devosia sp. | reverse complement strand
GAGATGCACAACCCCATTCGTCTCCAATCATAATGCGCCCTGGACGTTGCAGGTCAGGCGGTCCTTGATCGTCACCGCAAGGTCGTCCCTTCCCAGCCTCGACGGGCTCGCCGTGGCCGTCCAATGGAAATGAGCGGGTGCGGGCCGGCGCCTGGTTATGCGCCGCGCGGTGTGGTCGTAAGGCTGTATACGCGAGTCGGAGAAGCTCAGGCTTCTGGATCGCGCGCTGGGCGATGCGAGTTGTTCCGTTCGCGGACATCAGGTCCCGTCCCCTGGCCGGCATTCTGCGCCCCGGGGAATGACCGCGTTACGGTGACCTCGCCTCGGTCGTCAAAGCCTCGGCCGCAAAAAGGGCCTTCAGCTGCGTCTTCACGATCTTGCCATTGGCATTGCGGGGCAAGGGTTCGGGCCAGAAGGCAACCTTGACCGGCACCTTGAACGCGGCGAGCCGCTCCCTGACGTATTCCCGGAGCTCGGCCTCAGTCGTCGCCGCGGTAGGCCGCAGGTGGACGACCGCTGCGGGTTCTTCGCCGAGCGTCCGGTGTGGAATCCCGACCACCGCGGCATCAATAACGTCTGGGTGATCGAACAACGCGTTCTCAACTTCGACGCAGTAGATGTTCTCTCCGCCACGGATCAGCATGTCTTTTGCGCGGTCGACGATGAACAGGAAGCCCTCGGTGTCGACCTTCACGAGGTCGCCTGTTCGCAGCCAACCCTCCTGGAACGTCTCGGCTGTGGCCTCGGGCTTGTTCCAATAGCCCTTCACGATCTGGGGGCCTTTCACCCACAGCTCTCCGATCCGACCAGAGGCCAGGATGGTTTGGCCGTCCCCTGGGTCGCGAACCTGCATCTCACCCACCGGGGCGGCGGGACCTGCGCTCTCCGGGCGGTTCGCGTATTCGCGACCCACATGGATGGTGAAGGTGCCGGTCGTCTCGGTCATTCCCCAGCCCGTGCCCGGCAGGGACCCCGGAAAGGCCTTGGCAAGCGTACGCACCAGTTCCGGGGCCGCAGGCGCGCCGCCATATGAAACCGCCCCTAGCGACGACAGATCGTATTTCGAGCGCGCGGGATGTTCGGCGAGCTGCCACGCGATGGTGGGCACGCCACCGGTTGAGGTGACTTTTTCCCGCTCGATGAGCTGCATCGCCTGCTCAGGGTCCCATCTTCGCATAAGCACCAGCTTGCCCCCGGCGCTCATGATCGGCCCAAGGGTGGCGGAGAGCCCGGTCGCGTGGAACAGAGGCACCACCAGGAGCGCGACGGCCTGCGGCGCGTCCATCGGATCGACCTCAGGCAGCGGTTCACCGGCTCTGAGCCGGGTGCGCGCCGCGGAAATCTCGAGCGTGGTGATGTTGGACGTGAAGTTCCGGTGCGTGCCAAGCGCGCCCTTCGGCTTTCCCGTCGTGCCGGAGGTGTAGAGAATGGTGGCGTCGTCTTCCGGATCGAACGACACGTCGGGCATCGGGCGCTGCGGCAAGTCGCACCAGACCTTCACCGCCCCGATCACCGATTCAAGCCCCCGCGCCTTGGCGGAAATCTCCGCGCCGGAGTCGGGGAAACGCGCAACATACACCCTCTCAAGTCCCGCCAGGCCTTCGAGCATTTCGGCGTTCGCCTCGAACCGCTCACCATCGACCAGCGCGATCTTGGCCCCGCAATCGGTCAACCCATACTCGAGCTCCGAGCTCGTCCACCATGCGTTCAACGGCGTGACAGTTGCGCCGGCGAGCACCGCCGCCCAGAAGCAGACGGGCCACTCCGGCAAGTTTCGCATGATGATCGCGACCCTGTCGCCCTTTCGCACGCCGTCATCTTGCAGCCTGTGGGCAAGCGTGATCGCTGCCTTGGCGAAGCTGTCATAGGTGGCGCGGTCGTCTTCGTAGATCAGGAACTCACGGGCCCGGAACCGCAGCGCACCGACGAAGAGGTCGCGCAGAGTCGGCGGCGCATTCTTCCAGGTCCTTGTCAGAACGCCGCGGATCTCCCGCTGCACGATCTCGAAGGGAGCCCCCGGAGCGGTGAGTTGCGCATGCGCCTGCGCCAGCGAGATGACCGGCCAGCCGCCGGCTACGACAGCGGGCGTGGATGAGGTTTCGTCGGCCATTCGATCCCCGCCTTCAGAACTTGACCCCGAGGTCGAGCCCAACCTGTCGACGTGGCCCCCAAGTGACCTGGCGGTTCCCGGTTGGCGCGATTGAGTTCATCGTGACGAAGTAGTCCTTGTCGGCGAGGTTCTTCGCCCACAGCCGGGCATAGTAGCGGTCAGAGGGGTCGTTCCACGTCGCGTAGGCGTTGAAGATGCCGTAGGCTGGCTGGCTGTCAGCCTTGTTGCCAAATTGCCGGAAGTTCACTCTCGAGGACCGGTAGTATTCCGCACGGACCAAGATGTGTCCTCCGAGGCTAAAATCCTCCCGATACTGCACCCCCACCTGCCCGCTCCAGTCCGGTGAGAACGGCAGCGGCTGACCTTTGAGGTTCTGGAGCACCGGCGTGGGTTCGAGCGTGTCGCTGTCCGAAAACTGCCTCCACCGCGCCTTGAGCCCGGCAACGCTGCCGTCGAGGCGCAGGTTGTCCGTGACATCGAACGCAGCATCAGCCTCGAAGCCCTTGACGGTCGCCTTCGGCGCGTTCGACTCGAGCGCGATCAGACCGGTCGTCTGGTAGATCTGGTAGTTGCGGTAGTCGTAGTAGAAGCCCGAGAGGTTGAACGTCATGCGCCCATCAAAGAACCTGGCCTTGTAGCCAGCCTCCCAGG
The DNA here is from genome assembly GCF_028290645.1 of Devosia sp. GTDB lineage: Bacteria > Pseudomonadota > Alphaproteobacteria > Rhizobiales > Devosiaceae > Devosia_A. The sequence continues at coordinate 1,895 of NZ_JAQGJL010000332.1, read as the reverse complement.
AGGTGAGCTTTTCCGAGTCGAAGGTCGATCCGCAGCTCGTCCAGTCCACACCCCCGGGCTTGTAGCCCTTCGACCAGGTCGCGTAGAGGTTCTGACGCTCCGCCAGCTCGTATTGCGCGCCCAGGCGGGGCGTGATCGCGTCGAAGCTGATCGAGGTGTGTTTGTCGACGCAGGTGTCGAGGCCTCCGATGACCGTCGGCGGCGAGGTCAGCGGAAGCAGCGTCAGACCTCCGCGGAAGTCCCCACTTTGGCGGAATTTGATATCGTCCTTCGAGTAGCGGATGCCGGCGATCAGCTTCAGGCGCGGCGTGACATGCTGGTTGATATCCACGAACGCGGCGTAGGATTGCTGCGTGGGGAAGTAGTAGTAATCGAGCCACCCGCCGGGGTGGAGCAAGAACGTTCCGGCATTGAAGCCACCGTTGAATTGGTCGTTGAGCGCGCCGAACAGCTGATCGTGCGCGTAGTAGGCGCCCACGACCAGGTCCGTCGCGCCGATATTCGCTGAATAGCTGAGCTCCTGACTGAAGACCTTCGACCTCTCGAACCGGTTCAGATAGATCGCGTCTACGCTGGTGGAATCGATGTCGAAACCCGTGCGCAGGCGGTTGCGGTCGAAGGACGAGATCGACTTCAGCTCGCCGGGTCCGGCCTTCACCCTCAAGGTCACAGCCAAGCCTGTCGCATCGCGGACAAAGCGGCCGGTCTGAATCGCCAGCTTGTGCGGCTCGAGGCTGTTGATCCCGCCATCGAGCGATGGGTTGCCCACGATGTAGCTGGGTGGAATCGCCGCGGTGTTCTGGCCATATTCGCCGCCGCGCCCCGTGGCCGCATAGGCCGAGACATCGAGCGTAGCGGTGTCGCTCACGTCGTAACTGAGCCGCGCGCGGCCCGCGAAGCTGCGCGTCGGGTCGACCTCCGACGCGCCCGGCAGCAGGTTGTCCTGAAACCCATCCTGTCGGTCAGAATACAAGACGACCGCACGCCCCCGCAGCCGATCGTTGATCGGTCCGGAGACCACAGCTTCGGCCCGGACCTGGTCGTAGGTCGCATAGCCAACCTCTGCGCGCCCTTCGAAGGTGTTGGTGGGCGCGTTGGTGATGTAATTGATGGCGCCGCCGCTCGCGTTGCGGCCGTAGAGCGTGCCCTGCGGCCCCCGCAAGACCTCGACGCGCGCCAGATCGGCGGTGGCCAAGTCCCCGAAGGTCGGACGCGACAGGTACACTCCGTCGATATACTGCGCGATGCTCGGTTGTGCTGGCCCGTAGAGGATGCTCAGGCCAATTCCCCGGATGGCGACCTGAGTTGTCCCGGCCTGGCTTCCGACTCTCAGCCCGGGGACTTGGCTTTCCAAATCCTGCGTTGATTGGATGGCTCGCTCAGCGAGCGTCGTCGAACCGATCGCGGAGATCGAGGCCGGCACATCGATCAGACTCTGTGTGCGGCGCTCCGCGGTGACCACCACCTCGCCAACGGTTCCGCCCGAAGGCCGTCTTGGGCCGGCGGCCTCAACCTGAGCCGCCGCCGATCCTGCGCAGGCGCATACGCCGGTCGATAGCGCCAGCATGATTGCAAGTTTCGACGCACCAAGCGGCGCCTGGAGTCCCGTTCCCATTTCCGTCCCCTGCCTGTTATGCGTTACCACTATGCTGTTATGGTACGCATTGTATCGTTGATCCTGGTGTTGCATGCATCTTGCGTGCTGTCAAATGGCCGCCGCCGCGCACGTTTGCATGGACAGGGTCCGCCTCCCGCCCGAGGGCTTGGATCGGCCGGGAGCTTGAGTTCGGCGCCTGCTCCTTCACGTCGCGAGGGTGCGGAGCGTCGGGCGGCCAGGCTGGTGTCGGCTCCGCCACAATGACGCGGCCGCGTCGACGGGATTCGCAGCGCGGGAG
>NZ_JAQGJL010000327.1 GCF_028290645.1 Devosia sp. | reverse complement strand
GAACACCCGCACCACCCCCACCCTCAATCCCTCCCCTCAAGGGGGAGCGAGGCGACGTCAGCAACCGTTGTGCCCTAACCTACCCCAGATGCCTGCCGAAAAACTCCAGCATCGCCTCGCGCATGCGCGGGGTTTCCTGGTGCTGGATGCCGGGTTCGGAGACGAGCTGCAACTGGCTTGGCGCGTCCGCATAGGCGGCGCTGGTTTCTTCCCAGGCGATCGCCACCGCCTCGGGCGGAGTGAGGCCGTCCGCTTCGCCGATGCAGATGAGCTGCGGGCGCGGCGCGACCAGCGCGCCGATGGCGCCGGCGTCGGCCTCGTTGAGCAGGCCCGGCACGACCAGGTAGACGCCGTGGCCGTCGTGGGCGCCGAGTTCGATCATCTTGCCGAGGTCGGCGAAGCAGCAGAGGTGCGCCACCGCGCTGATGCGCTCGTCCATCGCGGCCAGCCAGTAGCTCAGCATGCAGCCCATCGAGATGCCGAAGGCGCCGATGCGGCTCGGGTCGACGTCGGCGCGCGAGGCCAGATAGGTGAGCGCGGCGGAATGGTCGCAGAGCATCTGGGCAAACAGGCCCCTGCCGTACCAGAGCAGGGCCTTGGCCGCGTAGCCCTCGGAGACCGTGGCGCGCTTGCCGAACACCGGCATGTCGATACACAGCGTCACGTAGCCCGCGCGGGCGAAGACCGGGCCGAGCGGATCGAGCAGGTATTCGCGACCCTGCAGCAGTTCGTCGGCGCCGATATCGTAGCGGCCGCCATGCGAGTGGCCGTAGAGGATCGCCGGCAGGCGGCCCGTGCTTTCGACCGGGCGGGTGAGGATGCCGCGCACCTCGGTGTCGCCGACGAGCAGCGTCAGGTGCTCGACGGTGTAGCCGCCGTGCTGCTCGATATGCTTGCCGAGCAGCGAAACTGGCGGCTCCACCAGCCCGATGAGCTGGCGCAGTCTCTCACGTGTGATGGTCATGTTTACTTGTCGTCGTCCGAAACGATGGCGAATTCCAGCGGCAGCGCCGTGGTGTACTTGATCTGCCCCATGGCGAAGGACGAGCTCACGTCGGTGAGCGCGATCTTGCCGATCAGCTTCTTGTAGAACGCGTCATAGGCAGCGATGTCGGGCACCACGACGCGCAACAGGTAATCGACCTCGCCGCTCATGCGGTAGAACTCCACTACCTCGGTGAAATCGTCGACCACGGCAGCGAATTTCCGCATCCAGACTTCGTTGTGCTCATTGGTGCGGATCGAGACGAACACCGTGACGCCGGCATTGATCTTGGCGGGGTCGAGGACCGCGACCCGGCCCCGTATGATCCCGTCCTCTTCCATCTTCTGGATGCGCCGCCAGCAGGGGGTCGTCGACAGGCCGACCTTGCGGCCGATTTCGGCAACAGGAGTAGTCGCGTCCTTCTGCAGGAGCGCCAGAATCTTGCGGTCGATCTTGTCCAAAGCGATGGCGGCCCCCTTGAAATCAGATTGCGCGAGTCTGGATAAAATGGCCTGACAACGCAAAGATGGTTGGTCAGGATGGCCATACAACGCAAATATCTTGCGCCTGTCAACTAGCGATAAGTCCCCGGATCCACGCCACAAATCGATCAAATCTGCTGGGATTTCCGGCATTTGCGCCGCCGCCCGCCGCCTCGCGTTGGCGCCACTCGGCCGGCGAGTCGAAGCTGCCCTGCCAGAGCCTGCGGCCCGCCCTCCGCGCGGCTGCCTCGGCGCCGCCATAGCGGCCGGTCGATATGGCCAGTCCATCGCCCACCAGCGCCTCGGCGAGGTCGGTCGCGCCATCGCTGCACAGGGCGAGCAGCCGGCCGTAGCGATCGTGTCCCTCGGGCCGGCAGGAGAGGGTACGGGCGCGGGTCAGTTGCGCATGCGGCTGGCCGCGGCGGCGCCGCACTCCCAGCTGCCACCGTCGCCGGTGGTGCAGGTCTGGTTCCACTCGGGCGCGTCGAGGCCCACGAGGCGGATACGCTGGCCGGCGATATCGATAGTGTCGCCATCGACGACGCGTTCGACCGTGCCGGTCAGCGGCGGGCCGTCGAGCGAGAACGGCGCTTCGGGCAGTGCGGCGTAGACGGCGAGAAGCCCGAGCCCAGTGAGGATGGTGATCGTGCGAAGCCTGAGGCGCGGCCGATATGGGAGCAGCACTCGGTGCCCGCTTGCCCAAGCCGGCATGTCCCCCCGGATCGTGGGCCCGAGCTGCCGATTGTCTCGGGTTTTCCCCATCCGGATGCCCCACGCTTCACCCTGTTTTAACCATGCGGCGCTTAGGGTTTTTGCACAAGCGTAACGAACGCGTTTCCTGTTCGTGACTGTGTTTTGTTGAGTAATGCGTAAATGCCGTTGAAGCCCGCGATGCACGATCAAGACGTGCGCGCCCAGATGGGTCGCGAGTTCAAGCGCGACTCGCAGCGCACCGTGTTCGATGCCCGCCAGCGGCTCACCTCCAGCTCGGGCACCCGCGCTTCCTTCGATTTCGAGCTGCTCGACGAATATGCCAACTCGCGGCTCAGTGGCCTGTTGGCCGTGCCGGCGCTGGTGCTGATCCTCGCGCTATTCGCCAGCCTCTGGGTGTCGCCGCTGGCGGCGGCAGCTTGGGCGGGGGCGGTGATCGCCGCCAATTTGATCGTCGTGTGGTTCTGCCGCCGCTTCAAGGCCGAGGAGCCGACAAGGTTCAACGCCGGACGCTGGACCGCGAGCTTCGTCGTCGCCGAGATGGTCAACGGCATCGGCTGGGCGCTGCTGCCGCTGTTCACCCTGGTGGCGGCCGAAACCACGCCGCTGCCGGTCGTCATGTTCGCCATGGCGCTGGTCGGCATCGCCGCCAACGCGGTGTCGACGCGAACCCTTCCCGGCGCCACGCTGGCGAGCACGCTGCCCTCGGCCGCGACCGTCACCATCAGCCTCGTCACCGCCGGCGGTACCCTCAACTGGGCGCTGGCAGCAGTGGTGATCGGCGGCCAGATCTTCTTCGTCTACCTCGCAAAGCAGCTCTACGCCTCCGAACTCGAAACCATCGAGCACCAGGCCGAAAAGGACTCGCTGATCAACGAGCTCGAGGAAGCGCGCGAGATGAGCGACGAGGCCCGGCGCCATGCCGAGCAGGCCAATATCGCCAAATCGCAGTTCCTCGCCACCATGAGCCACGAGCTCCGCACCCCGCTCAACGCCATCATCGGCTTTTCCGAGGTGCTGCACTCCGAACTGCTCGGGCCGCACGGCGTGCCGCAATACAAGGAGTACGCAGGCGACATCCACAGCTCCGGCCAGCATCTGCTCAACCTCATCAACGAGCTGCTGGACCTGAGCCGCATCGAGGCGGGCAAGTACGACCTCAACGAGGAGGCGGTATCGCTGATCGACATCGCCGAGGATTGCCGGCGCATGGTCGAGATCCGCGCCAGGGCCAAGAGCATCGAGCTTTCCGTCAGCTACGCGCACAACCTGCCCAAGCTCTGGGGCGACGAGCGGGCGATCCGGCAGGTGGTGCTGAACCTGCTCACCAACGCTATCAAGTTCACCCCGCAATCGGGGAAGGTGCACCTGATGGTGACGCGCTCGGGCGATGGCGGGCAACTGCTCTCGGTGCGTGACAACGGCCCGGGCATCCCCGAGAACGAGATCGAGACGGTACTCTCGTCGTTCGGCCAGGGGTCGCTGGCGCACAAATCGGCCGAACAGGGCGCCGGCCTCGGCCTGCCGATCGTCCAGAAGATCATGGAACTGCATCAGGGGCGGTTCGACCTGTTTTCGAAGCTGCGCTTCGGGACGGAAGTGATCGCCACGTTCCCGCGGGCGCGGGTGATGGACGCGCTGGCGCCGGTGGTCGAGAAGAAGCCGCGGCTGCAGATTTATTCCGAGGCGGGGTGAGACTTGCGGCGACCTCGATGAACCGTCGGCCTATAGCCGCCGGATCTCACCGATCATCATCGCGACGAAATCCAGCGCATCCTGCCGCCGTTTGAACGGACTCGCGTAGAGGCCCGTGCCCCCGCTCCGCCGGATGCGAAGGCTCTCGTTCACGATCGGATGCCAGCGCGGCTCGATCCAGCCCAGCGCATGCTCGCCGGCGGCGGTCTTCGATGCGATGTCGCCCGTGACCATTGTATAGTGCAGCCGGCTGATGCCGAGCACGCCCCACATTGCGGCAGACGGCCCGAGCGAGGCGAGCCCATGCGGGCTCCAGAGCTGCGATGCCCGGGTGTGCCAGCGCGTCCAGTAGCTTCTGGCATTCTCACGGACCCAGTTCTTCAACCGCACCGGGTCGGGCCGCAAGGCCGCGCGGTCGAGTTGGCCGATCACGGTCCTCGCGCGCGGCAGCATGGCCCAGGTCACCGGGTTACGATTGCCCCGGGCGAGCTCGAAGAACCGATTGTCGCTGGAGGTCGGCCCGTCGGGCAGGCCGTCCGGCCCGGCGGCCAGTTCCTCTACGGTGATCCAGATGCCGTCGAGCGCCGGCATGGTAGGGTCGGTGGCATAGGTGCGGTGGAGGATGGCGAGCGCCGCGAGGTCGGCGACATTGGCCGGACGCGACAGCACGGCGACGAAATCGAGGTCGCTGCGGCCCGGCTGGAAATCACCATCGATCGCCGAGCCGATAAGGTGGAGCCCGGTGACCTGGTCTGGGACATAGCGCTGCGCCAGCGCCACGAGGCGGCCGGTCGCCAACTTTACAGTGTCGTCGCCTGCCGCTGCCGCCACACCACCTCAGCCTTTGTCGCTGACCCCGGCGCTGCCGAACGTCGCCATGTTCTTATGCAGGTGGAGCGCGGTCTTAGCCAGCACTGCCGCGAGTGCGGCGCCGCTCCCCTCCCCCAGCCGCATGCCGAGATCGAGCAATGGGCGCTTGCCCATCGTCGCGAGCACCCGGGCATGGGCATGCTCGGCCGAAACGTGGCCGAAGATGCAGTGGTCGATCGAGGCGGGATTGACCGCGTGGGCGATGGCCGCCGCCGAGGTGGCGACGA
>NZ_JAQGJL010000273.1 GCF_028290645.1 Devosia sp. | reverse complement strand
TCCGGCGCCTCTTCGATTTCCTGCCGCTCAACGCCGCCGACAAGCCACCGGTCCTCGCCGTCAACGACACCATCGAGCGCGCCGAGCCGAGCCTCGACACCCTCATCCCCGACAGCGCCCAAAAGCCCTACGACATGCGCGAGGTGATCGAAAAGATCGCCGACGAAGCCGATTTCCTCGAGATCCAGCGCGACCACGCCGGCAACATCCTCGTCGGCTTCATCCGCCTCAACGGCTCCACCGTCGGCGTCGTCGCCAACCAGCCCCTCGTTCTCGCCGGCTGCCTCGACATCAACAGCTCCAAGAAGGCCGCCCGCTTCATCCGCTTCTGCGACGCCTTCTCGATCCCCATCCTCACCCTCGTCGACGTCCCCGGCTTCCTCCCCGGCGTCGCCCAGGAATACGGCGGCATCATCAAGCACGGCGCCAAGCTCCTCTTCGCCTACGCCGAAGCCACAGTGCCCAAGGTCACCGTGATCACGCGCAAGGCCTACGGCGGCGCCTACGACGTCATGGCCTCAAAGCACATCCGCGCCGACGTCAACTACGCCTGGCCCACCGCCGAAATCGCCGTAATGGGCGCCAAGGGCGCCACCGAAATCCTCTACCGCTCCGAACTAGGCGACAAAGCCAAGATCGCCCAACGCACCGCCGACTACGAATCCCGCTTCGCCAACCCGTTCGTAGCGGCGGAGCGCGGCTTCATCGACGACGTCATCATGCCAAGTGAAACCCGCCGGCGCGTTGCCAGGTCCTTCGAGATGCTGAAGGGCAAGAAGCAGGTCGTGCCGGCAAAGAAACACGGGAACATTCCGCTGTGAGATCTCAACCGCTCATTGCCGCCTTGACCCTCGCCATGCTCGCCGGGACCGCAGCCGCGGCGCCACTGCAAGCAGGTGACCAGTTCCGCCTCGACACCGGTCGAGCGACGGTGAAACTGCACCATGTGGAAGTTAATCGTGTAACTTCGGACAACACCATCGACCTGGTCACGGTGTTGTCCGCGCCGGTGCCAACCCCTGCATCGCAGGAAGACATGTTTGTGCAACTGGCCGAGTTCTGCCTGCGCTATCAGGACGACATCGTGAAAGCGGCAGTACCCCGGAACGAGCACTCGAAGATGAACCTGTTCGTGCCCTTGTTCCAGGTGTCCGGCCAGCAGGTCGGATTTGCCTTTCAAGTGGCGAAGGGAAAATGCACGCTCGAGGCCCCGTTCCCGTCCAAGCTTGCAGCCGAGGCCCGCAAACACGCCAAGGCAGCACTTCACTGATGCCTACGGTCTTCCGGTGGAAGGGCTACCGCTTCTTCTGGTATCAAGCGGACGGCGCCGAGCCGCCGCACGTTCACGTCTGGAAGGACGGCAAGGAATGCAAGATCTGGCTCCGCGACCTGTCGGTTGCGTTCAACCATGGACACTCGCAGACCGAGCTTCGTGCGCTGCTCGACGTGACGCTGGCCGAGCAGGCGAGATTGCTGGAGGTGTGGAATGAGCACTTCGGACTCTGAGATGGACGGCAAGGCGCCGGTCGCCGCCTGGTGCGATGACGAGAGTTTGCATGTGAAACTGGCGGACGGGCGCCAGATCGCGACTCCCATCTGGTGGTATCCCTCCTTGCTCCACGCTTCGCACACCGAGCGCAACACGCTCGAACTCATGTACACGGGGATTCACTGGCCCGGCCTCGACGAGGACCTCAGCATCGACGGGATGCTGACGGGCTGGAAATCCACCGACGCCAAGCCCCCTGCCGTAGCCGCAGAATAAGGACTTCATGTTCTCCTCCCTCCTCATCGCCAATCGCGGCGAGATCGCCTGTCGCGTCATCCGCACCGCCAGGCGCATGGGCATCCGCACCATCGCCGTCTACTCCGACGCAGACCGTGACGCCGTCCACGTCAAGCTCGCCGACGAGGCCGTCCACATCGGCGGCTCCCCCGCCCGCGACAGCTACCTGAGCATCGAAAAGATCGTCGCCGCCTGCAAGCAGACCGGCGCCGAGGCCGTCCACCCCGGCTATGGGTTCCTGAGCGAAAACCCCGCCTTCGCCGCCGCGATCGAAGCCGAAAACATCATCTTCGTGGGCCCGCCGGTGAAGGCAATCGAGGCGATGGGGGACAAGATCACGTCGAAGAAAATCGCTGCTGCTGCAGGGGTTTCGACCGTTCCCGGCCACATGGGGCTGATCGCCGATGCCGAGGCAGCGGTGACGATTTCCCGCCAGATCGGCTATCCGGTGATGATCAAGGCCTCTGCCGGCGGCGGGGGGAAGGGGATGCGCATTGCCCATTCCGACGCCGAAGCCCGGGAGGGTTTCGAGCGCTCGAAGTCGGAAGCCGCGTCCAGTTTTGGCGATGATCGCATCTTCATCGAGAAGTTCATCACCGAGCCGCGCCACATAGAAATCCAGCTTATCGGCGATGCACATTCCAACGTTTTGTACCTCAATGAGCGTGAATGTTCGGTCCAGCGACGTAACCAGAAGGTCATCGAGGAGGCTCCGTCGCCTTTCCTCGATGCGGCGACGCGCAAGGCCATGGGCGAACAGGCCGTCGCCCTCGCCAAGGCTGTCGGGTACACCTCGGCCGGCACGGTCGAGTTCATCGTCGACAAGCACCGCAACTTCTACTTCCTCGAGATGAACACCCGCCTCCAGGTAGAGCACCCGGTCACCGAACTGATCACCGGCCTCGACCTCGTCGAGCTGATGTTTCTCGCCGCCGCCGGCGAGAAGCTGCCGCTGACGCAGGAGGAGGTCCAGCTCAACGGCTGGGCCATCGAAAGCCGCATCTACGCCGAGGACCCGTTCCGCAATTTCCTGCCCTCCACCGGCCGGCTCACCCGCTACCACCCGCCGGCCGAAAATCTCGTTCAGCCACCGTTCATCCGCAACGATACGGGCGTCGCAGAAGGGTCAGAGATCACGACCTATTACGACCCCATGATCGCCAAGCTCTGCACCTGGGCCCCGACCCGCATCGAGGCGATCGAGGCCATGGAGGACGCGCTCGACGAGTTCGAACTCGAAGGCGTCGGCAACAACATCCCCTTCCTCGCCGCCGTCATGGGCCAGCAACGCTTCCGCGAAGGCCGCCTCACCACCGGCTACATCGCCGAGGAATTCCCCAATGGTTTCAGCGGCGTAGAGCTGGATGCGGACTCACTCACGCATCTCGCCGCGATCGCCTGCACCTCGGCTTTCGCCCTCGATCACCGCCTCTACCCCACCACCCCCGAGCCCCGCGCCGTCATCATCGGCGACCAGCGCTGGGATTTCTCGGTCCGCGCCGACGGCATCGAGTACTGGCTCACCGCCCCCGACGGCAAGAAACTGCTGGTCGAAACCGGCTGGAAGCCCGGCAACACCATCTGCATCGCCCGGGTCGACGGGCACCTGCATCACGTGCGAATTCAACGACTTACCAGCGGCTTCCGCCTGCGGCACCGCGGCGCCGACCTCATAGCCAAGGTCCTGCTCCCCCGCGTCGCAGACCTGATGCCGCTGATGCCGGTCAAGTTGCCGCCCGACCTTTCGAAGTTCCTCCTCTGCCCAATGCCCGGCCAGATCGTCCGCATCGACGTCGCCGAGGGTGATATCGTCGAAGACGGCCAGACCCTCGCCATCGTCGAAGCGATGAAGATGGAAAACGTGCTCAAAGCCGAAAAGCGCGCGAAAATCAGCAAGATACGCGTCCAACCCGGCAGCGTGCTGGCGGTGGACGAGGTCATTTTGGAGTTCGAGGCGGTATGATGGAGCAGCGCCTGGGGCTACCCCTCATCCGTCGCTTCGCGCCACCTTCTCCCACAAGGGGAGAAGGTAACCAACTGAGGTTCCACGGCCTGTCGCCTTCTCCCCTTGTGGGAGAAGGTGCCCGAAGGGCGGATGAGGGGTCGGGAAGCCACGATGCCTAAGTCTCCCACCTTCGCCGACTGGGCCAAACTCGCCCAGCGCGACCTCCGCGACACCCCCGTCGAGTCCCTCAACCGCGACTACGGCGATCTCCCCATCCGCCCCGCCTATTTCCCCGAGGACGTCGCCGATCACGCCGCTGCGTCCCTCCCCGGCGCGCCGCCCTACACCCGCGGCGTCCGCGCCACGATGTACGCTGGCCGCCCCTGGACCATCCGCCAATACGCCGGCTTCTCCACCGCGCGCGAGTCCAACGCCTTCTACCGCCAGGCCCTCGCCGCCGGCCAGAAGGGCCTCAGCGTCGCCTTCGACCTCGCCACCCACCGCGGCTATGACAGCGACCACCCCCGCGTCACCGGCGATGTCGGCAAAGCCGGTGTAGCCATTGATTCCGTTGAGGATATGAAGCTCCTCTTCGAGGATATCCCGCTCCATCAGATGTCGGTCTCGATGACCATGAACGGGGCAGTCCTCCCGGTCCTCGCCATGTTCATTGTCGCTGCCGAAGAGCAGGGGGTTAAGCCCGCCCAGCTCGACGGCACCATCCAGAACGACATCCTCAAGGAGTTCATGGTCCGCAACACCTACATCTATCCGCCGGCCCCGAGCATGCGGATCATCTCCGACATCTTCGCCTACACGGCCGAGAAGATGCCGCGCTTCAACTCGATCTCGATCTCCGGGTACCACATCCAGGAGGCCGGGGCGACGGCCGACCGGGAGCTGGCGTACACGCTGGCCGACGGGGTGGAGTACCTGCAGGCGGGGAAGGCGGCCGGGCTGGACGTCGACGTCTTCGCGCCGCGGCTGAGCATCTTCTGGGGTATCGGCATGAACTTCTTCATGGAGGTGGCGAAGCTGCGGGCCGGGCGCCTGCTGTGGGCCAAGCTGGTGAAGGAGGCCGGAGCGCTGAAGGACAAGTCGATGTCGCTGCGCACCCACTGCCAGACCTCGGGCTGGTCGCTGACGGC
>NZ_JAQGJL010000192.1 GCF_028290645.1 Devosia sp. | reverse complement strand
CGCGGGCCCGGCCGAGGCCGAGGCTGTCGGCGAGGTCGGCGGTGACGGGCTGCATGCGGGCGCCGAACCACGGCCGCACCAGGGCGCCGCCGGAGATGCCGGTCTCGGCGACCAGCTTGGCCATGTTGGCCGGGATGGCGAAGCCGATGCCGACCGAGCCGCCGGAGCGCGACACGATGGCGGTGTTGACGCCGACGAGGCGGCCCTGCAGGTCGACCAGCGCGCCACCGGAATTGCCCGGGTTGATCGCAGCATCGGTCTGGATGAAAAACTCGTAGTTGTCGCTCTCGACCCCGGTGCGGGCTAGCGCCGAGACGATGCCCGAGGTGACGGTCTGGCCGACGCCGAACGGATTGCCGATGGCGAGCACCAGGTCGCCGACCTCGAGCTGGTCGGAATCGGCGAATGGGAGCGCCGGGAAGGTCCCGCCCTTGGGGTCCTTGACCTTGAGGACCGCGAGGTCGGTCTTCGGATCGTCCAGCAGCAGGTTGACGGCGTATTCGTTGCCGTCGGTGGTGGCTACGCGGATATCGGTGGCGCCGTCGACGACGTGGTGGTTGGTCAGGATGATGCCCGCACCGTCGACGATGACGCCCGAGCCGAGCGACTGCGACTTCTGCGGGCGGCTGTCCATGAAGGGCGAGTCGCCGCCGCCGAAGAACTGCTGGAAGAACGGGTCGCTGAGGAATGGCGAGGTGGCCTGCTGGCTGATCGTCGTGGCGTAGACATTGACCACCGACGGCGTCACCGACTTCACCACGGGCGCAAAGCTCAATTGCACCTCGGTACGGGTGGCCGGGACGGTCTTCGCCTCCGCTGCCAGCTGTGTTGCGGGCTGGGCTGCCGGCTGCATTGGGGGCTGGACTGCCATCTCGGCGGCCGGCTGGGCTGCTGGTGCGACGAGTTGCGCGGTGATGGCGGGCGGCACCGTGTCGGCGCGGCGGCTCGAAATCTCGGCGTAGCCGAACGCCAGGGCGACGCCTGCGGCGACACCCACGAGACCGAAGATCCAACCCTGTTTCGACATCGTCATGTCCTCAGGCGAGACGGCACCGTAAAGGCCCGACAAACGCCCCGAATCTGGCGCCTTTTAGGTGCCGGCCTTACGGATTGGTAATCCCTCAAATATGACGTTGCCCAGTGGGTCAATCGACCCTATATGCAGCGCTCGCTTTTGACGCCCCTCCCGGACCCCTGAAAGGTTAGCCGCCAATGACTGAGCCGACCACGGTCTATGCCAATACTTCGCAGCTCATCGCCAGCGAAGAGCCCGATTTTCCGAGCTTCCTGTTCTGTTCGAAGGAACTGCACCGGGCGACAAAGGTGTTCAAGAAGGGGTTCGACGGGCTGCTGACCTATGCGGTCAAATGCAACCCCTCCCCGCACATCATCAGGCAGCTCCACGACGAGGGCCTCAAGGCCTTCGACGTTGCCTCCAACATGGAGATGGAGCTGGTGCGCGACTACGCCCCCGGCGCGGTCATGCACTACAACAACCCGATCAAGAACAAGCGCGAGATCGAACGCGCCTATGAGGAGTTCGGCGTCCGCTCGTTCACCATCGACCACCCGCAGCAGCTGGACCAGCTGGCGGCGGTGGTATCGCCGTCGCGCGACATCGAGGTGACCACCCGCTTCAAGGCCGGCAAGGCGCTGAAATCGTACGATTTCGGCATTAAGTTCGGCGTCATGCAGGATGGCGCGGCGGAGATCGTCAGCCTCGTCGACCAGATGGGCTATACGCCATCGCTCTGCTTCCATGTCGGCAGCCAGTGCGAGGACGCCTATGCCTACGAGCGGCACATCGCGGCCGCGGCGAAGATCTGCGAGGAGAGCGGCATAGAGCTCAAGCGCCTCAATATCGGCGGCGGCTATCCGGCCCCCTACCCGACCAGCGAAGCGCCGCCGATGGACTATTATTTCGAGACCATCTCGACAGCGGTGAAGGACAATTTCGGCAAGTCCAAGCCGGAACTGATCATCGAGCCCGGCCGGGCGCTGGTGACCTCGTCGACGTCGCTGCTGCTGCGGGTGAAGCACCAGCGCGGCGGGCAGTCGGTCTATCTCAACGACGGCGCCTATGGCTCGCTGATGGAAGTGAAGTTCATGCACTTCACCCCGCCGGTGCGGGTGTGGCGCGGCCCGCGCATCCACGACAACGACCAGGACTTCTCCGAGTTCACCGTGTGGGGTCCGACCTGCGACAGCTACGACGTGCTGCCGCAGGTGTTCACCCTGCCGTCGGACATCGACGAGGACGACTGGGTGGAATTCGGCCTGATGGGCGCCTACACCCAGGCCTCGCTGACGCCGTTCAACGGGTTTTGGCGGCGGGACCAGTATTGGGTGGACGAGGTGTATACCGGCAAGGATATGCAGCCGGGGGAGTGATCCCCCGCTGGATTGTGAAGGTGAAGCCCGGTGAGTGAGAGCTCCCGGGCTTTTTCTTTGGTTTTGCGGGTTGGATCAGTGCCGGCCACAGGCTCGGTGCCCATCTCCCCCCTTGCGGGGGAGAAATGGAATTTCTTGGGCTTAGCCAAACGGCTAAACCTAAGATTTTGCTTTCTCCCCCGCCAAGGGGGAGATGGGCACCGAGCTTGCGGAGCACACGCCTTTGCAACCGCGCCCGCACAGCAGTATCCTCCCCCTCGCAACCTAGCGAGGTGGCGAGATGCCGGGTGGGGTGCTTTTGGGACTCGTGGTGCTCCTGGGCTTTGTGGCCTGGGGGGCGGTGTTGTTCTGGCGGGGGCGGATCGTCGATCGCGTGCCGCGGCACGAGGTGCGCCGCGAGCGGCGGCGGCTGCATCACAAGGGCTAGAGCAGCTTCTCGATCGGTGGGACCAGTTCTGCCGGCTCCACGGCGGAAGCGAAGCGCTGCACCCTGGTGCCGGAGCGATCGACGAGGAACTTGGTGAAATTCCACTGTATGGCCTGGAAGCCCAGCAGGCCGGGCGCCTTGCGCTTCAGCCACTGGTAGAGCGGATGAGCGCCGTGACCGTTCACGATGATTTTCGAGAACATCGGGAAGGTGACATTGTAGTTGAGGTCGCAGAAGGCGGCGATCTCGGTCTCGGTGCCCGGCTCCTGGTCGCCGAACTGATTGCAGGGGAAGCCGAGGATGACGAGACCGCGGTCCCGATAGGTCTGGTAGAGCTTTTCGAGACCGGCATATTGCGGGGTGAAGCCGCATTTGCTGGCGACGTTGACCACCATGACGACCTTGTCGCGATAGGCCGACAGAGGCTGCTCGGGCCCGTCGAGCAAACGGGCCGAAAAATCATAAAGCATGGTCAAGGCAGGAACTCCGCAACGGTCAATACCCCTGCCCTAGTCTTCAAGCTTCTCCCCGTCCAGTCGCTTGTTCGCGAGCGCCTTGAGCGCCGCGTCGCGCTGCTTGTCGGCCTTGGCGCGCCCGAACTTGATGCGGTTCTCGGAGGCGGTCTGCTCCTTGGCCGTGCGAGCCTTGGCTTTGCGGGCTTTGGAGAGGGAGAGGATGTCGGCCATTGGAACTCCGGAGCGGCAGTGGAGCTAGTGCGGGCGCGGTAGCGACAAATAAACTGAGTCATACCATTCGCCGCCGATAAGGAAGGTGTTCCTCGCGGTGCCGGTCACCGTGAAACCGAGGCGTTGCAGGAGCTTCAGCGATGCGGTGTTGCGCGGGTCGACATCGGCGGTCAGGGCATCGATCGGATGGGCGGCGAAGGCGTATTCGATGAAGGCGGTGGCGGCCTCGGTTGCGAGGCCACGGCCCCAGACGTCGGGGTGCAGGATGAAGCCGAATTCGGGCATGTTCCAGATGCCCATGTAGCCAACGACGCGGCCCTCGTGCTCGATGATCCACTCGTCCCAGGCCGGATTGTCGAAGGAGAGCAGCGCGCCGGGGAACCAGGCTTCCGTCACTGCGAGAGACTCGTGCGGCAGCGTCGACCAGTAGCGCATGGCCTCGGGCGACGACATGACCGCATGGATCGGAACGAGATCGTCCGGCACGGGCCGGCGCAGGAGGAGCCGCGCCGTCCGGAGCTCCATCACACCAGCCGGCTCTGCTCCTTGGCCGCTTCGATGAAGCTGGCAAAGAGCGGGTGGGGCTCGAAGGGCTTGGATTTCAGCTCCGGGTGGAACTGCACGCCGATGAACCACGGGTGGTCGGTGCGCTCGACGATCTCAGGCAGCTTGCCGTCGGGCGAGACGCCGGAGAAGAGGAGGCCATTCGCCTCGAGCACCTTGCGGTAGTTCATGTTCACTTCGTAACGGTGACGATGGCGCTCGGTAATGCGCGTCGAGCCATAGATATCCGCCACCCGGCTGCCCTTGGCGAGCTGGGCCGGATAGGAGCCGAGGCGCATGGTGCCGCCGAGATCGGTGTCGGTGGTGCGCGTAACCTGCTCGTTACCCTTGGTCCACTCGGTCATGATGCCGACGATCGGCTCCTTGGTGGGGCCGAACTCGGTGGAATTGGCGTTCTTGATGCCGGCGGTGTTCCGCGCCGCCTCAATGCAGGCCATCTGCATGCCGAAGCAGATACCGAAATACGGCACGTCCTTGAGGCGGGCGAAGCGGGCGGCCTGGATCTTGCCGGCCGAGCCGCGCTCGCCGAAGCCGCCCGGGACGAGGATGCCGTGGATGTGCTCGAGATAGGGTGCGGGGTCCTCGTGCTCGAAGATTTCGCTGTCGATCCAGTTGAGGTTGACCTTCACCCGGTTGGCGATGCCGCCATGGACCAGGGCTTCCGAGAGCGACTTGTAGGCGTCCTTGAGGCCGGTGTACTTGCCGACGATGGCTATGTTGACCTCGCCCTCGGGGTTGTGGAGGCGCTGCGAGACTTCCTCCCACTGGGTCAGGTCGGGCGACGGCGCGTCTTCGATGCCGAAGGCGGCGAGGACTTCGCGGTCGAGCCCTTCCTTGTGGTAGGCGAGCGGCACGTCGTAGATCGAGGCGACGTCGAGGCCCTGGATCACGGCGCTCTCGCGCACGTTGCAGAACAGCGCCAGCTTCCTGCGTTCGCTGTGCGGGATGGGGCGATCGCAGCGGACGAGCAGGATGTCGGGCGAAATGCCGATGGAGCGGAGCGTTGCCACCGAGTGCTGCGTCGGCTTGGTCTTGAGCTCGCCGGCCGAGGGGATGAACGGCATCAGCGTCAGGTGGACATAGACGGCGTGCCCGCGCGGCAGGTCGTTGCCGAACTGGCGGATCGCCTCGAAGAACGGCAGGCCCTCGATATCGCCGACGGTGCCGCCGACTTCGACGAGGACGAAATCGAACTCGTCGTTGCCCT
>NZ_JAQGJL010000133.1 GCF_028290645.1 Devosia sp. | reverse complement strand
CTCCGGTCGACCGATCGCGGCGTCGGCCGCTCTTGCACAAACCATTCGACTTGCGCGTCCACCAGAGCAACAGCCGTGACAGTAGAGAGTCGCGGTTGAGTCACGCGGCTGCCCCGGCGATGTCATCGCTACGGGGCTAGGGCTGGTGGGAGCGGCACGGTGCCGCTCATCCGAACAACGGAACACCACCATGCCCAAGCTCAACGACACTCAGCTGATCCTGCTATCGACCGCTTCGCAGCGCGAAGGCGGCAGCTTCTACCCGCTGCCCACCATGCTGGCCGACGCTGGCGACATCGCCACCAAAGCGATGGCCGCGCTGACCAAGCGCGGGTTCGCCGAACAACGCGAGACCAGCGACGCGGCGATGGTTGCTCGTACCGACGGCGACATCCGCTACGGCATGTTTATTACCGATGCCGGGATAGCGGAGATCGACCAAACCCATGTTATTGACGTCAAGGCATCACAACGTACCGTAGTGCTCGAGACCCCCAATGTCTCCAAAACCTCGGCCGTTCTCGCGCTCCTCCAGCGCGAGGACGGCGCTTCTGTCTCAGAGCTGATCGAGCTGACCGGCTGGCTGCCGCATACAACACGCGCCGCGCTGACCGGCCTGCGCAAAAAGGGCCATGTCATCGACCGCAGCAAGCGCAATGACGAGACCTGCTACCGCATCGCCGCTGCCGCCTGATGATCTGGTTGGAGGAGAGTCTCGCTCGGCTGGCGACCTGCACGTCAGCCGAGCTCAAGGACGAGTGGCGTTCGCTGACCAAGTCACCGGCGCCCAGGATCAGCCCGAAGATGATGCGCCTCGCCCTTGCCTGGGAGATGCAGGCAAAGGCGTTCGGCGGCGTGTCGCGCGAGACCATTCGCAAACTCGACCAGCTCGCCGCCTCCAAGACCAGGACCAGCCCGGTGTCGCCCGGCATGCGGCTCGTCCGCGAGTGGGGCGGCAAGGTGCATGTGGTGACCGTCGGCGAGGACCGCATAATCCGCTGGCAAGATGCTGAGTATCGTTCGCTGAGTGAGGTCGCCAAGGCGATCACCGGCACGCACTGGTCGGGACCGGCGTTCTTCGGATTGAAGCGGAAAGCCGCCGCATGAAAACCATCCGCTGCGCGATCTACACCCGCAAATCGAGCGAGGAGGGGCTGGACCAGGCGTTCAACAGTCTCGACGCGCAGAGGGAGGCATGCGCCGCCTATATCCTGAGCCAGGCCAGCGAAGGCTGGACTGCGCTTCCGGATGTCTATGACGATGGCGGGCTGTCGGGCGGGACGTTGGCACGACCCGCCCTGCAAAGACTATTGGGTGAGATAGCTGCAGGACGGGTCGATACCGTCGTCGTCTACAAAGTCGATCGCCTGACCCGCTCGTTAATGGACTTCTCGAAGCTCGTGGAGACGTTCGACAAGGCGGGCACGTCGTTCGTATCGGTCACGCAGTCGTTCAACACCACGACCAGCATGGGGCGGCTCACGCTCAACATGCTGCTGTCGTTCGCGCAGTTCGAGCGCGAGGTCACCGCCGAGCGTATCCGCGACAAGATCGCCGCATCCAAGGCCAAGGGCATGTGGATGGGCGGCACCCCGCCGATCGGCTACGCCCCCGATGGACGAACACTCAAGGTGGTTGAGGGAGAAGCCAGCCTCATCCGCGGTATCTTCGATCTCTATCTTGAGCTTGGAAACGTCCATCGCGTCGCCGAACGGCTTGAACAGGGCGGGGTACGCGCACCGATACGCACCAGCCTCAAGAACAGCCGCACCTTTGGCGGGGTGCTGCTGGGCCGCGGGCAGATCTACACCATCCTCAAGAACCCGATCTATGTCGGAGAAATCCCCCACAAGGGCCAGACATTCCCCGGACTCCACGACGGCATCGTCGATCGTGACATCTGGGACCGCGCGCAAGCGCAGCTTGCTGCCAACCTCAAGGGCCACCGAAGCGGGGTGCGCAACAAGCACCCCGCCTTGCTGTCCGGCAGGATCGTCGATGGGGAAGGACGCTCGCTGGTCTCCACGCATGCCAGCAAGGGGACAACCCGCTATCGCTATTATGTCAGTCGCGATCTTGCCGATAGCACTGCCACGACGGGTTTGCGGATACCCGCGACCGAGATCGAAGCGGCGGTGCGCGAGCGGATCGGGGCGCTGTTCGATGACGGGTTCACCCTGGCGAGCGCCGACTGGCTGCGGGTGGCGCCCAGTGACTATGCGATCCTGACCGAGCGCTGCTCGGACGTGGCCGGTCGCAGTCGTGCGTTCCTGCGCGATGTCCTCAAACAGGTCCGCGTCCACGACAGCCGGATCGAGATCGAGTGCTCGACCGCGGTGATCGCCAAAGCGCTCAACGTCGAGCGCGAGGATGACTCACCCGAGACGGTCACGCTTACGTCCGAGGTGCGGCTGACGCGATCGGGGAGAGCAATGCGGCTGATCCACAGCAACGGTGGGTCGGCGGCCAGTGTGCCCAGTACCTCGCTGATCACGCAGTTGAACCGGGCGCGCCGCTGGTGGGCGCAGATCCGCACCGGCGCGATGGACATCAAGACGCTTGGCAGACTCGAAGGCGTGCAGGACGCCTACATCACGCGCGTCATGCGGCTCGTGTTCCTGTCGCCCGCAGTGATTGACGCCATGCTTAAGGGCACACTCAAGCCCGGCGTCGACATCGCCATGCTGACAGCGCCGGGGGCGATATCGCCAAACTGGGATGAGCAGCGGCGGGCATTTCTGCCCGCCAGTTGATTACTTCGGCGCGGCCGCCTTGGCGGGGCGCTTTGCACCAGGCTTGCGGCCGAGGCCAATCTTCTTGGCCATCGCGCGACGCGCTTCCGAATACGCAGGCGCGGTCATCGGATAGTCTGCCTTGAGGTTGTAGCGTTCGCGATACTGCTCGGGGGTCAGGCCGTTCGTGCTCAGGTGGCGGCGCAGGGTCTTGTACGACTTACCGTCGATCATTGAGATGATGTGGTCGCGTGAGGCGAGCGATTTGCGGGCGGTGACGGCGGGGGTGAACTCAGCGGCTGGCTCGCCTTCAGGTTCAGCGGCAGCGCCGCTCGACAAACCCGCCACCGCTTCGTGCATCTTCTGCAGAAAAGCCGGGACATCGTCCGCATTGGCGCGCGTATTGGGATTGGAGAGCCAGGCGATTGTCAGCTCGGTGGCCAGTTCAACAGTGTTTAGTTCGTTCGCGTCTTCGG
>NZ_JAQGJL010000304.1 GCF_028290645.1 Devosia sp. | reverse complement strand
CTGCCCGAGGACGTGACCTTCGACCGGCCCGGCAACGCGCTCGACCATCATCCGACCTGGAAGCACGTCCACTGCCCGCAATGCGGCGTACCTGCCCGGCGTGAAACCGACACCATGGACACCTTTGTCGACTCGTCCTGGTATTTTGCGCGCTTCACCGCCCCGCACGCCGACACCCCGACCATCCCGGCCGTCGCTAACGACTGGCTGCCGGTGGACCAGTATATCGGCGGCGTCGAGCATGCGATTTTGCACCTGCTCTACTCGCGCTTCTTCACCCGCGCCATGAAGCAGACCGGCCACCTCAATATCGAGGAGCCGTTCAAGGGCCTGTTCACCCAGGGCATGGTGGTCCACGAGACCTATCGCGACACCTCCGGGGAGTGGCTGTCGCCCACCGACGTCGCGGTCTCCGGCATGGATATCCGAACCGCCGTCCACGCCAAGACCGGCGCCCCGGTCGAGATCGGCGCCATCGAAAAGATGAGCAAATCCAAGAAGAACGTCGTCGACCCGGACGAGATCGTCGCGACCTACGGTGCCGATACGGCCCGCTGGTTCATGCTGTCCGACTCCCCGCCGGAACGCGACGTGCAGTGGACCGAGGCCGGCATCGAAGGCGCCAGCCGCTTCCTGCAGCGCGTC
This sequence comes from Devosia sp., assembly GCF_028290645.1. Classification (GTDB taxonomy): domain Bacteria; phylum Pseudomonadota; class Alphaproteobacteria; order Rhizobiales; family Devosiaceae; genus Devosia_A. The sequence goes on along the minus strand of NZ_JAQGJL010000304.1, from coordinate 12,672 downwards.
TGGAAGCTGGTCGGTGACTTCCTCGAGCTCGAGGACGACATCGCCACGCGCCTGACGGGCACCGGCGACGCGGGCGTGCTCGACCTCCGCAAGGTCGTCCATCGCACCGTCAACAATGTCGGCGGTGAGATCGAGGGCCTGCGCTTCAATCGCGCCGTTGCCCAGATCTACGAGCTCTCGAACGCCATCGCCAAGTTCTCGCAGTCCGTCGCGACCCGCGTCTCGCCTGAACAGCGCGACGCCTTCCGCGAAGCCGTGGAGCGTCTGGTGCAGCTCATCGCCCCGATGATGCCGCATCTCGCCGAAACCTGCTGGGCGGCGCTCGGCAAGACCGGGCTCGTCCTCGACGCCGGCTGGCCCGTCGCCGATCCCGCGCTGCTGGTCGATTCGACCGTCATCCTGCCGGTCCAGGTCAACGGCAAGCGCCGCGGCGAGATCACCGTGCCGGTCGGCGCGCCCAAGGAGCTGGTCGAGAAAGAGGTCTTGTCTCTCGAAGCGGTTGCCCGCATGCTGGACGGCAAGCCGCCCAAGAAACTGGTGATCGTCCCCGACAGGATCGTCAATGTGGTTGTCTAAACCATTGTTTCGGAACGTCTTTGTCGCGCTGACTCTCGTCGGCGCGACGGGCCTTGCCGGCTGCACAGGGCTCACTCCGGTCTATGGCGAACGGGGCATTGGCACCGAGCGTCATCCGCTCAACTATGCCGATCCGCAGAACCGGCTCGACCAGATCATCTACCAGGAACTGGTCCTGCGCTTCGGCCGCGCCACCGACCCGGCCAGCCCGACCGTCCGCATCACCACATCGAGCGACACCCGCCGGCTCACCCGCTCCAACGTCGAGCGTCCCAGCGAGCAGCGCGAGGCGAGGGTGAAAGCCCTCATCGAACTCGTCGCCCCCGACGGATCGATCCTTCTCTCGACCACCCGCTCGGCCGCCGCGCTCTACACCATCGACAGCCAGGTGCTCGCCGAGACGGAGGCCGAGCGCGAGGCGCTCGAGCGCGCCGCCCGCGAACTCGCCGAGACCGTCCGCCTCACCCTTCTCGGCGCCCTCAGCCAGACGGCCACCTGATGGTCGCGCTCAAGGCGCACGAGGTCTCCCGCTTCGTCGACCGACCCGATCTCGAAGCCGGCATCATCCTCGCCTACGGCCCGGATGCCGGGCTGGTCCGCGAAACTGGCCAGCGCCTCGCCCGCCGCTTTGCCGGCAACGACGCCGACAGCATGAACCTCGTGGTCCTCGACGGCAGCGAGCTCGACGCCGATCCCTCCCGCCTCGCCGTCGAGGCCAAGACCACCTCGCTGTTCGGCGACCGCCGCGTCATCCGCGTGCGCGGCGCCGGCAAATCGCTGGTCATGCCGCTCACCGAGCTTAGCGACGACCCGGGGTCGATCATCATCCTCGAAGCCGGCAACCTCACCCCCAAGGACCCGCTCCGCGCCCTCGTCGAAGCCGCCAAGCTCGGCCGCGCCCTGCCCTGCTACCCCGACAGCGACGAATCGCTCGGCCGCCTGATCTCCGAGACCTTCTCCAAGGCCGGCATCCGCGCCGATCAGGACGCCATCGCCGCGCTGCGCGACACTCTCGGCAACGACCGCGAGATCACCCGGCGCGAACTCGAAAAGCTCGTGCTCTTCGCCGCTAGCAGCAAGCTGTTGACCCGCAACGATATTCTGACGCTCTGCGCCGACAACGCCGCCCTTGTCCTCGACGAAGTCGTCGACGCCACCGGCTCCGGTCACGCAGCCGAACTCGATACGGCGCTCGAGCGCGCCATCGCCCAGAACGTCAACACGCAGCAGATCCTCGCCGGCGCGCTCGGCCACTTCGCGACCCTCCGCCGCTGGCGCACCGAAGTCGACACCGGCAAATCCCCCGGCGCCGTGCTCGACGGCGCCCGCCCCCGCCCGCACTTCTCCCGCCGCTCCACGCTGGAGCGCCAGCTCCGCCTGTGGACCGACGATGCTTTGAGCGCGGCCCTCGACCGCCTGCAACTCGCCGTCGCCGACAGACGCAAGCGCTACGGCCTGCAGGACACTCTCAGCCGCAGGGCGCTTCTGGCGATTTGTACAATGGCGGCAGAGCGTTAGCCGATTGTTTCACGTGGAGCAGCGCTGTGAACGTCAGGGTCGCTGACTGATTTTACCGGCCAGGATGAACGAAAGATGGACGCTGCCTGAACGTTCCCTGAGGTGGAATCACCTGCAAATCCATGCTTTGGACGCGCGATAGTCCAGCATCAGACCAGCCACAGGCCGTGAACTTCTGCCAGTCGCCGCGGCTACACGCCGTACCCAGTGAGCTTCATGCAGATGCCGTCGAGCTGCTCCAGCGTCCGATACCGGATCTCGAGCCGCCCGCCCTGGTCCTTGTGGTCGATCGCCACATGCAGCCCGAGTACATCCGACAGCCGCTTCTCCAGCGCCGCCGTATCGGTGTCCTTCTCGGCCGCCGGCGCCGGCTTGCGCTTCGGGCCGTTGATCTCGCGCTGCGTCATCGCCTCGGCTTCGCGCACCGAGAGCCCGCCGCCGACGATGCGCTTGGCCAGTGCCGCGGGGTCATCGGCGGTGATCAGCGTGCGCGCATGGCCCGCCGTCAGCTCGCCGCGCGCCAGCATGTCGCGCACGTCCTGCGGCAGCTTCAGCAGCCGCAGCGTATTGGCGACATGCGAGCGGCTCTTGCCGATCACCTGCGCCAGGTCGTTCTGCGTATAGTCGAACTGCTCGATCAGCTGGCCGTAACCCATTGCTTCCTCGAGCGGATTGAGATCGACGCGCTGCACGTTCTCGATGATCGCGAGTTCGAGCGCTTCCTTGTCGTCGACCTCGCGGACGATCACCGGCACGTCGTTGAGCCCGGCCCGCTGCGCCGCGCGCCAGCGCCGCTCGCCGGCGATGATCTCGAACTGGTTCGGATCGTTGGTCGGACGCACCAGCAAGGGCTGCATCACGCCCTTTTCGCGAATCGAGCTGGTCAGCTCCTCAAGCTGGTCCGCATCGAAATCGCGCCGCGGGTTGGCGCGGTTGGCCACCAGGAAATCGACCGGCAGGCGTTTGCCGCCGCCATCGGCGAGCCGCGCGCCCTCCATGGTCGCCATGTCGCCGATCAGCGCCGCAAGGCCTCGCCCGAGCCGTGATGGTTTCTCGTTCATCGTCAATTCCTCATGCGGCGATGAGCTGGCGCTCACGCCGTATCACTTCGGTGGCGAGGCGTAGATAGGCCTGGCTGCCGGCACATTTCAGGTCGTAGAGCAGCGCCGGCTTGCCGTAGGACGGCGCTTCGGACAGGCGAACATTACGCGGTATGACAGTCTCGTAGACCAGCGATCCCATCTCCGAACGCACGTCCGCCAGCACCTGCTCGCTGAGATTGTTGCGTCGGTCGAACATCGTCATCACCACGCCCTGGATCGACAATCGCGGGTTGAGGGTGGTGCGGATCTGCTCGATGGTCTGGAGCAGCTGGCTCATCCCCTCGAGTGCGAAGAACTCGCACTGCAGCGGCACCAGCACGGCGTCGGCGGCAACAAGGGCGTTGATCGTCAACAGGTTAAGCGAGGGCGGGCAGTCGATCAGTACATAGCTGACGGACTGACCGTTGATCGTCAGGTCGGTCATCCCGCGGAACGCATCGCGCAGCCGGAACGCCCGGTCGGCCTGCTGGGCGATGGTCAGCTCCACCCCGAGCAGGTCGAGCGTCGAGGGGACAATCGCCACGTTCGGCACGCTGGTCATCACCGCGGCCGCCGAAACCTTGGCGTCGCCCATGAGGAGATCGTAGCTCGAGACGTCGCGCCCTGAGCGCGAGATGCCGAGCCCCGTCGAGGCATTGCCCTGCGGGTCGAGATCGACGATCAGTACGCGTTCGCCAATTGCGGCAAGGGCCGTGGCCAGGTTGATCGCGGTAGTGGTCTTGCCGACCCCACCCTTCTGGTTGGCGAGGGTCAGGATTCGAGGAGCCAAGGCACGGCCTCCGAGCGTTTCCGCTAACTAGATGGTTTTGCGTCGCAAATTGCTGATGGTCAGCAATACGCCGGCCTCGTCGGTGGCGCTGTTGGTTATTACCACGTCGAAGTCCCACGCCAAACGGCTTTCTCGCAGCTCCACAGCATGATCCCTGCCCTTGTGCAGGATCGCGCGGGTTTCCGGGCCGAAGAAGGCGTGGATAAGTTCGAGCAGGGTCGGCAGGGCCGCCAGCGCCCGCGAGGTGATGACATCCGGCCGCAATGTTTCACGTGAATCAATTGAGTCGGTGCGCCCGGCATGCACCGTAGCGTTTAGGCCCAGTTCGCGAATCACCTGCCGAAGGAAAGCCACCTTCTTCCCGATCGGCTCGACCAGCGTGAAGGAGGCCGGTCCTCGTTTCAATGCGATCGCCAGTGGCAGGGCCGGCAGGCCGCCACCTGAACCGATGTCCAGAAAACGTTCATCATCGGGGCAAAGGAGCGGCAGAATCTGGAGGGAATCGACAATGTGCCGCGGCCACAGCGCATTTTCTGTTTCACGTGAAACAAGATTCTGCACCGCGTTCCATTTCTTCAGCAGCGCAGCAAAGGATTCCAGATCGCGGAGAACCTCGGCCTCCGGCCGAACAAACACGCCCGCGTAAGGACTTAGGTCCGGCATCAGCCCGCCTGGCGCAGGCTGCCGCGCCGGACGATCGAAAGGATCAGCGTAATCGCGGCCGGCGTCACGCCATCGATGGCCTGCGCCTGCGCAATCGTCGCTGGCCGGCGCTCTCCCAGTTTCTGGCGCAGTTCCATCGACAGGCCGGGCAGGGCCGCATAGTCCATCCACTCCGGGATCTCGCGGCCCTCGTCCCGCTTCACAGCTGCGATATCCGCTTCCTGGCGCTCAATGTAGACCGCGTACTGCGCATCCACTGCCAGCTGCTCCATGATCGCCGGCGCAATGGTCGCCACCTCCGGCCAGAGCGGCACAAGATTGGCCGCCTCCACACCCGGATAGGACAGCAGTTCGAAGGCCGAACGCTGCTGCCCGTCGGCATTAACCGCCAGACCAGCCTTCCGCGCCGCGGTCGGCGTCGCAGAGAGCCGATCAAGCAATGCCCGCCCGCTGACCAGCGCTGCCCTGCGGGCCTCGAAGTGCTCGCGCCGCTCCTCGCCAACAAGCCCGGCCGCAATGGCACCGGGCGTCAGGCGCTGATCAGCGTTGTCACTCCGCAGGTGGAGCCGGAACTCGGCCCGCGAGGTAAACATCCGGTACGGCTCGGTTACGCCCCGCGTCACGAGGTCGTCGACCATCACCCCAAGATAGCTCTCGGTCCGCGACAGCCGCAGTGCATCGGCGCCGGTCACCGCCCGCCCGGCATTGGCCCCGGCGTATAGGCCCTGCGCCGCCGCCTCCTCATAACCGGTTGTGCCATTGATCTGTCCGGCCAAGTACAATCCCGGCAGCCGCCGCAACTCCAGCGTCGCCCGCAGCTCGCGCGGATCCACGTAGTCGTACTCGATGGCATAGCCCGGCCGGATGATCCGGACGTTCTCCAGTCCGGGCATGGACTTGAGGAACGCCTCCTGTACCTCAGCGGGCAGGGAGGTCGACAGCCCGTTGGGATAGATCGTCTGGTCGTCAAGCCCTTCCGGCTCAAGGAAAATCTGGTGGCTATCGCGATCGGCAAAGCGCACCACCTTGTCCTCGATCGACGGACAGTAGCGCGGGCCACGGCTCTTGATCCGCCCGGAGTACATGGCCGAGCGATGCAGGTTGTCCGAGATGATCCGATGCGTATCCGCCGTCGTGCGGGTGATATAGCAGCTGATCTGTGGGGTGGTGATCGACTTTGTCAGGGCCGAGAACGGCTCAGGCGGATCATCGCCCCGCTGTTCCTCGAGGCCGGAGAAATCGATGGAGGTGGCATCGAGCCTTGCCGGGGTGCCGGTCTTCAGCCGCCCCAGCGTCAGCCCAAGCGCCTCGAGGCGTGTCGATAGCCCCAGCACCGGCTTCTCGCCTACGCGGCCCGCCGGTACCGTCTCTTCGCCCCGGTGGATCAGTCCCCGCAGGAACGTCCCGCTGGTCAGCACCACGGCCCTGGCGCCAAACCGGCGGCCATCAAGGAGCACGGCGCCGGCGATCCGTCCGTCGGTGACGACGAGGTCATCAACTTCGCCTTCGATGACGGTCAGGTTCGGCTGCGCGAGGATCGCCGCCTGCATGGCCTGACGATAGAGCTTGCGGTCGGCCTGCGCACGGGGACCGCGCACGGCAGGGCCCTTGCGGCGGTTGAGCACCCGGAACTGGATGCCGGCCGCGTCGGCCACGCGGCCCATCACGCCGTCCATGGCATCGATCTCGCGCACCAGGTGGCCCTTGCCGAGCCCGCCGATCGCCGGGTTGCAGCTCATCTCGCCTATGGTCGAAAACTTGTGGGTAATCAGCGCAGTAGGGACGCCGAGGCGCGCCGAGGCGGCCGCAGCTTCACAGCCGGCATGGCCGCCGCCAACAACAATGACACCGAAATCGCTCATCACACGTCCTCAGGGAGGGCGGTCTACGGCAATGTTTCACGTGAATCAACGGTTGTGCGCAGGCGGGCAGCCATGTCCATGCCGTGCGAACCGTTTCACGTGAATCACTTGCCGATGCAGAAGGCGCTGAACAGCCGGTCCAGCACCGCCTCGACATCCATCTTTCCCAGCAGCCGCGCCAGCGCATCCGATGCCCGTCGCAGGTCCTCGGCTGCCAGCTCTTCCTCGCCGAAATGCGCGATCGCTGCCTCAACTGAACTTACGGCGGCGCTAAGCGCTACTAGATCGCGTTCGCGACTCACCAGAGCCGGTTCGCCGGACGTCTGGCCGTCAGCAAACCGGGCGATCCGCGCCAGCAGCTCGTCGACGCCCGCGCCCGTACGGCTGGAGACCGCCAGTTCGCCGGCAACCCCCGGCAGGTCCGACTTCGACCCCACTATCCACACATCCGCCTCGGTCGCGGGCGCCGGACCCACCTCAACGTCCGGTGCCTGCAGCCAGAGCACCAGGTCGGCGCCCCCGATCTCGCGATGCGCCCGGCGCACGCCTTCGGCTTCGGCCTTGCTGTCGCTCTGCCGCAACCCGGCCATATCGACCAGGATGACCAGCTGCCCATCGAGATCGACGGCAACCTCGCGCACATCGCGTGTTGTGCCCGGCTCGTCCGTCACGATGGCGACGTCGGACTTGGCCAGCGCGTTGAGCAAGCTGGACTTGCCGGCATTCGGCGGCCCCGCCAGTGCCACCCGCAGCCCTTCGCGGACGATCCGCCCCGAAGTGATCGAACCGGCTACGGCCAGCAGATCGGCCCGAACCTCGCGGAGCCGGCTCAGCACTGTCTCCGGAAGCTCCGCATCGACATCGCCCTCATCGGAAAAGTCGAGCCGCGCTTCGATCTCGGCACGGGCATCGAGCAGCGCCTCGCGCCAGGCGTCGAGGCGCTCGGATAGCGCGCCATCAAGCCGGGCCAGCGCCAAGCGCCGCTGACCTTCGGTCTCTGCCTGGATCAGGTCACCAAGACCCTCGACCTCGGTGAGGTCGAGCTTGCCGTTCTCGAAGGCCCGCCGGGTAAATTCGCCGGCTTCTGCGAGGCGCACGCCGTCCATCGCCCCCAGCTGCCGGAGCAGGGCGCGCACCACGGCCGGCGACCCGTGCACCTGCAGCTCGGCACAATCCTCGCCGGTAAAGCTATGCGGCCCGGGCATCCAGGCGACGAGACCGCGGTCGATGAGATCGCCGCCGATGCGGATATCCGCCAGTTTGAGACGCCTCGGGACGGGGAGGGCGCCGAGCATACCGCTCAGCACCACACCAGCTTTCGGCCCCGACAGTCGCACGACCGCGACCCCCGACGGCAGGGCGCCGGAGGAGAGGGCGACGATGGTGTCGTCGTCGCGCATAGCCGGCAGGAGTTAGGTGTTCATCGAGTCGAAGAAATCGGAGTTCGTCTTGGTCTGACGGATCTTGTCCATCAGGAACTCCATGGCGTCGACCGTGCCCATCGGGTTGAGGATACGGCGGAGCACGTACATCTTCCTGAGGATATCCGGCTCGACCAGCAGTTCTTCCTTGCGGGTGCCCGACTTGGTGACGTCCATGGCCGGGAAGACGCGCTTGTCGGAGACCTTGCGGTCCAGCACGATTTCCGAGTTACCGGTGCCCTTGAACTCTTCGAAGATCACTTCGTCCATGCGGCTGCCGGTATCGATCAGCGCCGTCGAGATGATGGTCAGCGACCCGCCATCCTCGATATTGCGCGCCGCGCCGAAGAAGCGCTTCGGCCGCTGCAGCGCGTTGGCGTCGACACCGCCGGTCAGCACCTTGCCCGAGCTCGGCACCACCGTGTTGTAGGCGCGGCCGAGGCGGGTGATCGAATCGAGGAGGATCACCACGTCGCGCTTGTGCTCGACGAGGCGCTTGGCCTTCTCGATCACCATCTCGGCGACCTGGACGTGGCGCGATGCCGGCTCGTCGAAAGTCGAGGAGATAACCTCGCCCTTCACCGAGCGCTGCATGTCCGTCACTTCCTCGGGCCGCTCATCGATCAGCAGCACGATGAGGTAGCATTCCGGGTGATTGACGGCGATCGATTGTGCAATGTTCTGCAACAATACGGTCTTGCCGGTACGCGGCGGCGCAACAATGAGGGCACGCTGGCCTTTGCCGAGCGGCGCCACCAGATCCATGATCCGGGCGCTCTTGTCCTTGACGGTCGGGTCCGGAAGCTCGAGGCGCAGCCGCTCGTCGGGATAGAGCGGCGTCAGGTTGTCGAAGTTGATCTTGTGGCGGACCTTCTCGGGGTCCTCGAAATTGATGGTGTTGACCTTGAGCAGCGCAAAATAGCGCTCGCCTTCCTTGGGAGACCGGATCTGGCCTTCGACCGTATCGCCGGTGCGCAGCGAAAAGCGGCGGATCTGCGAGGGGGAGACGTAGATGTCGTCGGGGCCGGGAAGGTAGTTCGCGTCGGGAGACCGCAGGAACCCGAAACCATCGGGCAGGACTTCCACCACGCCCTCGCCGGTGATGTCCACCTCGCGCGCCGCCAGCTCCTTGAGGATGGCGAACATGAGCTCCTGCTTGCGCATCGTCGAGGCGTTCTCGACCTCATAAGTCTCTGCGAATTCAAGCAGTTCGGCAGGCGTCTTGGCCTTGAGCTCGCTGAGCTTCATATTTTCCATTGCGCGGAAGACCCTTGGGCAAATCGTAAGTGGTGGGGAATGTACGGAGAGGGGGGTTCGCCCGGAAAGCGCCGGGGAGGCGCCCATCGATCAGGCAGTGACTTCAGATAGCTAAAAGCTTCGTTACATTCAAGTAGAATGCGGATTCACGTGGAACATTCCAAGGCGTCGCGGCGGCCAAAGCGCGATCCGACGACAGGAGGCCACGGGAACTGACGACGAATCTCCAGCGGCATCGGCCGTCAGAACGGCTTCACCACCACCGCGATCACGATGACGATGGCGATGACGAACGGGATCTCGTTGATGGCGCGGAAGAACTTCGCCGGCCGCGTGTTGCGGTCATTGGCGAAATCCCTCAGCAGCCGGCCGTAATAGCCGTGGATGCCGGTGAGGAGGATCACCATCACCGCCTTCAGCCACATCCAGCCCTGGCTGAAATCGACGATCCCGAAGCCGAAGGCGAGCCACAGCCCGAACACCCAGGTGGCGATCATCGCCGGCGTGGTGATGCCGCGGTAGAGCCGCCGCTCCATCAGCTTGAAGGTCTCCGACTGCACCGAGCCCTTCTCGGCATCGGCGTGATAGACGAACAGCCGCGGCAGGTAGAGCATCCCTGCCATCCAGGCGATCACCGAGATGATGTGCAGCGCCTTGACCCATTCCATCGCTCAGGTCCCCCGCGCCACGGCAATCAGCCGCTCGACATGCGCAATCGGCGTTTCGGGGAGGATCCCGTGTCCGAGGTTGAAGATATGCGGGCGGTCGCGGAAGCCGGTCACGATCTGCCGCACTCGGACATCCATCTGTTCGCCGCCGGCCAGGAGCCGCAACGGATCGAGGTTGCCCTGCACCCCGAGGCCGGACGGCAGCTCGCGGGCAAACTCAAGCGGCGTGGCGTAGTCCAGTCCCAAGAGGTTCACTCCGGTTGTCTCGGCATAGGCCGGGAGGTTCCCCGCCGCGCCGCGCGGAAAGCCGATCACCGGAGCGCCCGGCACAAGTTTTCTCAGCCCTTCGACAATCCGCCGATTCGGTTCGATCACCCAGTCCGAGAATGCGATCTCGTCGAGGTTCAGTGCCCAGCTCTCGAACAACTGCACCACGTCGGCGCCGGCTTGGAGCTGCGCGGCGAGATATCCGATGCTCGCCTCGACCAGGATGTCGATCAACTGCGCGAATGCCGCCGGCTGCGTCAGGGCGAACAGCCGCGCCGCCGCCTGGTCGGCCGAGCCGCGCCCGTTGATCATGTAGGTCGCAACCGTCCAGGGCGAACCGCAGAAGCCGATCAGCGTCTTCTCCGGTGCCAACCCCGCCCGTACTCGTTGCACCGTCTCGATGATGGGGCTCAGCTTTTCCAAAGCCCCTTTGGGATCAAGCCGTCCGATCGAGTCTGCCGTGACGGGCTCAAGCTGCGGCCCTTCGCCTACCTCGAAGCGTACGTCCTGGCCGAGGGCATCAGGGATGACGAGGATGTCGGAGAACAGGATCGCCGCATCGAGATCGAACCGGCGCAGCGGCTGTAGGGTCACTTCCGAAGCCAGTTCCGGGTTGTAGCAGAGATCGAGAAAGCTCCCGGCTTTCGCTCGAAGCTCGCGGTACTCCGGCAGGTACCGCCCGGCCTGCCGCATGATCCAGATCGGCAGGCGCTGCTGGCGCCGACCGAGCACGGTTTCCAATAGCGGTTTGAGCACCGGTGTCGGGGTCATCGCCCCAACCCAAAAAGAGAATCTAGATTCTTAATCATCATTATCATGGCGGTGTTTTGCAGGAATTCACGCCTGCCCACAACGTGCAGTGCGGCGACAGAAGCGCACGGCGACGGGTCACGCGGGGCCTGTGGAACATCGGGAGGCGGGAGTCGTGGACGGCGCCCGGAGTCGGGCGGTTAACTAAGCGTTAACCATGCCACATTGGTTGACGATCCGTTAACGCGCCTGTTGATGAACCCGCCCTGGGCGCAACCGGTTATCCCCACAACTCACCTTAACCCTTTGTTAACTCTCCCGGACGGCCGGGCTGTTGATGGATTTCGCCCGAGCGGGGAGAAGTCCGGTTCCCGGGTCGGCGGGCGGCTTTTCCACCGCCTTGGGACTTGAGCCAGCGAGGACAGTGTGGAAAACCCGATCCATGCTGATCCTCGCTTCCCAGAGCCGGACGCGAAAAGCCCTGCTGGCGGGCACCGGGCTCCGATTCGAGACGAGTCCAGCGCCAATCGACGAACGGGCGCTCGAGGCCGAAGTGCTGGGGAAAGGCGGCGACGCCATCGCGGTGGCGCAGGCGCTGGCCGAGGCCAAGGCGCTCGCCGTATCCAATGGCCGTCGCGGCGCTGCGGTCATCGGCGCCGACCAGGTGCTGGCGCTGGGAGACGCGCTGCTGCACAAGCCGGAAAGCCGCACCGCAGCGGCGGCGCAACTGGACCGGCTGCGGGGCCGCACCCACTTTCTCCATGCCGGCATCGCGCTGGCGCGCCGTGGCAAGGTGCTGTGGTCGACGACCGAGACCGCGAGCCTCACCATGCGGGCCTTCGATCGGGTCGAACGGGACACTATCCTCGCGATCGAAGGCGACGCGGTGCTGGGCTCGGTGGGCGGCTATCGGCTCGAAGGGCCCTCGATCAGGCTGTTCGAACGCATCGAAGGCGACTATTTCACCATCCTCGGCCTGCCCTTGTTGCCTTTGCTGGCAGCGCTCCGCCAACATGCCCCCGAAACTCTCGGCGATTGATTCACGTGAAAAAAGCCTTCGTCATCGGCCACCCGATCAAGCACTCCCGTTCGCCCCTGATCCACGGCACGTGGCTCGAGGCGCACCACATCGACGGGAGCTACGAGGCGATTGACGTCGCCCCCGCCGAGCTGCCGCAGTTCATCGAACGCCTGCGCCAGGGCGAGTTCGCCGGCGGCAACGTGACCATTCCCTTGAAGGAGGCGGTATTTGCCCTCTGCGACAGCGTCGATCCACTGGCGACCACCATTGCCGCAGTGAATACGCTGGTTGCTCGCGACGGCAAGGTGCATGGCTTCAACACCGATTTCATGGGCTTTCTCGGCAATCTCGACCAGAACGCGCCGGGCTGGGGGGAGGGTCTTGCCCGCGCCATCGTGCTGGGCGCCGGCGGTGCCGCACGCGCCATCCTCGTGGCGTTGCGCGAACGGGGGGTGCCCGAAATCGTGCTCCTCAACCGGACACCCGAAAAGGCCGAAGCGCTGGCGCGGGAAATCTCCGGTCCGATCGTTTCGGGCCCGCTGTCCGACTTCGCCCGCTACGCCCCCGGCGCCGGCCTTGTCGTCAACACCACCTCGATCGGCATGCACGACACCCGCTTCGAGGACATCGACCTGCGCCTCCTGCCGGGGACCGCGCTGGTTACCGACATCGTCTACGTCCCGCTGGTCACCCCGCTCCTCGCCGACGCCCGTGCCCTCGGGCTCCGTACCGTCGATGGGCTCGGCATGCTGCTGCATCAGGCGGTTCGAGGTTTCGAGGCCTGGTTCGGAATCCGG
>NZ_JAQGJL010000076.1 GCF_028290645.1 Devosia sp. | reverse complement strand
CCCCCACCCCTGACCCCTCCCCCTAAACAGGGGGAGGGAGACGCCAGCCTCGATGTCAGTGTGAGGGTCTCCCTCCCCCTTCTCAGGGGGAGGGGACAGGGGTGGGGGTCCACAGCCACCGGCAGCGCGGGCCGGAACCGTCCCTTTCTCCCCTCAGGGAGATGGACCGACAGTCCCCCTCAGTCCACCTGCCGCCACGTATCCGGATCATAATAATCGCTGTGCCACGAGCCATCGGGGTACTGCACGAAGGCCTCGACGCACCCGTCCGGCGCCATGCTCACCGAGCGTGCTTCGACGCCGCGCTTGCGCAACTCCAGCTTGGCGATATCGGGATCGAAACTGTCGCCACCGCGCTTGCCGCCGATGGAGAAGCCGAACTCGATCTTCAGGCCCGGCTGGTCGTCGTTGTACTCGCAGTTCTCGCGCGCCAGCGCCGGGGTGGCGGCAAGGCCGGCAAGGAAGGCAACAAGGGTCAGCTGACGCAGCATCGGCAAATCTCCAAAAATATGGCGGGCAGTTCTGCCCACGATTGGGGCGGTCCTACGGCAGTTCCTTCTCGCGCACCATCATCGCCACCACCGGAATGGCGAAGGTGAGCAGCAGCAGCCGCGTCACATGATGCGCCGCGATGAACGCCGTATCGAACCCGAGCGCAATGCCGAGCGCGCCCATGCCCTCGAGCGCCCCCGGCGACAGCCCCAGCCAGATCTGCCCGAACGGCATGTCGACCAGCGGCGACACTGCGAACGCCACCAGCGTCACGATGCCGACCGTCAGCGCCGTCCCGGCGAGGCCGCCGAGCGCGGCCTTCGCGAACTCGTCGCGGGTGATGCCGTTGAAGCGCGAGCCGATCAGCGCGCCGACGAAAATGAAGATCACCACCAGCAGCACCGGCGGCACCGCGCCCTCGAACAGGCCGGCGAACTTGGCGGCGATCGAGGCCGCCATGGCGCCGAGCGCGTAGCCGGCGGGGATCCTGAGCCGCGTGAACACGAACCCGGTGATCGCACAGGCGCCCGCGACCAGCGCCAGCACCTCGAGCGGCACCGATGGCTGCACCGGGCCGCCGGAATAATGCCCGATCGGCAGGAACACCGCCCCCACCGGCACGCAGATGGTGAGCAGGAGGATACGGATCACCTGGATGATGATGATCTGGCGCGAATCGCCCACCCCCGCCGCCGCGATCGACATCACGAAGCTGAGGTGCCCCGGGAACGAACTCAGATACGCCGTGCCGCGATCGAGCCCGAACAGCTTTCGCAACAGGAAGCCGGTGAGGCTGATGATCAGGATCAGCTCGAGCACCAGCGCCGCCAGCGTCACCGGCCACTGGATCATCAGCGCCAGCGAATCGCGCGCGACGCTCGCCCCCATCGAGAGCCCAGTGAACACGAACGTCGCGTCCCTGAGCCAGTTGGGCAGCATCACCCGGGCGCCGAGCAGCGCCGCAACGGCCACCGCCAGCGCCCCGCCCATCAGCCACGCCGCCGGCAGGTTGAGCAGCGCCGCGACACCACCGCCGGCCGCGGAAATCAGCAATGTCAGCAGCGTCCGGCGGGCGACGGTGCCGGCAGTGAGGGTAGGGGTCATCGGTCGGGCGGGAATCGCAATGAAGGTTCGCAGACTAACTATTAGTCACAGGTGTCGTTTGCACGAAAGCGGGACGCGTCGGCCACGACGTTCGGTGCGTGCTTCGCCACTGGTCTTCGCATTGCCCTCAGCCGAGTTCCTGGGCCAACCCGATGAGCAGCCCCCCAGGCCCGCGGATGTAGCAGAGCCGATACGCATCTTCATACCGGACGACTTCGCCTACGAGCTGCGCACCGCGCGAGCGGAGCCTTGCCAGCGTCTCGTCGATGTCGTCCACGGTGAACATGACGCGCAGGTAGCCCAGGGCGTTGACCGGGGCGTTCCGGTGATCTGCGACGACAGGGGGCGCGAGGAAGCGGGAGAGCTCGAGCCGGCTGTGGCCGTCCGGCGTGCGCATCATGGCGATCTCGACCCGCTGATCGCCGAGGCCGGTGACACGCCCGGCCCATTCCCCTTCGATCGTGGCCCGCCCCTCGAACTCGAGGCCGAGTTCGCGAAAGAAATCAATCGCCCCTCCGAGGTCGTCGACGACGATTCCGACGTTGTCCATCCGCTTGATCGCCATGTTTCGATCTCCATTTACTCGAAAGCGCGCGACGCGGCCGCTACGACGTACGGTGCGTGCCGACCCCCACCCCTGTCCCCTCCCCCTGAAACAGGGGGAGGGAGACGCCAGCCCCGATGTCAGTGCGAGGGTCTCCCTCCCCATTCTTAGGGGGAGGGGATAGGGGTGGGGGTCCCCAGCCACCGGCCGGCAATCGAGCCCTCTACGCCCCCGAAGCCCCCTCGACCAGCTTCACCCAATAACTGATCCCCACCGGAATGATCTCGTCATTGAAATCATACGTATCGCTGTGCAGCTGCGACGACGCCCCGTTGCCGAGGAAGATGAACGCCCCCGGCCGGGCCCGGAGCATGTAGGAAAAATCCTCCCCCGCCATGGTCGGATCGACGCTGGTGTTGACGCTGTCAGCCCCCGCCACCGCCCCCGCCACGCTGCTGGCATAGGCGGACTGGTCCTTGGCGTTCACCGTCACGGGATAGCCGCGCCGATACGTCACCTCGGCCTTGGCGCCGAACGTGTCCGCCAGCTTCCGGCTTACCGATTTGAGCCGCTCCTCCATCAGGTCGCGCACCGCCTCGTCGAGCGTCCGCACCGTGCCGGTCAGATGCACGCTCTGCGGGATGATGTTGAACGCATCCCCCGCCCGCATCATGGTGACCGACAGCACCGCCGAGCGCATCGGATCGACATTGCGCGACACGATCGTCTGCAGCGCGGTGATCAGCTGCGCCGCGACCATCACCGGGTCGATAGTGTTCTGCGGAAACGCCGCGTGGCCGCCCTGGCCCTCGATGGCGATGTTGAACTCGTCGCTCGCCGCCATGATGCCGCCGGTGCGGATGCCGAAATGCCCGGCGGGCGTCCCCGGCATGTTGTGCATGCCATAGACTTCCTCGATGCCGAAGCGGTCCATCAGCCCTTCCTCGACCATCATCCGCCCACCCGCGCCGCCTTCCTCCGCCGGCTGGAAGATCACCACCGCAGTGCCGTCGAAATTGCGCGTCTCGGCGAGATATTTGGCGGCGCCGAGCAGCATCGCGGTATGCCCGTCATGTCCGCAGGCATGCATCCGGCCCGCGGACTGGCTCTGGTACGGCCGCTCGGTGCGCTCGAGGATCGGCAGTGCATCCATGTCGGCGCGCAGCCCAATGGTCTTTCCCGCCCCGCGCCCCCGGATCACCCCGACCACGCCGGTCTTCGCGATCCCGGTCACCACCTCGTCCACCCCGAACGAGCGCAACAGCTCGGCGACCTTCCCCGAGGTGCGGGGCAGGTCGTACTGCAGTTCGGGATGCGTATGGAAATCACGGCGCCATTCGGCGACTTCGTCGGCGAACTCCGCAATGCGGTTGATGACGGGCATGGGGAAACCTGAGCTAGTAAGGCAACATTGTGCCGGGCGGGGCAGGCGGGCGTCAACCCGGCGCGATGATCTCTTCGCCGCCGGAGCATGCCGCCCCCACCCCCGTCCCCTCCCCTCAACATGGGGAGAGAGACGCCCGCCTCGATTTCAGTGTGAGGGTCTCCCTCCCCATTCCTAGGGGGAGGGGACAGGGGTGGGGGTCCACACGCACCGGCGAGACATCGGGGGCACGACTTTCTCCCTCCCGCCCCCGCCAAGCCAAGAATTTCCCACCCCAACCTTGCCCCCCTCCGCCATTTCTGCAAAACACCCCGCAACCTCTTGGAGGAACCGATGAAAATCCTCGTTGCCGTCAAGCGCGTCGTCGATCATGCGGTGCGCGTGCGGGTCCGGCCCGATGGTTCGGGCGTCGAGACAGAAAACGTGCGCATGTCGATGAATCCGTTCGACAAACACGCGGTCGAGGCCGCCGTGCAGCTCGCCGAGGCGGGCCACGCCACCGAGATCGTCGTCGTATCGATCGGCCAGAAACAGAGCAACGACGTCATCCTCACCGCCCTCGCAATGGGCGCGCATCGCGGCCTGCTGATCGAGGCCGACGGCAGGGTCGAAACCCTCGCGGTGGCAAAGCTTCTCGAGGCCGTCGTCGCCGAGGAAAAGCCCGATCTGGTGCTGCTGGGGAAGCAAGCCGTCGACGACGATTCCAACCAGGTCGGCCAGATGCTGGCGGGCCTGCTCGACTGGCCGCAGGCGACATTCGCTTCCGAGATCAAGGTGCTGGGGCAGGGGCTTGAGGTAACGCGCGAGGTCGACTACGGCCGCGCCACCGTCGCCGTGCCGCTCCCCGCCATCGTCACCGCCGACCTCCGCCTCAACACCCCGCGCAACGCCGCGCTGCCCATGGTGATGAAAGCCCGGTCCAAACCGCTCGCCGTCCGCCCGGCCGCCGATTTCGGCGTCGATCTCACGCCGCGCCTGAAACTCGAAAAAGTCAGCCCGCCCCCCGAGCGCACCGCCGGCCGCAGGCTCGCCACCACGGCCGAGCTAGTCGCCGCCATCAACTCCGAACTCGCCGAGCTGGAGGCGCTCTGATGACCGTGCTCGTCCTCGCCGAACACGATCTCGGCCGCCTGTCCGCCGCCACCGCCCGCATCGTCGCCGCCGCCGAAAAGCTCGGCCCGGTCGACCTGCTCGTCGCGGGGGAGGGCGTTTCTGCCATCGCCGCCGAAGCGGCCCAGCTCGCCGGCGTCGAAAAAGTCCTAGTAGCCGACAGCCCCGCCCTCGCCAGCCTCGCCCCCGAGGCCGTGGCAACGTTGCTCGCCCGGCTCGCCGAGCCCTACGAGCACATCATCGCCGCCGCCGCTTCCACCGGCCGCGACTCCATCCCGCGGCTCGCCGCCAAGCTCGACCTGATGCCGATCACCGACGTCGTCGCTATCCACGGCCCGACCCGGTTCGACCGGCCGATCTACGCCGGCAACGCCATCGAGACGGTATCGTCGGGGCAGGCCAAGCACCTCCTCACCATCCGCGCCTCGGCCTTCCGCCCCACCGTCCTCGGCAATAGTGCGCCCATCCACCCGGTGAACGCCGACGTCGCGACCGTCGCAAAATTCATCGCCGCCCACCGGACCGAGAGCGATCTCCCCGAACTCTCGACCGCCCAGATCGTCGTCGCCGGCGGCGTCTCCTTCGGCTCGGCCGAGAACTTCGCGCTGGTCGCCGATCTCGCCCACGTCCTCGGCGCCGCCGTCGGCGCCACCCGCGCCGCGGTCGATGCCGGCTACGCCCCGAACGACTGGCAGGTCGGCCAGACCGGCAAGATCATCGCCCCCGACCTCTACATCGCCATCGGCATCTCCGGCGCGCTGCAGCACCTAGCGGGGATACAGGGCGCGAAGAAGATCGTCGCCATCAACAAGGACCCCGAAGCGCCGCTGATGAAGCTCGCGGACATCGCGCTGGTGGGCGATCTGTTCGAGGTGGTGCCGCAGTTGATTGCGGGGTTGAAACGGTAGGGCCGGTGGGATCCGACCCCCACCCCTGTCCCCTCCCCCTCAACAGGGGGAGGGAGACGCCAGCCTCGATTTCAGTGCGAGGGTCTCCCTCCCCAGTAGGGGGAGGGGACAGGGGTGGGGGTCCACAGCCACCGGCCCCAACGTCGCCCCCGTTGCAATTCCCTTGGCCTCGCCTATAAACACCCCGCCCTCGTTTTCCCCGGACATGACTGATGTTTGAGACCCTCAAGAAGGCCACGCTCGACAAGATTTTCGTGCTGATGGCCGAGTACGCCGCCGATCCGCGCGATGGAAAGATCGACCTCGGCGTCGGGGTCTACAAGGACCCCAAGGGCGTCACGCCCGTCATGTCGTCGGTGAAAAAGGCCGAGCAGCGCATCCTCGATGGCGCCAAGACCAAGACCTACAAGGGCGTCGTCGGCAACAAGGAATTCTCCGCCGCCATCGTCGACCTGGCCTTCGGTGGCGTGGTCGACTTGAGCCGCATCCGCTGCGTCAACGGCGCCGGCGGCACCGGCGCGCTGTCGATCCTGATGAACGTCCTCGGCCGCGCCCGCCCCAAGGGCCGCATCTTCATTTCCGACCCCAGCTGGCCCAACCACTGGCCGATGGCCGAACTCGCCGGCCTGACGCCGGTCTACTACCCCTATTTCGACCACAAGACCCGCATCGTCGACTTCCCCGCGATGCTTGCGACCCTCGATACCCTCACTCCGGACGACATCGTCCTGCTGCACGGCTGCTGCCACAACCCGACCGGCGCCAGCCTCTCCAACGCCCAGTGGGACGAGGTGGTCGAAAGTCTCAAGCGCACCGGCGCCTTCCCGCTGGTCGATCTGGCCTATCTCGGCTTCGGCGATGGACTCGAGGCCGATGCCTATGGCGTGCGCAAAGTCGTCTCCTCGGTCCCCGAGTCGATGGTGGCTTTCTCGGCGTCGAAGAACTTCGGCCTCTACCGTGAGCGCGCCGGCGTCGCGATCGCCATCGCCCGGGACTCCGAGTCGGCCGACGTCGTCTCGTCCCAGATGCAGAACGTCATCCGCGCCACCATCTCCCAGACCCCCGACCACGGCGCCGAGATTGTCCGCGTCATCCTCGAGGACAAGGAGCTGCGTGCCGAGTGGGAAGCCGAGCTCACCGAGATGCGGGAACGCATGAAGCGCCTGCGCGTCAAACTCGCCGACGCCATCCGCCAGCGCTCCAATTCGAAGGATTTCGACTTCATCGCCGAGCACACCGGCATGTTCTCGCTGCTCGGCCTGCCCGAGGAGGTCGTCACGAAACTGAAGCTCGATGACGGCATCTACATGATCAACGATTCCCGCATCAACGTCGCGGGCATCCCCGAGGATCGCGTCGGCGAACTCGCCGACAAGATGCTCGCCGCCATCAGGTAAACCCCAGTGCGGCCTTGCTCCGCGCCGGAAATCGACTACCTATTGAGTAGATAAAAAAACCCAGTTTCCTGGAGGGAAACCCCATGAAGTTCTTCGTCGATACCGCCGAGATCAAGGACATCCGCGATCTCTACGAAACCGGTCTTCTCGACGGGGTGACGACCAATCCTTCGCTCGTCGCCAAGTCGGGCCGCGACTTCAAGGAAGTGGTGAAGGAAATCTGCGCGATCGTTCCCGGCCCGGTCTCGGCCGAGGTCGCCGCCACCGACTATGACGGCATGATCGCCGAGGGCCATGTGCTGGCGAAGCTCGCCGACAATGTCGTGGTCAAGGTGCCGCTGACCCTCGACGGCCTCAGGGCCACCAAGACCTTCGCCAAGGAAGGCATCAAGACCAACGTCACGCTCTGCTTCTCGCCCAACCAGGCGCTGCTGGCAGCCAAGGTCGGCGCCACCTACATCTCGCCCTTCCTCGGCCGCCTCGACGACATCAATCTCGACGGCGTCGAGCTGATCGAGAACATCCGGCAGATCTACGACAACTACGAGTTCAAGACCCAGATCCTCGCCGCCTCGATCCGCTCGCCCAACCATGTCACCGAAGTCGCGCTGGCCGGCGCCGACGTCGCCACCATCCCCCCGGCGCTGATCTACAAGCTCGCCGACCACCCGCTGACCAAGTCCGGCCTCGAGCAGTTCGTCAAGGACTGGCAGTCGACGGGCCAGTCGATCATCTGATCGGCTCGCGCGTGATCGCGCTTGCACCGGAGTTGCAGCCGGGACGCCTTCTCCCCTTGAGGGAGAAGGTGCCCGAAGGGCGGATGAGGGGTATCTCTCCGCGGGCTCTTCGCCCGTCGCTCCGCTCCGGTCGCGCTATACTTCGTTGCGCGGACCCCTCATCCGGCGCTCCGCGCCACCTTCTCCCTCAAGGGGAGAAGGCAAGGCGCCTCACCCTCGGTGCAAGCCCAAATGGCCAATGAAGCAATCGCCGCCGCCGTCCGCACTGCGCTCCAATCCGTCGAAATCCCCGGCGGCGGCGAGCTCTCGGGCTATGGCGGGCTGAGCGAGATCATCGTCACTACCGGCGCCGTGGCCTTCGCCATCTCCGTCGCGCCCGGCATGGAGGCCGCCTTCGGCCCCGCTCGCGTCGCCGCGCAAGCCGCCGCCGAGAAAGTCGCCGAGGGCCGCAAGGTCATGGTGTCGCTCACCTCCGACCGCGCCCAGGCCGCCACCGGACAGGCCAAGGCGCAAGGCCGCCCCGGTCCGCCGCCGCGCGAAGCCGTCCCCGGCGTCCGCCACATCATCGCCGTCGGCTCGGGCAAGGGCGGCGTCGGCAAGTCCACGGTCGCCGTCAACCTCGCGCTCGGCTTTGCCGCCGAAGGCCTCCGCACCGGCATCCTCGATGCCGATCTCTACGGTCCCTCGATCCCGAAGCTGCTCGGCCTCGAGGGCAAGCCCGCCGTCCGCGACGACGGCATCTTCGCCCCCCACACCGCCTTCGGCCTCCGCGCCATGTCGATCGGCTCGATGCTGACCGCCAACCAGGCCGTGGTCTGGCGCGGGCCCATGGCCACCTCCGCCCTCCGCCAGCTCTTGCGAGAGTCCGACTGGGGCGGGCTCGACGTGCTCGTCGTCGACCTGCCGCCCGGCACCGGCGACATCCAGATCTCGCTGGTCCAGCAGGTGCCGCTGCTCGGCGCCGTCATCGTCTCCACCCCGCAGGCCCTGGCGCTGATCGACGCCAAGAAGGCGATGGACATGCTGCTGCGCACCGGCGTCCCCATCCTCGGCCTCATCGAGAACATGAGCTACTTCGTCGCCCCGGACACCGGCACCCGCTACGACATCTTCGGCCACGGCGGCGCCCGCGCGGCCGCCGGCACCTTCGACATCCCGTTCCTCGGCGAAATCCCGCTGGTCATGTCGATCCGCGAAACGTCCGACGCCGGCCAGCCGGTGGTTGCGTCCGCCCCCGACGGCCCCGAGGCCCAGGCGTTCCGCAGCATCGTGCGCAACATCCTCGCCGCCAATCCGCAGCTGAAGCCCTAGCTGGCCTTTCAACCCGGTGGCTGCCGACCCCCACCCCTGTCCCCTCCCCCTGAACAGGGGGAGGGAGACCAAAACACCGACGCCAGTGTGAGCGTCTCCCTCCCCAGTAGGGGGTGGGGACAGGGGTGGGGGTCCCCAGCCACCAGCCCTAGTGAAGTCCTTCCGATACCCCCCTACATCCCCGCCGTCGGCTCCACCGCATAACTCACCTGCGATTTCCCCCCGTTCCAGCTATAGCTCGCCCAGCACGCGTCCTCCGGCTTCGCCCCCGGGCAGTTGCTGCTGTCGACCGCGAGCCTCGCCGTCGTGCCCGTATCGTTCTGCACCAGCGTCGGCGTGCGCCCCACCACCTTGATCGGCGTGGCGAACCCATCCGACGAAACCGCGAGGTCCACCGCGCAGCCGGCGCTGCTGCAATAGGCCGGGGCGCCCGTGCTGCATTTGAGGTTCTGCGAATTGAGCACGTAGTCGGCGATGCCGTCGCCGTCGAGGTCGCCGCTCAGCAGGCCCGGCCGGTCGCTGCCCGCGTCGAGCGTGCCGCCGAGGTTCTTGCATTGCTCGGCATAGCCCGCGATCAGGGTCTCGATGGCCGGAGGCACCGGGACGGTTATCGGCGGGGCGTTGTTCTGGAGGTCCGAGAACTGCTGCATCGAGCCTTCGATGCCCTGCTTCAGTGCCGCGATGCGCGCCGTGTAGACGCGCCTCAGGCAGGTGAGATCGGAGCCGCAGGCCCGCCGGTCGGAGAGGAACGCCTCGGCCGCGTCATGCCGCGCGCCGTTCCCGCCCATGAACATCGGCACCTTGTCATAGGCGTAGAACAGCCCGCCCATCTCGCTGTCGAGCCCCGAGAGCGTGCCGTCGCGGCACACCGCCACCTCGTCGGCGGCGCTCGCCTTGCTGCAGTCGAAGCTCGCGGCATGCACCGGCGCCGCACTCAAAAATACCAGTAGGAACAGGCCAATAATCGCGCGCACGATCCACCTCCGGAACAATATCTGCTGCCCGCAGCATCAAGTCGGAAGGTGTCAGCGATGAGGCACTACGAGGGGTTCGAGGGGACCCGGCCCTCAGCGAAACACCAGCAGCTTCAGCGCGAGGAGGATCGAGACCACCACCACCAGCGGCCGGATCAGCCTCGCCCCGAAGCGGATGCCGGTCAGCGCGCCGAGATAGCCGCCGGCGACCTGGCCGATGGCCATGGCGATGGCAGCCGGCCAGACCACGTCGCCCGAGGGGATGAACAGCGCCAGCGCGCCGAGGTTCGAGGTGAGGTTAAGGAACTTGGTATTCGCCGCCGCCCGCGTCACGCCGAGCCCGAACAGGGTGACGAACCCCATGGTCATGAACGAGCCGGTCCCCGGCCCCAGCAGCCCATCGTAGAACCCGATGGCAAAGCCCATCACCGGCACGAAGATCGAAAAGCCGAGCCGCGCGTGGCTGTCCTCGTCGGTCAGCTTCGGCGCGAAGGCGAAATAGAGCGCCACCCCGATCAGCGCCACCGGCACGGCGTAGGCGAGGATCGACACATCGATCGATTTGACCACCAGCGCCCCGAGAAAGGCGCCGGCAAAGGTGACGGGGATCGCCCAGCCGAGCGCCGGCAGCGACACGAAGCCCTTGCGCCAATAGGTGGTCGCGGCCATGGCGGTGCCGACCACCGATTGCACCTTGTTGGTGCCGAACGCCGCGATCGGCGGCACCCCGGCGGCCAGCAGCGCCGGCAGGGCAATCAGCCCGCCGCCGCCCGCGATCGCGTCGACGAAGCCGGCGAGCAGCCCGACGAAGCCGAGCGCGATGAGGATGGTGATGTCGAGGGTCACAGCAGGGTGGAAATCCCCGGCGGCACGCCGCCCATGATCGACAGCAGCGCCTCGAGCTGCGCTTTCCTGAGCGGCGTCCAGTCGGCGGTGCGCGACACGATCAGGTTCGCCTCGGACTTCATGATCAGCCCGTCCTCGAGCACCCGCAGCTGGTTGGCGGCGAGCGTCGATCCGGTCGAGGTGATGTCGACGATGAGGTCCGCCGAGCCCGCGGCCGGGGCCGATTCGGTGGCGCCGGCGCTCTCGACGATGCGGTACTCCGCAATGCCGTACTTGGCGAAGTGCCGCCGCGTCAGGTTCACGTATTTGGTCGCGACGCGCAGCCAGCGGCCATGCCGCGAGCGGAAATCCGAGGCGACGTCCGCGAGGTCGGTCATCTGCTGCACGTCGATCCACGAATCGGGGATGGCGACCACCACGTTGGCCTCGCCGAACCCGAGCCCGCGCACGAACAGCACGTTCTCCTCGCCGTTCTCCGACGCCTCATGGATAAGGTCCGAGCCGGTCACCCCGATATCGACGCCGCCGAGGATCAGCTCGCGCGCGATCTCGGCCGCCGGGTAGAAGCGCACCGTCACCTGCGGCTGGTTCTTGATCGAGCCGACATAGGAGCGCGCCCCGCCCGGGCGGGCGATGTTCATCCGCGCCGTCGAGAACGACTTGCGCGTCAGTTCCTCGAGCCGCCCCTTGCTGGGAATGGCGAGGGTCAAGCCACCGGGCAGCGTGCTCATTGTCCGGCCTCCCGCTCGAGCCGGTCGACCCAGAGCGCGCAGCCCGATGCCTTGATCGGCTCGCCCGCTCCCAGTCGCTCCAGCATCCGGTCATATTCGCCGCCAGAAGCAAGCACTTCCCCATCCGCCCCGGTCATCTCGAACACGATGCCCGTATAGTAGTCGAGCCGCGGCGAGAAGCTCGCATCGAAGATCACGTCGGCATTGGGCGACAGCGCCGCCAGCGCCGCCGCATGGTTGCGCACCTGGTAGAGCGGCTCGTCGAAATCGAACCCGGCTTCCTTGCACATCTCCGAAATCCGCTCGAAGGCCGACGAAGTGCTCTCCGCCACCGACAGGTAGTTCTGCAGCAGTTCCACCGTCTCGGGCGGGATCGGCGCTGATTCCAGCGCCTGCTTTTCGAGATAGCGGTCGGCGATCTCCTCGGGCGTGCGGCTGCCGATGAGGCTCAGCCCGCCCGACAGCATCGCGTCGGTGACGATCTCGATCACCGTGTCGCGGCTATCCGGGGCAGGGGCGTCGACCCGCTGCTCGGGATTGGCCAGCCGCTCCATCAGCCGCTGCAACGCCTCCGGGTGCCCGAACCGGTGCCGGATGCGGCTCCGCCACGCCGGCGGGATCTCCGCCGCCTCGAGGAAGGCCTCGAACAGCCCGACGCCCCCGAGCCGCACCTGCGGCGCGGTGATGTCGTAGATGGCGAGCGCCCAGCGCGCAAAGGTCAGCACCTGGTCGAGCGCATTGTCGGCATCGGGCTGGCCCAGGAGTTCCAGCCCGGCCTGCTCATACTCCACCGGCGTCGAATGCTGCTGGCGGAAGATCGGCCCCAGGTAGGTATAGGCCGACGGCACCCCGATCATCCCGTCCTCGAGATATTGCTGCGCGATCGGCAGGGTGAAATCCGGCCTGAGGCAATATTCGACGCCGTTATTGGTGGTGGTGAGGAGCAAGTTCCGCCCGAACTCCTCCCCCGCGAGGTCGAAATACGGCCCCGCCGGCAACAGCAGCGCCGGTGTCGCCCGCGTCACCGTGCGCGATTCGACCAGCCGCACCAGCGCCGCATATCGCTCCGACGCTGTCTTCACTTATTGGCATCCAGATAGGCGCGCACCGCGGGGAGGGCCGAGATCTTCTCGACGATCTCGGCATCGGTGCATTCGAACTGCCCCGGCCGCTCGGCCTTCCACTCGGCATTGTCGGAAATGGCTTTCGCCGCTTCCTTGCCGGCCACTAGGTCCTTGATCTGCACGATCCCCTGCTCGCGCTCCTGCGTGCCCTCGATGATCACCGCGGGCGAGTTGCGCTTGTCGGCATAAGCGACCTGCTTGCCGAAATTCTTCGTCGCCCCAAGGAACATCTCGGCCCGTATCCCGGCCTTCCGCAACCGCGAAACGATCTCCTGATACCGCGCCGTCTGCTCCCGATCCATTACCAGAACGACTACCGGCCCGACCGGCTCGGAAGCCCCAAGATTGCCGGTAAGCTTCAGCGCATGCGCAAGGCGCGAGACGCCAATGGAGAACCCGGTCGCGGGGACGGGCTCCGAACGGAACCGCGAAACGAGACCGTCATAACGGCCACCGCCACCGACGGAGCCGAACACGACGTCTTGACCTCTTTCGTTCTGCACCTTGAAGGTGAGTTCGATCTCGAAGACAGGACCGGTGTAGTACTCGAGGCCACGGACAACGGACGGGTCGATGCGGATGCGGTCTTCGTATCCGCTCGCGTGAAACAGGTTGGACATGGCCATGAGTTCGGCGGCCCCCTCGGAGCCACGGGCACTGCCTTGAAGCTCGTCTTCGAGGTTGCTGACCGTCATCCCGTTCACCGCGCCCTTTGCGCCGGAGAGTTCCGAACCCAATCCGGTAATGGTCAACAGCCGCGTGATCTGATCGTCCGACAGTCCCGCACCCACAGTGTAATCGCCGCTCTCGTCGGTACGGCCTTTGACACTAAGCAATGCGACGACGCCGTCCACGCCCAGTCGATCGAACTTATCGATGGCGCGGAGGACCGCTAGCCGCTTGCCGGCGTTCTCGTCGCCGGCAATGCCGATGAGTTCCTGGAGCCCATCCAGCACCTTCCGATTATTCACCTTCACGACATACTGACCCGCCAACCCCAGCGCATCCATCGTGTCGGCCATCATCATGCACATCTCGGCATCGGCCTCGGGCCCCGCGGCCCCCACCGTATCGGCGTCGAACTGCATGAACTGGCGGAACCGCCCCGGCCCCGGCTTCTCGTTGCGGAACACATACCCCGCCCGATACGAGCGATAGGGCTTCGGCAGCTTCTCGAAATTCTCCGCAAAATGCCGGGCCAGCGGCGCCGTCAGGTCGTAGCGGAGGCTCAGCCACTGCTCGTCGTCGTCCTGCAGCGAAAACACCCCGGCATTCGGCCGGTCGGTATCGGGCAGGAACTTGCCCAGCGTCTCGGTATATTCGAACAGCGGCGTCTCCACCGGATCGAACCCATAGCGCTCATAGACCACGCGAATCTTGCGCACCATCTCGTCGACGGCCGAAATCTCGGCCGGCAAACGGTCCTCGAAGCCGCGCGGCAGCCGCGGCGCGATGAGCTTCTTCTTGTCGGTCATGGTTTTTGCTATCGGAGCCCGGAATCTGAGGCTGGTTCCTAACGGAAAGCCCCTTGTGACTCAAGGAATGCCCCTGTGTCGAAACGGCAACAGTGGCCTTCATGGTGCGGCAGGCTGTCGCATGAGGGCTTGGCAGCGGATTTCAACCGGCGTATCAGCACCACCGTTCAACGCCAACCACAGAGGGGGCAACATATGACCATGTTCATCCACGCCTCCGGCCCTGGCGTTCTCCAAGCTGGAATCGCCCTAGCCAAATAGGCGCCGACCCCGCCACGGGGTCCCCTCCCAGCACTTCCTAGCCTCGACTGACATAGCAAGCCGGCCTCGCCCTCGGCGCCTCCGCGCGTCCCGATTCCGTCGCCACCCCGATTGTCTCTCATCCAGAGGACCGGCCGCATCGCGTCCGGACGACACCATGACTCTCGAACTCGAAACCCGTGCCCCCGCACATTCGCACCGCGCCTTCGTGCGCTCCCATGCCGGCGTCGCCGGCGCGCTGGTGTCAGCTGTCGTCACCATGCTGGCCGACGCCCAGCTGGCCCGCGCGGCGCGGCGCTACAAGTCGCGCGGCTCGCCACCTGTGCCCTCATACCTCCGTCGCGACCTCGGGCTGATGCCCGAGGTGATGGAGCCGAAAAGCTACTGGGACTATCGGTAAAGGGCTGGCCGCGACAAGCGGCCGGCCCCACCGGCGCCCCTCTGCCTTCACCAGAGGACCGGGCTTGCCCGGATGCCACGATGATCACTACCGTCAAGGACCGCGTCGCGCCGAACCTGCGCGAAACGTCCGATCTCGAAGCGGAACGCGGTATATTCGGCCGCCTGCTGCTGTTCATCGCCAAACGCCGCGCCGACACGCTGCTCAGGCGAGCCCTCCGCCCCCGCCCCATCGGCCGGGCGGCTTCGCTCCCGCCGCACCTGCTCAAGGACATCGGCCTGCCCCCGGATTTCCGGGGGTAGCAGTGGGGCCGGTGCGAGCCGACCCCCACCCCTGACCCCTCCCCCTCAACAGGGGGAGGGAGACGCCAGCATCGATTTTAGTGTGAGGGTCTCCCTCCCCATTCTTAGGGGGAGGGGGCAGGGGTGGGGGTCCACAGCCACCGGCCCGACGGCCGCCCACCCATCACCCCGGCCGCTTCAACGCCGTCCGCTCCGCCTCCGACTCCACCCGGCAGAAGCACCCCTCCACATGGTCGTTCACCAGCCCCATCGACTGCATGAACGCGTAGCACGTCGTCGGCCCCACGAACGAGAACCCGCGCTTGCGCAGATCCTTGCTCAGCGCCTTCGAGCCCTCGGTCTCCGCCGGAATGTTGCCCACCGTCACCGGCGCCTTCACCGGCTCGGGCTCGAACCGCCAGATATAGGCCGCAAACCAGCCGAACTCGCGCTGCACCTCCAGCACCCGCTTCGCGTTGTTGATGGTCGAAGCGATCTTGCCGCGATGCCGGATGATCCCGGCATCCTGCAGCAGCCGCTCGATATCGCTCTCACCCATCGCCGCGACCTTGTCGATCTCGAAGCCGAGGAACGCCGCGCGAAAATTCTCCCGCTTCCTGAGGATGGTGATCCACGCCAGCCCCGCCTGGAATCCTTCGAGGCAGAGCTTTTCGAACAGCCGCCTGTCGTCAATCACCGGCCGCCCCCATTCGCGGTCGTGATAGTCGACGTAGAGCGTATCGCTCCCGGCCCAGCTGCAGCGGCTCACCTCGGTCGGCGTTGACATGGTTAACTCCCGGTAAAATAGTGGGTGCTACAGCGAGATCAGGAAAAGTTGCAGACTTTCCCGCCTCGATCTGGCGACGAGACAATAAGCGAATCGGCTGGGGGCCAGGCGCCGATGTTCCTGCCGCAAAATCTGAAGGCGCTGATCGTCGACGACAATGCCTATGCGCGCGCCGCCGTCGCGGCAACCCTGCGCAAGCTCGGCCTCGTCGCCATCGACGATCTCGCGGGCGCCGCGGCCGCCGTCGGCGCCATCCAGGCGACGCGCTACGATATCGTCTTCATGGATTGGTACATGCCCGAAATGAACGGCGCGGCGCTGCTGCAGGTCATCCGCGACCCGCGCTTTTCCC
>NZ_JAQGJL010000041.1 GCF_028290645.1 Devosia sp. | reverse complement strand
CGATTGCAGACACCGCACCACCGCCGCCGATCGCGATGGCGACCGCCGCCATCGCCACATTGTCCGGCGCTTCCCAGAGGTTGTATCCGTCATGCGGGCCGAACGCGTACCAGAACCCGTGTAGCTTACCGCCGACCGACTCGATGTATTTGCGCGCCGCGTCGCGGCGGTCTTCGGGATTCTTCGTCAATCGCGCCCAGGTTTCCGGCGTATAGCTGAAGCGCGTCAAATAGAGTGCCATGGCCAAGGTCCTCCGCTCTTGCCAAATCACCCCACACTACATCGGGCAGCGGACCCTTGGAATTCGCCCATCCGGGCAGTGACGGCTGAAATACAGTTGTCCCTACCCGCATACGGCCCGACTGATCTCCGCCACAGTCAGTCCTGAATCCTAGGGCAATCGACGAACAACCCTCACGCCCGCCCAAGCTCCTCCGACCGCCGGCGCGCGGCCGCCACCGCGCGATCCATCAGCGGCTCGAGACCGTCGGGCGCCATCAGCACGTTGAGCGCTGCCGCTGTCGTCCCCTTGGGCGAGGTCACGTTCTCGCGCAAAGTCGAAGCCGGCGTCGGGTCAGCATCCATCAGCGCCGCGGCGCCGGTGACCGTCGCCCGCGCCAGCTGCATCGCCTGTTCCTCGTCAAAACCCTGCTTCCGCGCCGCCGCGGCGAGCGCCTCGACCATGTAGAATACATAAGCCGGCCCGGAGCCGGACACCGCCGTCACCGCGTCGATCCTGGTCTCATCGTCGAACCACATCACCTCGCCCGCCGCGCTCAGGAGCGCATTGGCCGTCGCCCGGTCCTCGTCGGTGATGCCCAGCCCCACTGCGCCGGTGATGCCACGGCCGATCTGCGCCGGCGTGTTCGGCATGGTACGGATCACCCGCTCCGTCATCAGCCCTTCAGACAGCGCCACCAGCGAGACGCCCGCGGCGATCGACAGCACCAGCGTGTAGCTGCCCACCACCGGCTGGATTTCGGCCATCACCTCGTAGATCACCTGCGGCTTCACCGCGATGACCAGCACATGCGTCAGTACCCCGACGGGGCTCAGCAAGAGCCGGATGCCATGGTGTTCGGCAAACTCCACCGCTGCCACCGATGGCTGCGTGTCGCACAGCACTAGCCGTTCAGGCGGCAAGCCCCCGGCGATCCAGCCGCGGGCCAGCGCCAGTCCCATCTTGCCGGCCCCAACCAGAACGACGGGGCCGATATCGGATAAATTCAAGCTTCGCCTACCGTTTCGAACATCACCTGGCTCAGCGCCTCGGAGGCGCCCTTGCCAGCCCATATCACGAACTGGAACGCCTGGTAGTAGAGATCGCAGCTGTCAGTAGCCGAGCGCAGCAGCGCCTCGCATTGCTGCGGACTGACCTCGGCGCCGCCCGTCAGAAGGTGCGAGTTGCGGAACAGCACCACGCCCTCGTGGTTCCACATGTCGAAATGGCCGATCCAGAGCTGCTCGTTGATCAAGGAGATCAGCTGCTTCACTTCGGTGCGCCGCGTGTCGGGCACCTTGAGATCGAACGCCGCAGCGATATGGAGCGACTCGAGGTCCTCCATCCAGTTGAACGAAACGTGGTAGTCGGCCCAGTTACCGCGCACCGAGATGGAGATTTCGTCCGCGTCCTGCCGCTCGAAATTCCAGTCGTTGATCGAGGCGATGTGCTCGATGATGTCCACCGGATGCACAGTGCGATCCGGTTCCAGTTCTAGAAGTTGTGCCATTGGCTGAGCGTCCCATTGGGCGAAACGTTTGAAGGCCGGCCGGTGATCCCGGTCCTACGCGTTACTTGCAAAGAACTCGCACGCGGGGAATGCCTACGAATCGTCCTATGGCGGGCACGCTACACTGGCCCCCCGATTCCGGGGATTGCGCCACGAGAGCCATCCAAGGCTTTCTTCTGTGGATGATCCAGCGCGGAGGGTTAACAGGGTCTTAACAGCCCGAGTCTGTCCCCACCCGATTTGCCCGATTTTGGAACAACCGCGAGAGCCCGACTCGCGCTAAGATGCGCGCCTCCAGGTGACGAAACTGTCACAACCGACCTTGGCGGCTTGCCGAACTCCTCCCACACGCGATGTCACCCCAGCGAAAACTGGGACCCAAGAATCAGCGGGCGCCGGTGTTGGAATGGGTCCCTGCTTCCGCGGGGATGACACCGAGTGTGTTTGTCGCCCGGTGCCCGTTACCGCCCCTCAGAACAGCCCCGTTGCGCCCACCCATCCGGTCCGGAGCGGCTCCGCCCATTTCGGGAACCCGTTCCCCACCGCCTGCAGCGCCGCCGCCTCGTGGTCGTAGCTCACTGCCCTGAGGCTCGCCGACCAGCGCCCCGCATGCCGCTCGAGCACGGCATAGCGCGCATCCGGCGCCCCGTAGTTCACCTGCAGCCCCACCGCCCCCGGGTTGACGATCATCCGCCCGTCCCTCAGCCGCACCACCCGCGAAACATGCGTGTGTCCGCACAACAGCACCGGGAAATCCAGCCCGTCGGCCTTGGCAGTCACCGCCGCCTCGTCCGGCAGCGTCATGTCCCGTCCGTTCCACCAGTTGTCGAGCCAGGGCTCCTCGTCGCTCTTGGCGGTGCCGTGGCACATGAACACCTCGCCCTCGATGTCCCGCGTTGCCGGCAGGCTCCGGAGGTACTCGAAATGCACTGGCTGCAGCTGCTCGGCCGTGAACTTGTCGACCGGCGCCTGCTTCTCGACGGCGGTGTTGACCAGCCAGCGGTCGTGATTGCCGATCACCGTCGGATACCCCCGCTCGGCCAGCATGTCGGCGGTGCCCAGCGGATCCATCGGCCCCGCGAACAGGTCGCCGAGGTTGATCGTTGCATCCACCCCGACCATGGCGATGTCGGCTTCCACCGCCTCGAGGGCCAAGCGGTTGCCGTGAATATCGGAAATGACAGCGATTCTCATGACTTCACCGTTCCCAGTAATTAAGGCCAGCAAAAGACGAGTCAAAAATCAGAGCCCGCGCGGGCTCATCCATCCCCAGGTTAGCGCTTCGGCCCACCGGGGATACCCACGATCCAGCGCCTGCTTTGCCGCCGCCGCGTGGTCATAGGCAACCGCGCGCAATTCCGTATTCCACCCGGCCCGGCGCTGCTCGATGATCGCGTAGCGCGCGTCCGGCGAGCCGATCTCGAACGGCAGCCCGACGCTTCCCGGATTCACCACCAGCCGCCCGTCGCTAAGCCTGAGGCTGCGCGGCACATGCGTGTGCCCGCACAGCAGCACCTCGTGATCGAAGCCGGCCGCCTCGGTCTCGATGTGATCCTTGTCCAGCAGCGATACCACCGGTCCCACGAACCCATCCATGAACGAGGCATTGTCGTTGCGCGGCGTGCCATGGCAGAGGAACACGTCCTCCTCGAACAGCAGCGTCGCCGGCACCGAGGCCAGCCACTGCCGCTGCCGCTCGTCCAGCATGCCGCGCACCAGCGTATCGATATGCCAGTCCTTCTCGCGCCCATCGGTGATGTAGCGGTCGTGATTGCCGCGCACGGACGGCATGTTGAGTTCGATGAACCGGTCCGCGACGCCCGTGGGGTCACTCGGCCCGCTCAGGAAATCCCCCAGCGCCACCGTCGCCTCAACGCCCTGCCGGGCGATATCCTCCAGCACGGCATCCAGCGCCTTCAGATTGCCGTGAACGTCGGAAAGAACCGCGACCCTCACTTCGCCTTCAGGGCCTCGACTGCCGCCGTCAACTCCTTGATCTCCGCGTTCTGCGCCTGCACCAACTCGCGCAGCGCGTCGAAATCCTCGCGCTTGACCAGGTCCATGTCGGCCACCAGCCGCTCGAGCTGCGATTTCACCGCCGTCTCGATCTCGCGGCGCACCCCGTCGGCCACCCCCGCGGCATTGTTCATGAGCTTCCCCAGCTCGTCGAATAGCTTGCTGCCCTGGCTCATCGGACTTGTCCTCTCAACGGGTTGCACCGAGCTATTTAGGCGGACCGGCGCGCCTTGACCAGAGCTTGGCGGAGACTAAAAGGTCTTGGACTGCCGCCGACGAAGCGCGTTCAGGAGAAGTTGCAGACTTTTCCGGTTCGAACGCGCGACCAGTAAGAATGTGAGGGGAAATCGAGTCGATTTCCGCGAACGGAGCGACCGCTTGCCCTTCCCCAATATCGATCCCGTCGCCTTCGCCCTCGGCCCGTTCGCCGTCCGCTGGTACGCGCTCGCCTATCTCGTCGGGGTCCTCGGCGGCGCCGCCTACGCCACGACGCTGCTCCGCCGCCATGGTCTGTGGAAGGACAACCGCCCGCCCTTCGAGCCCGAGGCGATCTGGGATTTCGCCTTCTGGGCCGTCATCGGCATCGTCATCGGCGGCCGCGTCGGCTACGTGCTGTTCTACAACCTCAACTACTACCTCCAGAACCCCGGCGAGATCATCGCGCTGTGGGATGGCGGCATGAGCTTTCACGGCGGCCTTGTCGGCATCGTCGTCGCCATGGCGCTGTTCACCCGCTTCAAGGGCGGCAACATCCTCTCCGGCATGGACCTCCTCGGCGCCATCGGCACCATCGGCCTGTTCCTCGGCCGCCTCGCCAACTTCATCAATGCCGAGCTCTACGGCGCCCCGACCAGCCTGCCCTGGGCCGTCGTCTTCCCTACCGACCCAGAGCAGCTCCCCCGCCACCCCAGCCAGCTCTACGAGGCCCTGCTCGAGGGCGTCCTGCTGTTCATCATCATCCGCATCGCCACCAACCATCTGAACGCGCTGAAGCGTCCCGGGCTCGTCGCCGGCATCTTCGGCATCGGCTATGCGCTCTCCCGTATTTTCGTCGAGTTCTTCCGCCTTCCCGACATACAGATCGGCTACCTCTATGGCGGCTGGCTGACGATGGGCATGGTGCTGAGCCTCCCCATCCTCATCGCCGGCATCGCGCTCGTCATCTACGCCTCGAGGCCCCCTCGTGCCTGATACCCGCTCCCTCGGCGACCTCATCGACATGCAGCTGAGCCAGAACGGCCCGATGTCGATCGCCACTTATATGGGCCTCGCCCTAACCCACCCGCGCTCCGGCTACTACACCGGCAAGGACCCGCTGGGCGGCAAGGGCGACTTCATCACCGCCCCCGAAATCTCCCAGATGTTCGGCGAGCTCATCGGCTTCTTCATCGTCAACCTCTGGCAGCAGCTGGACGAGCCGCGCAGCTTCACCCTCCTCGAGCTCGGCCCCGGCCGCGGCACCCTGATGCAGGACGCGCTGCGCGTCGCCGCCAAGGCCGACGGCTTCCTCGACGCCATGCACCTGCAGCTGTTCGAATCCAATCCCGCGCTCAAGACCCAGCAGGCCGAGCGCCTCGGCCAGTACAATCCCTACTGGGCCACGGAGATCGACGCCCTCGCCGACGACCCCCTGATCGTCATCGCCAACGAGTTCTTCGATGCCCTCCCCATCCGCCAGTTCGTCAAGGCGGAGGACGGCTGGCACGAACGCCAGGTCGGCCTCCGCGACGGCAAGCGCAGCTTCGGCCTTTCGCCTACGCCCATCCCCGACGCGGCCATGCCGCCCGAAGTCCAGTCGGCCCAACCCGGCGAGATCTACGAAGTCAGCCTCGCCGCCGCTGACGTCATGCAGCGGCTCGGCAAACGCATCGGCGCCCAGCGCGGCGCCCTCCTCGCCATCGACTACGGCTACGCCACCACCCAGACCGGCGAGACCCTGCAGGCCGTCCGCAATCACGCCTTCGCCGATGCACTCGACGCTCCCGGTGAAACGGACCTCAGCGCCCATGTCGATTTCGGCGCCCTAAGCAAGGTCGCGACCGACCTCGGCCTCAAGGTCGAACCCCTCGCCACCCAGCGCGATTTCCTCGGCCGCCTCGGTATCGTCGAACGCGCCACCGCCCTCGCCAAGGCCAACCCCGGCCAGGTCGACGCCATCGCCGCAGCGCTGAAACGCCTCGTCGACAGCTCCGAAATGGGCACCCTGTTCAAGGTGTTCTGCGCCCACTCCGAGGGGCTCGAACCAATCGGATTCTCATGAGCCTACCCTTCGAAACAAGCCGCGCCCTCGAGCGCATCCCCGGCATCCGCCACGGCTTCTTCGGCCGCCGTGGTGGCGTCTCGACCGGCGAGTTCGCCTCGCTCAACGTCTCGGAATCGAGCGGGGATAAGCTGAATCACGTCGCTGAGAACCGCGCGCAAATCGCTGGCATCCTTGGCTTTTCCCCCGACGCGCTGGTGACCATGAAGCAGGTGCATTCCGTCACCGTGCTCGAAGTCACCCGCCAGCCTGCCCCCGGCGAGCGCCCCGAAGCCGACGCCTTCGTCACCCGCGTCCACGGCCTCGCGCTCGGCATCCTCACCGCCGATTGCACCCCGATCCTCTTCGCCGATCCCGACGCCCGCGTCATCGGCGCCGCCCATGCCGGCTGGAAAGGCGCCACCGGCGGCATCTCCGAAGCCACCATCGCCGCCATGGTCGACCTCGGCGCCCGCCCCGACCGCATCATCGCGGCCATCGGCCCCACCATCTCCGCGGCCAATTACGAAGTCGGCCCCGAATTTGCCGCCACCCTCCTCCGCGACCACCGCGACGCCGAGAACCGCATCACCCGCCCCGAAGGCGGCCGCGAACATTTCGACCTCCCCGGCTTCGTCTTCGACCACCTCATCGCCGCCGGCATCGGCCTCGCCGACGACCTGGGGATCTGCACCTACGCCGAGCCCAAGAAGTACTTCTCCCACCGCTACGCCACCCACAAAGCCATCACCACCGGCCGGCAACTAAGCGTCATCGGGTTGGGTGGACTCTGAATCTTGGTCGTCCCCCGCTGGGCGGCCCCTGCCCCCCCAGTCATCTCCCTCCCCCTTGTGGGGCGGGATCAAGGGAGGGGATTGGCCCAGGCTCGATTCACGCTTCCATCACCGGCTAGTCCCGCGAAAAAGGCGCCGCTTTGCTGACCCCGCGCCCCCCACCCTCCCTACACCCTCCCATACTCCCCGCCCCCCGCCGCCCCCTACTCCCTTACTCCCGCACCCCAAGCCGCCGCCACACCACCCATTGTGCTCCTTATAAGACAGACTAATGTTGCGCTCTTATAAGGCCGTTCACTTGAGACTCTAGCTGAGCGGGAGCCTCTGTTTCTGGAGCTCACAGCCTCCTCCCGCCGGGGACGGAGAAATGGGTCCCTGCTTTCGCAGGGATGCCCGGTGGGGAGGAAGCAAGCTGCCCCAATGCACCCAAGAATCCTTCACCCATCCGTCACAAGCCGCATTGCGTCCCCGCGCCGCTCCCGCTAAAGACCCGGCCATGAGGAGCCGGCGACTCCCCCGCCCGGCCCGACCCCGGAGCGCGCCTCGTGAAACTCGTCACCGGCAATTCCAACCGCGCGCTTGCCGAAGCCGTGGCGACCTACCTCGAAGTCCCCCTCACCGACTGCACGGTCAAGCGCTTCAACGACAAGGAAATCTTCGTCGAGATCCACGAGAACGTCCGCGGCGAGGATGTCTTCATCCTGCAATCGACCTCGTATCCGGCCAACGACAACCTGATGGAGCTGCTGATCCTCTCGGATGCGCTGCGCCGCTCCTCCGCCCGCCGGATCACCGCCGTCATCCCCTATTTCGGCTACGCAAGGCAGGACCGCAAATCCGCCTCGCGCACCCCGATCTCGGCCAAGCTCGTCGCCAACCTCATCACCGAAGCCGGCGTCAACCGCGTCATCACCCTCGATCTGCACGCCGCGCAGATCCAGGGCTTCTTCGATATCCCGACCGACAACCTCTACGGCGCGCCCGTCATGGTCCGCGACATCCAGGAGCGCTACACCAACGGCAACCTGATGATCGTCTCGCCCGACGTCGGCGGCGTCGCCCGCGCCCGCGCCACCGCGCAGCGCATCGGCGCCGACCTCGCTATCGTCGATAAGCGCCGCCCCCGCGCCGGCGTCTCCGAGGTCATGAACATCATCGGCGACGTCGCCGGCCACTCCTGCATCCTCATCGACGACATCGTCGATTCGGGCGGCACCCTGGTCAACGCCGCCGAAGCCCTGCTGAAAGCCGGCGCCACCGAAGTGGCCGCCTACATCACCCACGGCGTCCTCTCCGAAGGCGCCGCCGAGCGCATCGCGGCCTCCAAGCTGAAGGAGCTGGTGATCACCGACTCGATCATCGCCACCGACGCCGCCAAGTCGGCCAAGAACATCCGCATCATTTCCATCGCCCCCCTGATGGGCGAAGCCATCGCGCGTACCGCCAGCGAACAGAGCGTCTCGAGCCTGTTGGACTGACCCCCCGAACTCGATGCCATCTCCCCCTTAGGCGGGGGAGAATGGAATTTCTTGGGCTTGGCCTCTTGGCTAAGCCTTAGAAATTCCAAGAGAGGGGGTGCGGAGCCGCGGTGCCTCCCATGCCCCCCTCTCTTGCGAAATCTAAGGCTTGGCCAATAGGCTAAACCTAAGATTTCGCTTTCTCCCCCGCCAAGGGGGAGAGGGGCGTCACGTTTGTGGAGCCCGCGCTGTCGAAATCGCCCCTCCTCGCCCGACATTGCCCTGAAGGGCTATGCTGCCCGCCAACCCGAGGAGACGCCTCATGCGCTACATGCTCATGCTCTACGCCGACGAAAAAGTCGGCGCCCAGATCCCGCCCGATCAGATGAAGCAGGCCATGGACACCATGTTCGCCTACCAGGACGCCCTCACCAAGGCCGGCGCCTTCGTCATGACCGCCCCGCTCGCCCGCACCCCCGACGCCAGGACCCTCAGGATGGAAGGCGGCGAGATCACCCGCCACGAGGGCGACAAGGACAAGTACTTCGTCACCGAAGGCGGCGAGCTGAAAGTGCATGACGGCCCCTATGCCGATACCCGCGAGCAGTTCGGCGGCTTCTACATCATCGAGGCGCGCGACATGGACGAAGCCCTCGACTGGGCCGCCAGATGCCCCGCCGCCCAGTGGGGCCCGATCGAAGTCCGCGCCCTCGTTCCCGGCTTCTGAACCCGCCGGAATTTTTCCTCATGCGATTTGTAGAACTCTCGTCGCCCCCTCCGTCATTGTGGCAGCCGGGCACTCCGTCCGGCGTCAAAGGAGACCGACAATGAAGTACCTGCTGCTCATCCACGGCGACGAGTCCAAGATGAATCCCGCCACCGTCGTCGATGGCACCGGCATGAGCCCCGAATATCACGCCTTCAACACCGCCCTGATGAAGGCCGGCGTCATGCTCGGCGGCGAACGCCTGCGCCCCACCAGCGCCGCCACCTCCGTCCGCGTCCGCGACAAGAAGGCCGTGGTCCTCGCCGGCCCATACGCCGAAACGCAGGAGCAGTTGGGCGGCTACTACATGATCGA
This sequence comes from Devosia sp., assembly GCF_028290645.1. GTDB lineage: Bacteria > Pseudomonadota > Alphaproteobacteria > Rhizobiales > Devosiaceae > Devosia_A. Next base: position 15,697 of record NZ_JAQGJL010000041.1, on the reverse strand, counting down.
CGTCCCCGATCTCGACCACGCCATCGAGTGGGCCAAGCAGTGCCCGGCCGCCCAGTTCGGCACCATCGAGGTCCGCCCGATCTGGCCAACGCGCCCGCAGTGAGGTGACCGTCTCCGGCTCGTCCCTGGAGTTTTTTCGGGGACGAGTCGAAATGGCCGGACAACCCCCGTCATTGTAGCATCGGGGCACAGTGTCCCGATGCTGACGCGGCACGACCGCGAGGACGATGACAGGGAAAAGACCGATGCAGATCAAGCTGACCAAGGTGTATGTCGACGACCACGACAAGGCGCTGAATTTCTACACCGAGGTGCTGGGCCTCACCAAGAAAGCCGACTTCAGGAATAGCGGCTACCGCTGGCTCACTGTCGCCTCGCCAGAAGACCCGGACGGCCCCGAGTTGCAGCTCGAGCTCAACAGCAATCCTGCAACCAAGGCCTACCAGCAGGCCATGTTCGAGCAGAACCAGCCGGCGCTCATCCTCCACACAAAGGACGTCAAGGCCGACCACGAGCGCATCAAGGCCAAGGGCGGGGATTTCGTCATGCCCCCGACCGACGTCACCGCCTCCGTCATCGCACAGGTGAAGGACACCTGCGGCAACCTCATTCAGCTTGTGCAGCCGAACTGGTAAGTGGGCGACCCAACAGGAGAAACGATAAATGGCAACCACGCAGAAGACGGCCAAACGTAGCGCCGCAACCGACGGATTCACCGCCGAAGAAAAGGCCGCCATGAAAGAGCGCGCCAAGGAGATGAAGCGCAACGCCAGCGCTGCCGAGGACGAACAGGCCGTGCTCGACAAGATCGCCACCATGCCCGATGCGGATCGCGTCATGGCCGAGCGCATCCACGCCCTCGTCAAGGCCACCGCGCCCGACCTGACGGCCAAGCTCTGGTACGGCATGCCGGCATACTACAAGGACGGCAAGAGCATCTGCTTCTTCCAGGACGCCAACAAGTTCAAGGCCCGCTACGCCACCTTCGGCTTCAACGAGGCCGCGAGGCTCGACGACGGCAACATGTGGCCCACCAGCTACGCCCTGTTGCGGCTCACCGCGGCCGACGAGAAGCGGATCGCCGAACTCGTCAAGCAAGCCGTAAGCTGAGGACCCGTCCGACCATGCGATACATGATGCTGATCCACCACGACGAGACCGCCCTCGCCAACGCCCCGCAGAAGGAGCTCTGGGCCGACTATGCGGCCTTCAACGAGGCCCTCGCCAAGGCCGGGTCCGGCATGAGCGCAGGCGAGCGCCTGCAGCCGGCCTCGGCGGCGACCACTGTCCGCTCCGCCGGCGACAAGACCGACGTCCTCGACGGCCCCTATGCCGACACCAAGGAGCAATTGGCCGGCTATTTCCTCATCGACGTGCCCGACCTCGAGGAGGCCATCGTCTGGGCCAAGCGCTGCCCGAGTTCCAGATACGGCTCGATCGAGATCCGCCCGCTGGCAACGACCTACCCCCGGCCGGACCCGAGCCTTCGGGGCCAGGGCTCGTAACGTGCGCATGGAAGGGAACGACGCCGCCCGCGCCGCCGAGCGGGTGGCTCGCGAGAGCTACGGCCGCCTCGTTGCCTTCCTCGCCGCCCGCACCCGCGACGTCGCCGGCGCCGAGGATGCGCTGGCCGAGGCCTTCGCCGCCGCGCTCCGCATGTGGCCGGTGGAAGGCGTGCCGCACAATCCCGATGCCTGGCTGCTGACGGTCGCCCGCCGGCGGCAGACCGACGCGCTGCGCCGCCGCACCACGCGGCGGGCCGGCGAGGAGCATCTGATCATGATGGCCGATGAAATCGAAGCCGCCGCCGAGACCCCGGACGAAATCCCCGACCGCCGCCTCGCCCTGATGTTCGCCTGCGCCCACCCGGCGATCGAACGCGGCATGCGGGCGCCCCTGATCCTCCAGACCATCCTTGGGTTGACCGCCATCGACATCGCCGCCGCCTTCCTCATCCCACCCGCCACCATGGGCCAGCGGCTGGTTCGCGCCAAAACCCGCATCAAGGATGCCGGCATCCCCTTCGCGATCCCCGACAAGGAGGAGCTGCCCGAGCGCCTCGATGCCGTGCTCGACGCCATCTACGCCGCCTATGCGAAGGGCTGGGCCGAGATTGGCGACGCCGCTTCCGCCGCGCTGGCCGACGAGGCCATCTGGCTCGGCCGGCTGGTCGTCTCGCTCCTCCCCGACGAGCCGGAGGCCAAGGGCGTCCTCGCCCTGATGCTCTACACCGAGGCGCGCCGCGCCGCCCGCCGTTCGCCCGACGGCGCCTATGTGCCGCTCGAGGAGCAGGACACAAGTCTTTGGGACGACTCGCAGATTGGCCTCGCGGAGGCCTTGCTGCGGGCCGCCAATGCTGGCGGCCCCTCCGGCCGCTACCAGATCGAGGCCGCCATCCAGTCGGCCCATGTTGCGCGCCGCACCCTTGGCGCCGAGACCTGGCCGGCCATTTTCGCGCTCTACGATCACCTGCTGGCGCTCAGCGCCTCCCCGGTCGTGGCCCTCAACCGGGCCATGGCGCTGGCCGAACTCGAAGGCCCCGCCGCCGCCCTCGCCGCCATCGAACCGCTCGCCGCCGACAAGCGCATGGCCGACTACCAGCCCCACTGGGCCGCCCGCGGCCACCTCCTCGCCCGCGCCGGCAGGAAGGACGAAGCCCGCGAGGCCCTGACGCTGGCCCTCGGACTCACCACCGATACCGCGGTGCGACACTACCTGCAGGGGCAGATCGCCAAACTCGCTGACGCGTGAAATCCTGAAACCCGGCGGCTGCGGACCCCCGCCCCTCCCCCTAAACATGGGAGGAAGACCCCCGAACCGCGGCCGGTGCTTTCGTCTCCCTCCCCATTCTTGCGGGGAGGGGACAGGGGTGGGGGGTCCACAGCCACCAGCCGCAAAGGCCCGGCCACCGGCAGCCCCACAATCCCTTGCCCCAAATCCCCGTTTCCCCTATACGCACCGCCATGAAGCACCCGTCACCCCTGGAGGACGGGTGCGTGAGCTTTGACCATCATCGCTCACACCAACCCATGAATGGATCATTCAATGGCTACTGCTGCTACGGAGCTCAAGGCTCAGGCGCGGAGCGGGGTGGGCAAGGGGGCCGCTCGTGCACTGCGTCGTGAGGGGCTCATCCCTGCTGTCATCTATGGCGACAAGAAGCCCCCGCTTCCGATCACCATCTCCTACAACGAAGCCATGAAGCGCATTTACGCCGGCGGCTTCCTCTCCCATATCGTCACCCTCGACGTCGATGGCGAGAAGCACCGGGTCATTCCGCGCGACTACCAGCTCGATGTCGTCAAGGACAAGGCGCTGCATGTCGACTTCCTGCGCGTCGGCAAGGGCACCAAGCTCAATGTCCAGGTGCACGTGAAGTTCATCAACGAGGAAGGCTCCCCGGGCATCAAGCGCGGCGGCGTGCTGAACATCGTTCACCACACGCTCGACCTGACCGTCGACGCCGATCACATCCCCGAGGAGATTGTCGTCGATCTCACCGGCCTTGATGTCGGCGACAGCGTCCACATGTCCTCGATCCAGCTGCCGGCCGGTGCGACCGACCACAGCCACGAGGACGACCTGACCATCGCCACCATCGTCGCTCCGTCGGGCCTCAAGGCCGAGGAAGCCGAGGAAGGTACTGCCGAGGCTGCTCCGGCTGCCGAGAACGGCGAAGCCAAAGAGTAAGCTCTTCGGGAGCGGGCCTCGGTCCGCTCCCCACCCTGCCCTGCTGCCTGGAAGTTAGCCGATGCACCTCATCGTCGGCCTCGGCAATCCCGGGGACAAGTACCGCCACAACCGCCACAATATCGGCTTCATGGCCGTCGACGCCATCGCGCGCCGTCACAACTTCCCCGGCTTCCGCGAGAAGTTCCAGGGGCTGATCTCCGAAGGCACGATCGACGGCGAAAAGGTGCTGCTGCTGAAGCCGCAGACCTACATGAATTCCTCGGGCGACAGCGTCCAGGCCGCCACCAAGTTCTACAAGCTCGGCCCCACCGACGTCTCCGTCCTCTACGACGAGATCGACCTTGCCCCCGGCAAGACCCGCGTCAAGGTCGGCGGCGGCAATGGCGGCCACAATGGGCTGCGTTCCATCGACCCGCAGATCGGGCTGGGCTATCGCCGCATCCGCCTCGGCGTCGGCCACCCGGGCCACAAGGACCTGGTGATGCCGCACGTCCTCGGCGATTTCTCCAGGGCCGAGCAGGCCTGGCTCGTCCCCCTGCTCGACGCCGTGGCCGATAACGCCGCGATGATCGTCAAGGGCGACGACAACGGCCTCATGAACAAGCTCGCCCTCGCCGTGCAGGGCGACGGGGCCGAGCGCGCCCAGCGGCCCGACACCGCCGATCCCACCCGCAAGAAAGCCCCGGCCCAAAGCCACATCCGCGCCGCCCGCCCGACCCAGCCCCAAGCCCAGGTTCCCGAAACCGGCCCGATGGCCGACATGTTGAAGAAGCTGTTCGGCAAGAAGGACTGATTACAGGGCCGGTGCCTGTGGACCCCCACCCCTGTCCCCCCTAAACATGGGGAGGGAGACGCTTGCCGCGATCTCGGTGTTTGGGTCTCCCTCCCCTTGTTTAGGGGGAGGGGACAGGGGTGGGGGTCCACAGCCTCCGGCCCCGCGGCGAACACCAATTGACTTCCGCGCCCGATCACCCGATGTGAGGCGCAAAGATTTCCGGAGACTGTCATGGGTTTCAAGATGGGCATCGTCGGCCTGCCCAATGTGGGCAAGTCGACGCTCTTCAATGCGCTGACCCGCACCGCCGCGGCCCAGGCCGCCAACTTCCCGTTCTGCACCATCGAGCCGAATGTCGGTGAAGTCGCCGTTCCCGACGGCCGCCTCGTCAAGCTCGCGAAGATCGGCAAGTCCGCCCAGATCCTCCCCGCCAAAATGAGCTTCGTCGATATCGCCGGCCTCGTGAAAGGCGCGTCCAAGGGCGAGGGCCTCGGCAACCAGTTCCTCGCCAATATCCGCGAATGCGATGCCATCGCCTACGTGCTGCGCTGCTTCGAGGACGGTAACATCATCCACGTCGCCAACAAGGTCGATCCGCTCGCCGACGCCGAAGTGGTCGAGACCGAGCTGATGCTCGCCGACCTCGAAAGCCTCGAGAAGCGCCGCAATGGCGTCGAGAAGAAAGCCAAGGGCGGCGACAAGGAAGCAAAGCTGACGCTCGACCTGATCGACCGCTCGCTGGTGCTGCTGCGCGACGGCAAGTCGGCCCGCCTCGTCCAGCGCTCCGCCGACGAGGAGAAAGCCTTCAACGAGCTGCAGCTCCTGACCTCGAAGCCCGCCCTCTACGTCTGCAACGTCGACGAGGAGTCCGCCGCCACCGGCAACGCCATGACCAAGCAGGTCGAGGAATACGCCAGGCAGCACAATGCCGCGGTGATCGTCATTTCCGCCGAGATCGAGAGCCAGCTCGCCCAGTTGCCCGATGCCGAGCAGGCCGAGTTCCTCGAAACCCTCGGCCTCCACGAGCCAAGCCTCAATCGCCTGATCCGCGAAGCCTACCAGTTGCTTGGCCTCCAGACCTATTTCACCGTCGGCCCCAAGGAGACCCGCGCCTGGACCATCCACAAGGGCGACCGCGCCCCGCAGGCCGCCGGCGTCATCCACACCGATTTCGAGCGCGGCTTCATTCGCGCCCAGACCATCGGCTACGATGACTTCGTCACCCTGGGCGGCGAAGTCCCCGCCAAGGAAGCGGGCAAGGCCCGCGATGAAGGCAAGGAATATGTCGTCAAGGACGGCGACGTGATGCTGTTCAAGTTCAACACCTAGCGCCCTCTCGCCAGCGGCAAAGAATCGCTCCAATGAAGCATTATTGGCGACGCCCTTGTGGGCTGCGCACCAAAGCTATTTGCCTCCCGTTGCGAGGCCCACTCACCTGTCCAGGGAATAATTGGCCCAATAATGTTTGACCAGCTCTTCGGCTCTTGGTGGCCCATGGTGACGTCGTATTTCGGCGGACCGGTTTCGCTTCTTGGCGGCAGCGTCAACAGCTTCACGATCGTGCCCGCGGTGGGACTCGCATTGCTGGTGCTCGGCGTCATCCTTGCTTGCGCCTGGCGCGAGAAGCAGGCGCTGTGGCTCGCCGGCCCGTTCGTGGCCTCCGCCCTGACCCCGGTGATCCTCAGCATCGCCAACATGCTCGGCGGCTGGTTCGTCGTGATCTTCGCGCTGATCATCGGCGCGGTGGCGCTGCTGTTGTGGATCGGTGTAATCGCCGCCGACGCCACCCGCCGCCTGCCGGTCTGGCTGATCGGCCTGTTCACCCTCAGCTTCGTCCTCCATTGCGGCCTCGTCAGCGTGGCCCTGATCTGGGGCGTCGCCTGATCCTTGCCCGCGTGGCGGGTTAAGGGGGAGCATGCGAAACGTGGTGGCGGGCACCGGTGCCCCCATCGCTTGCACCCCGGCCGCAGGGGGACGTATACGTCAACCCACGATGAACCCTGTCACTGCCGACCGCCGCCATTTCGAGGATCTCGTCGTCGGCGAGACCATCAATCTCGGCTCGACCCTCGTCACCAAGGAAATGATCATCTCCTTTGCCCGGGAGTACGATCCCTTCCCCTTCCATCTCGACGAGGCGGCGGCGAAGAAATCTCTTCTCGGCGGCCTCGCCTCCTCCGGCTGGCAGACCGCGGCGCTCACCCTGCGCCTCCTCGGCGATGGCTTCCTCAACAAGATCGCCTCGGCCGGCGGCCTCGGCTTTTCTGATCTCAAGTGGAAGAAGCCGGTGATGAAGGGCGACACGATATGGGCCACCGCCACCATCGCCGACCTCCGCCGCTCCCGCCACCACCCGCAATGGGGCATCGTCGCCATCGACCTCGACGTCAGGAACCAGAAGGGCCAGCCGGTGATGAGCATGCGCCTCGCCAACCTGGTCGAGACTCGCGATCCCGAGACCGGCACCCAGCCCACGCCCGAGCAGCCCTACGACGTCGAACACGGAACCATCGCCCCCTCTCCCCTTCGGGGTGAGGGGCAGCCGCCAACCGGTGAGGTCAAGACGTGACCCGCTGGTTCGAAGACATCACCATCGACGAGCCCTTTCCGCTCGGCAGCCACACCTTCACCGAAGCCGAGATCCTCGCCTTCGGCCGCGAATACGATCCGCAATATTTCCATGTCGATCCCGCCGCCGCCGCGCATAGCCATTTCGGCGGCCCCGTCGCCTCCGGCTGGCACACGGTCCTCGTCGGGCATCGCAGGATGGTTGACGCCCTCGAGGCCGAGGAAGTCCGCCTGCGCGGCCTCGGCCAGGAACCGGGCGTCTCAGGCCCCTCTCCCGGCGTCAACAAGATGGAATTCACCTCGCCCGTCCGCCCTGGCGACACCGTCACCTACACGCTCACCGTCACCGGCAAGCGCCCCTCCAACTCGATTCCCGGATGGGGCCTGCTCTTCAACAGCATCGATGCAGTCAACCAGCGCGGCGAAAAGGTCTATCATGCCGAACTCGTCGGATTCTCGAAGCTGCGCGACTTCAAAATGCCGCCGCACTTAAGGGTTCTGGAGGCGTTGACCAAAATCCCCGTATTGGGGAAGTTGCTCGCCCAACGGAGTTGATCGACCCCATGCGTCACGCCATCGCGTTTGCCGCCCTTGCGCTCCTCGTCACGCCCGCCGCAGCGCAATCGCTGACCGGCGCCGGCGCCGAGGGAAACTGGGGCTGCCGCGCCATCATCGACGGCAAGCGCGCCGGCCTCCTCACCATCTACGCCGGCTCCTACGGCTACGCCTCGGCCAACTACGGCAGCACCGCCTCTGGCACCGGGACAGTCGAGATGGCCTCCAACGGCGTCACCTTCCTCGACGGCAACCTCGTCGCCGGCGCCGGCATCACCAGCGCCATCCTCGGCTTCGATGGCGCCGGCAAGGACGTCCTGCAGCTCTACACCGCCGAAAAGAACGTCCTAACCTGCACCCCCCGCACCTGACGCCGACCAGCGTTCGGGCGCGGCGAGGCGACATCCCGGCGAGTGTGCTGCAGCACCGCGGCTTCCCAGCCAGTGCCTTCCCGGGAAGGCCGTCTTACGACTCCTTGACCTCCTCTCGCCGCAGCGCTAAACAGCCGCCCTTCCAAGAGGAGTGTCGCCCGAAAATGATCTGAGCCCTGTTGCGGACGCCCGAGCCATCCCCTCCCACGCCTTGCGTGCGGCGGACGATGCACGGATGCCGGCCCCAGCAATGCTCCAGATGACGGGCGGAGCGTGATCAGGAAAGGTCGCAGGCTTTTCCGGTTCGATCGCGCGACCATTAAGAACTGCTCTGTCCCGACGTCCCTGGCGTCCAATCTCCCTCTGAACCCCATCGCCAACCCGCGGACCCCGCCGGAGCTTCGCTCCGACGTCGCGCCGCATCTTGGGCCCGTTCGCGCGTGAATGCGTCGCGGCGGGCAAGGAGATTGCTCATGCCCAAATTCATGACCTACCAACGCCCTGTCCCGGTCAACAAGGCCAACTGGACCGGCAAACCCGGCGCCGACGCGTACCTGCCGGCGCGAAAGCTGAAGGCCGCGGCGCCGCCCGCGACAGAACCGGCAAGGCCCGCCCTGCCGGTCCCGCCCAACGGCAAGCGCCAATGACCGAAGCGCCCCGGCCACCCGGCCGGGGCGTCCCGGGATCCGACACGTTGGCGCTGGACGGCACGAACAAACACTTACCGGCAGCGATGTTTTGTATTCAACGCTTTAGGTCTTCCTTATGCGCACAAAAGCATACTGGCATCGGGACACTGTAGTCGTCCGTTAGCGAGGTCTCGCGCGAACCATGGAATCGCCCTGGTACAGCCTGATGACCAATGTGGCTGTGGTCGCATTCTTCGTAAGCGTCTGGACGCAACTGCGCGACATCTTCGAGCACTTCGGGCCGCGCGCCGTCCAGGCGGCCTTCGGCGTCCTGATGGGCGTCGGCGCCATCGTCAACATGTTGTTCCCGGTGCATTTCGCGCCGGGCGTCTTCTTCGATCTGCGCACCTGCCTGCTCGTCCTTGCCGCCTTCTTCGGCGGGCCCATTGCTGCCTTGATCGCCGCCGGATTGGCCATCGCCTATCGGCTTTGGGTGGGTGGCGCCGGGGCGCCGTCGGGTGTCCTTGCGGTAGTCCTCGTCATCATCGTCGGCACCCTCGGCCACCTGTGGTTGCGCTGGCGCGGGCAGCGCACCGCGCGCTGGCATTCGATCGCCCTCGCGCTGGCCACCTGCGCCGTCGGACTGCTCGGAGCGGCGCTGATAAATGCGAACGTGGGTTACGGCTCGTGGACGCTGCTCTTCTTTTCCGTCCTGCTCTCCGGCCTCGCCCTCGGCCACGACGAAGAACTGCGCGCCGCCCGGCGCGAGAACCAGATCTATCGCGAGGTGCTCGATACGCTCCCCGACAGCATCAGCGTCAGGGACCTCGGTGGCCGCTTTCTCGCCGCCAACCCGGCCACCGCAAGTCTCTTCGGCGCTCCCCGCCCCGCTGCCATGATCGGCCGTTTGCCCGATGCCTTCCGCACCGCAACGCCCCCTCTGACCAGCGATCCAGACGTCGCCGCGCCGCCGCCCGCCGGTCCGAACGAGTTCCAGCAGGCCCTGCGCCTCCCCGATGGCACCACCACCTGGCTGCAGACGCTCGAAGTCCCGCTTGTCGATCACCAGGGGCGTCGCATCGGCGTCATCACTCACAATCGCGACATCACCACCCAGAAACGGCTCGAGATCGAGCTCGACGAGCGCCAGCGCGTCCTCTCCTTCGCCATGGCGCAGATGTCGGACGGCGTCGCGATGTACGATCACACCGGCCGGCTGCTGTTCTGCAACGCGCGCTACCAGCAGCTCTTCCCGCTCACCTCCGATGTGCGCGTGCCCGGCGCCCTGTTCCGCGACATCCTCGCTACCGCCGTCGCGCGCCACGAGCAACAGGTCGGCGTCACGCCGGCCGAAACCTCCGCCTGGATCGACAGGATCGCCGCATCCCTCTACCGCGATACCGAGGAGGAGATACACCTCTTCAACGGCACCTGGCTGCGCGTCTCGACCCGTCCCTCGCCCGATGGCGTCTCGATGGCCGTCGTCTCCGACATCACCAGCCTGAAGCGCACCGAGCTCGAGCTGCTGAGCGTCGCCGAGCAGCTGCGCCAGGAAGCCACCACCGATGCCCTGACCGGGCTGGTCAACCGCCGCGCCCTTGACCAGCGCATCGAGATCGAGATCGCCCGCAGCCTGCGTACCGGCTCCGCCCTCAGCGTCATCCTGCTCGATATCGATCACTTCAAGGCCTACAACGATACCTACGGGCACCTCGCGGGCGACGCCTGCCTGAAGGCCGTGAGCCAGGGCCTCGGCCAGGTGTTCCGCCGCCCCTCGGACCTCGTTGCCCGCTTCGGCGGCGAGGAGTTCCTTGTCATGCTGCCCGAGGTCGACGCGGAGTCGGCGTACCACCTCGCCAACCAGTACCGAGGTGTCCTCAAGGACATGGCGCTGCCTCATCGGGCGAGCCGCATCGGCCATGTCACCGTCAGCCTCGGCATCGCCTCCTACGCCCCCGGTGAGACCGAGCGCAGTGCCGCCGATCTCGTCGGGCGCGCCGACGAAGCGCTGTATGCAGCCAAGACCGCCGGCCGCGACCGCGTCAGCGGCTGGCGCCGCCGTCTCGGCGTGGTGTCTCGCCGCCTGCGCGTCGTGTAATGGGGCTCAATGCCCCTCGAATGGGATCAGCGCCTCGACCGCGACGCCCGCCTCCCTGAGCTTGTCGGCGCCGCCCAGGTCGAACAGGTCGATCACGAACCCCGAATGCGCCACCTCCGCCCCGGTCCGCCGCAGCAGCGACACCGCCGCCAACGCCGTGCCGCCGGTGGCGATCAGGTCGTCCACCAGCAGCACCCGGTCCCCTGCCCCGATGACGTCGGCATGGATCTCGATCGTGTCGACGCCATACTCGAGCGCATAGTTCTGCCCGATCGTCTCGCCCGGCAGCTTGCCCTTCTTGCGCACCGGGATGAACCCCACGCCCAGCGCGATCGCCACGCCCGCCCCGAAGATGAAGCCGCGCGCCTCGATCCCGGCCACATGGGTGATCCCGAGATCGCGATGTATCGCCGCGAGTCGCTCCACGCTCTCGCGGAACCCGGCGGGGTTCTCGATCAGTGTGGTGATGTCGCGAAAAATGATCCCCTTCTTCGGATAGTCGGGGATCGAGCGGACGAGCGATTTGAGGTCGAGCATGAACGCGCTGCGGCTGTTGACGGGGGATTGAGTATCGAATCGAACCGGCCCTGGCTGGGCCGAGCGCCGCTAGCGCCGCGCGCTGTCGACGATCTTTCGCGCCACCACGCCGGCCCTGTAGGCCGTGGTCAGCGCCGCGCCTCGCGCGGCCGCCTTCACCTTCGGGGTCAGCAGCAGCGGCGCCGCCGCGATACCGGCGCGCACCATCGGGTGCCCGATCACCGTACGGGCAAGCGCTGCGGCCGTTACGGCGGTGCGAATGATCGACATCTGGGGCCTCCTCGACGGAGCGAAATCAGGAAAGGTGCAGACTCTTCCGGTTCGATTTCGCAACAAACCATAATTTGGAACGGCAGTGCGATTCCAGGAAGCGCAAATCCTGCCCGCGTTCGATCGCGAATATCGACGATGCGGCCGGCAACCGCAAGACACGGAAACGACAAAGGGCCCCGCAGGGCCCTTTGGAGAGGTCAGCGAAGCGGCAGCGCTCAGTGCGCCACGCTCGCCCAGAGCCGGCGCTTCACCAGATACATCAGCCCGGCGAAGACGACGAGGAAGATGATGACCTGGAACCCGGCTTCCTTGCGCGAGGCGAGGTGCGGTTCCGCCACCCACATTAGGAACGACGCGACGTCCCGCGAGTACTGGTCGACGGTCAGCGGCACGCTGGCGCCCTCGGTCTGCTCGTAGGTCACCGCGCCATCGCTGAGCGGCGGCGCCATGCCGATGGCGTGTCCCGGGAACACGGCGTTGTAGTACTTGCCCTCGGGGATCTCGGTGCCCGCCGGCGGCGTCCCGTAGCCGTTGAGCAGCGCGTGGATATAGTCCGGGCCGCCCTCGGAATAGGCCGTGAAGTAGTTGAGAATCCACCACGGGAACGGCTGCGTCGTGCCGCGCGCCTTGGCCAGCACCGACATATCCGGCGGCAGCGCCCCGCCATTGGCATCACGCGCCTCCTGGTCGTTGGCAAACGGCGCCGGCCAGTGGTCGGCCGGAATACCCGGCCGCTTGACGCCATCGGCGTCGGTGATCTGGTACTCGGCCGCCAGCGCCTTCACCTGGCCCTCGGTGAACTCGGGTCCGCCCGGTTCGCCGAGATTGCGGAAGGCGAGGAGCCGCGCCGAATGGCAGCTCGAGCACACCTCCCTGAACACCTGGAAGCCGCGCTGCAGCTGGTCGCGGTCGAAGGTGCCGAGCGGCCCCGAAAAACTCCACTGTTCCTTCTGGATCTCGGGCGTGGCGTGCGCCGCTTCCTGCGCCACGGCCGGAACAGCGGCGAACAGCATGCTCACCAGCAGGGCGCCGATAATGCTTTTGGTCTTGATCATTGGCGTTGGGCCCCGGGCTCAGTGCGACGCCGTGACGGGCTGGGCCGTCACTGGCGATTCGTGCTTGGCCAGCACGGCTTCCGAGATCGACGTCGGCAGCGGCCGCGGCGTCTCGAAGCGTCCGAGCAGCGGAAGCACGATGAGGAAGTAGATGAAGTAGTAGGCGGTGGCGACCTTGGACAGCAGTACGTAGATGCCCTCGGCCGGCGCCGAACCGAGCCAGGTCAGGAACACGAAGTTCGCGATGAACAGCCAGAAGAACCACTTGAAGATCGGCCGGAACGTGCCCGAGCGCACCTTCGAGGTATCGAGCCACGGCACGACGAACAGCACCAGGATCGCCCCGGCGAAGAAGATCACGCCGCCAAGCTTCGAATCGATGAACAGGATGTTGAAGTCGATGGCGCGCAGGATCGCGTAGAACGGCAGGAAGTACCATTCGGGCACGATATGCGCCGGGGTCACCTGGCTGTTGGCCATGATGTAGTTGTCGGGATGGCCGAGGATGTCGGGCGCAAAGAACGCGAACCAGGCGAACGGGATGCAGAACACCACGACCGCGAACAGGTCCTTCATCGTGTAGTAGGGGTGGAACGGAACCGTCTCGCGGCTCGATTTCACCTCGACCCCGATGGGGTTGTTGTTGCCCGGCACATGCAGCGCCCAGATATGGAGCGCCACCACCGCCGCGATGACGAACGGCAGCAGGTAGTGCAGCGAGAAGAAGCGGTTGAGCGTCGCGTTGTCGACGGCGAACCCGCCACGCAACAGCTCGAGAATCGGCGTGCCGATCACCGGGATCGCGCCCACGATGTTGGTGATCACCGTTGCCGCCCAGAAGCTCATCTGGCCCCACGGCAGCACGTAGCCCATGAACGCGGTGGTGACCACGAGCACGAACAGCAGCACGCCGAGGATCCAGATGACCTCGCGCGGCGCCTTGTACGAGCCGAAATAGAGCCCGCGGAACATGTGGATATACATCGCCGCAAAGAACATCGAAGCGCCGGTGGCATGCACCGACTGGATGATGCGGCCGCCGTTCACATCGCGGCGGATATGCTCCACCGAGTCGAAGGCGAGGCCGATCTGCGGGGTGTAGTGCATGGCGAGCACGATGCCCGTGATGATCTGCACCGCGAGCATGAACGCGAGGATGGCGCCGAACGTCCACCAGTAGTTGAGGTTCTTCGGCGTCGGGTAGTCCATCAGGTGTTCCTTGGACCACCGGATGATCGGCAGGCGGTCGTCGATCCACTTCTCGACGAAGTTACCGGGGACGTAGCTGGATTCGTGAGCCATTCTGACGCGTCCCCTCAACCGATCTGCACGAGCGTGTCGGAAATGAATTCATACGGCGGCACCACCAGGTTGGTGGGCGCCGGGCCCTTGCGGATGCGGCCGGCAGTATCGAACTGCGAGCCGTGGCAGGGGCAGGCCCAGCCGCCGAACTCGCCCGACTCGCCCACCGGGATGCAGCCCAGGTGCGTGCAGTTGGCGATCATGATCAGCCACTGCTCGTGACCAGCCTTGGTGCGTTCCTGGTCGGTCTGCGGATCCTTGAGGTCCGACATCGGCACGGCCAGCGCCGCGGCGACCTCCTCCGGCGTGCGATTGCGCACGAACACCGGAAGCCCGCGCCACTTGATCGTGACGGACTGCCCGGTCGCGATCCCCGACAGGTCGAACTCAATGCTGGCCAGCGCCAGCACCGAGGCGTCGGGGTTGAGCTGGTTGATCAGCGGCCATACGGCCCCTGCCACGCCCACTGCGCCCACGGCGGCTGTCGCGATGTAGAGAAAATCGCGCCGTCCCGCTTGCGGGGCGTCCTGTAGTGCCGGATTGGATTGCGTCGCCAAGGTAAGCTTCCGTCTGTTGTGTCTTGATCAGCGCCTCGGTGCCTGTTGGCGGCTGCACGCGAGCCATGGCCAACCCCCGCCCTCAACGGCGCGTGATTTGGGCGTTCTTTTGACACTCCCGATGGGGCTTGTCCAGCCGGAGACAGGGTGACTTTCCCCCAATGCGACACTATAGCAACCGCCGCGAAGCCCAACCGCGGAGGTCAGCAATCATGGCGGTCGACCTGGCGCTGTACCAGCCCGATATTGCACAGAACACCGGTACCCTGCTCCGCCTCGGCGCCTGCCTCGGCGTGCATGTGCACATCATCCACCCGACCGGCTTCCAGTTCTCGCCGCGCTCCATCCGCCGCGGCGCCCTCGACTATCTCGAGCACGCCCGGTTCACCGAGCACGACAGCTCCGCCGATTTCGACGCCTGGCGCCGCAGCGCCGGCCGCCGGCTGGTGCTGCTGAGTACCAAATCTTCCGCCTCGGCCTACGCGGTGAGCTACCTGCCCGGCGATCTCCTCCTCCTCGGCCGCGAAACCGCCGGCGTCCCCGACGCCGTTGCCGCCGACGCGGACCTCCGGGTCCGCATCCCGATGCGACAAGATATGCGCTCGCTCAACGTGGCCGTGGCTGGCAGCCTCGTGCTAGGGGAGGCGCTGCGACAGACCAATGGTTTTGCAGCCCTGACATGACATTGCCCGCCGACATCGAATCGAAGAAGGAACTGGCCGCGACCTGGTTCCGCGCCCTGCGCGACCGGTTCTGCGCCGCCCTCGAAGCCATCGAGGACACGGTCGCCGGCCCTCTCGCCGACCACGCTCCCGGCCGCTTCGTGCGCGATGCCTGGTCCCGCCCCGAAGGCGGCGGCGGCGAGATGAGCGTCATGCACGGCCGCGTCTTCGAAAAGATCGGCGTCCATATCTCCACCGTCCACGGCCACTTCTCGTCCGAATTCGCCAGGCAGATGCCGGGCACCGAGGAAGGCGCAGGTTTCTGGGCGTCGGGCATTTCGCTCATCGCCCACCCCTGGAACCCCAACGTTCCGGCCGCCCACATGAACACCCGCATGGTGGTCACCGCCAAGTCGTGGTTCGGCGGCGGCGGCGACCTCACCCCGGTGCTCGACCGGCGCCGCACCCAGGACGATCCGGACAGCCGCGATTTCCACGCCGCCATGCAGGCGGCCTGCACCTCGCACCCCAGCGTCGACTACGGCCGGTACAAGGCCTGGTGCTACGAGTTCTTCTACCTCCCCCACCGCAAGGAGCCCCTCGGCATCGGCGGCATCTTCTA
>NZ_JAQGJL010000020.1 GCF_028290645.1 Devosia sp. | reverse complement strand
TGTGGGGAGGGATTGAGGGTGGGGGTGCGGAGCCACCAGCCCCTCAAGGGTCCGGCTTCGACATCCACCGGATGATCCAGGTTGCCGGGAAGAACCAGCCCATGCCCATCACGGCGAAGAAGCCGATGAGCAGCCACCAGGCGGCGGCGCCGAGAAAGCTCATGTAGATCCACATGCCGAGCACCGACCAGACGAGGAGCGAGAGCAGCACGAGCACGAGGCCGAGGAGCTTGCGGTTGGACTGGGTCATGGCTTCGCCGTTGTCGGATGCGGCATTGGGGGCCATTGTATCGGTCCGCTGCCGGGAGTAGTTCCGGGCAAAAGGATCGCATCTTGGCCCTCAGCGCAACCGAACAAACCGCCACACCAGCACTTGTCGCCGGCGACCGGCTGAAGCCGGTGCGCATCTGGCTCTACTGCATCGCGCTGCTGGTGCTCGCCATGGTGGTGGTGGGCGGGGCGACGCGGCTCACCGAGTCCGGGCTGTCGATCACCTCGTGGAAGCCGATTTCGGGCACCATCCCGCCGCTGACCGATGCCGACTGGCAGGCCGAGTTCGAGGCCTACAGGCAGATCCCGCAAGGGGTGCAGAACTCGTGGATGGGGATCGAGGATTTCAAGTCGATCTTCTGGTGGGAATGGGCACACCGCTTCCTCGGCCGCTTCATCGGCTTCGCCTTCGCCGTGCCGTTCGTGGTGTTCCTGTTCCAGAAGCGGTTCAACTGGAGCCTCGCGGCGCCGCTCGGCGGGCTGTTCGTGCTCGGCGGGTTCCAGGGTTTCCTGGGCTGGTGGATGGTGTCCTCCGGCCTGTCCGAGCTGACCTCGGTGTCGCAGTACCGGCTGGCGGCGCACCTGTTCGCGGCTTCGCTGCTGTTCATCGCGCTGATCTGGGTGGCACGGCGGCTTGAGCCGGCGAAGGCGGCGGGAGGGGTGGTGGGGTGGCCGGTCTGGGGGATGCTCGGGATGATCATGCTGCAGATCGTCGCTGGGGCGTTCGTCGCCGGGCTCGATGCCGGGATGGGCTACAACACCTGGCCGCTGATGGACGGAGCCCTGATTCCACGCGGCCTCGATGTCATCGATCCGTTCTGGAAGAACCTGTTCGAGAATGCGCTGACGGTGCAGTTCATCCACCGGATGATCGCCTATGCCGTGGTGATCTATGCCGGCTGGCTGCTGTGGCGGCAGTCGCGGCACGGCGGGTTCGGCGGCGTCCACGGCTGGCTGCCACGCATCGCGGCGCTGATCGGGCTGCAGGTGGTGCTGGGGATCGCGACGCTGGTCTCGATGGTGCCGATCTCGCTGGCGCTGGGGCACCAGGCCCTGGCCTTCATGCTGGCCGGAGCGGTGACGGGGTACCTGGCCGACGGGACGCCGCGGCGGGGGGTGAGCGTCAAGCGCGCCCTCATACTCGGTGTCATCCCAGCGAAAGCTCGGATCCAACTATCCGGCAGGCGCAAGCGGTGAAATGGCTCCAGCTTTCGCTGGGATGACATCGAGTGGGCGGGACATGTAATGAAATCAATAGCTTATAATGTGGTATAATAATACCAACGACGCAAGCCATTGAATCCACATCACAAAATCTTTCAGCTTGACGCTCTCCTGCTGTCTCCGTATATCCGCGCCACGAATACGGGGCAGGGTTTCCTTCCTCGCGCTTTCAAGGAAAACGAAATGAGCACCTACACGGCCAAGCCGGACGAGATCCAGAAGAAGTGGATCCTGATCGACGCCAAGGACCTGGTGGTGGGCCGCCTTGCCTCCATCATCGCGATGCGCCTCCGCGGCAAGCACCTGCCGACCTACACCCCGCACATGGATACCGGCGACCACGTCGTCGTGATCAATGCCGACAAGGTGAAGCTGACCGGCAAGAAGCTCGATCAGCGCCGGTTCTTCTGGCACACCGGCTATCCCGGCGGCATCAAGGACCGCACGCAGCGCGAACTGCTCGAGGGCCGTTTCCCCGAGCGCGTGCTCGAGAACGCCGTCCGCCGCATGATCCCGGAAGGCCCGCTCGGCCGCAAGCAGTACGGCAATCTCCGCGTCTATGCCGGCGAGGCCCATCCGCATGAGGCCCAGGCGCCCGTGAAGCTCGACGTCGCTTCGTTCAACTCCAAGAATGTGAGGGCCAAGTAATGGCCGAGACCATCAATTCGCTCGAAGACCTGGGCACTGCCGCAGGCGTCACCGCCGTCGTTTCCGACGCACCGGTGCATGAGCAGAAGCTGGACGCGCAGGGTCGCGCCTATGCCACCGGCAAGCGCAAGAACGCCATCGCCCGCGTCTGGATCAAGCCGGGCAACGGCAAGATCATCGTCAACGGCAAGGAGTTCAACGCCTTCTTCGCCCGCCCGGTGCTCCAGATGGTGCTGCAGCAGCCGATCGTCGCCGCGGCCCGCAAGGACCAGTACGACGTCGTCGCCACCGTCTCCGGCGGCGGCCTCTCCGGCCAGGCCGGTGCGGTTCGCCACGGCATCTCCAAGGCGCTGACCTATTTCGAGCCCGAGCTGCGCGCCGTGCTCAAGAAGGGCGGCTTCCTCACGCGCGACAGCCGCGTGGTGGAACGCAAGAAGTACGGCAAGGCCAAGGCCCGTCGTTCGTTCCAGTTCTCCAAGCGCTAAGCTTCGAGTTCTTGCACAATCCGAAAGGCCCGCACCGCTGCGGGCCTTTTCTTTTGCGCTAGCGCTTCAGCGGAAAGGGATCGAGCGCCGAATAGGACTCGGCGCCATAAGCCGCATCGTGGTTGTTCGGCCGCATCGCCTGCTGCCGGTACGCTTCCATGAGGCGATGCCGGAGCGTGTAGGGCTTTAGCGCGGGTTGTCGACCGGCATTGTCCGGGATGACGACGCGCACATCACCCGAGGCATGATCGCCTTCAATGATCCAGCCTAGCTCCGGCAGGTCGAGCCGATAGTCGCCCCGCTCCACAGGCAGCGTCTGTTCGGGCACAGTCCAGTAGGGTGAGCCGCGAGGATGGAGCAGGGCGGGGATGACGGAGCGGAGGCCCCAGTGGCTGCTGCCTGGACCGGAATAGTTGTCGAGTACGCGCGGATCGTCGCCGTGGTAACCTTGGGTGAGCGTGCCGTCGCGCAGCGCCCCATTGGTGATGAAATGGCGCCAGACGCAATCGGTGGCGTGGCGGGCGAGACCGAGCCGCTCGGGCGTTGCATCCAGCAGCGTGGCGACGGCCAGCGGCGCCGACGCCGCCGTGCGATAGCAGACGCTGCGCCCCATGATCGGAACGCCCCGCGGGCTGATGAGATGTGAGGTGAGATCGGCCGACTGCAGGACGACGCCGGGTATGAACGCGGGATCGAGCGCGGGTTGCATCAGATGCAGGAAGCACAGCTGATAGGTGATGCCCCAGACATTGTAGTAGTCGACGACGCGCCGCTTCTCCGCGTCCGAGAACCAGCCATGGCCAAGATAGAACTGCTTGAACCGCT
Organism: Devosia sp.; assembly: GCF_028290645.1. Classification (GTDB taxonomy): domain Bacteria; phylum Pseudomonadota; class Alphaproteobacteria; order Rhizobiales; family Devosiaceae; genus Devosia_A. The sequence continues at coordinate 24,601 of NZ_JAQGJL010000020.1, read as the reverse complement.
GGTAGTTGGCTGACGACCTGAGGTCGCGCCCCTCGAGCGCCGCGACCACCGCCTCTGCGGTCGCCCCGAACAGCAGCCAGTTATTGGCAGGGTGTTCTGTGACGGCTGCGCGCCGCAGCCAGGTCAGAAGGTTCGATTGCACCCGCGCAGTCAGCATGGGCCAGATCGTTTCGCGGCTGATCCAAAGCGCGATCGCAATGTCGGACGCTTCGACCTGCACCTGGCTGAAGTCGCGCACCTCGCTCCAATATGCCGGGTGGGCCGGATCGGAGCCGGCGCTGAAGCCGGAAGCGAGGATCTGCGCGAGGTCGGCGCTGCGCCCGCTGGAGAGACCTTCGATTGTGCTGCCGCGACCACCGGCCATCCACGCCGCGAACAGCGGCGCCGTACGGGCAAAGCCCTCGACGCCCGCGACGCGATAGCCGTGTCTGCTGCCCATGCCACGATACTGCGCGCGCTCGAAATCGGGCGTCGCTGCGGCAAGGAAGCCGTCGACGAAATAGCGGAACAGCGCCTCGTAGCGTACTTCGGGTCCGCTGGCAGGGTCGAGGAAGTTGCGGGCGATCGCGAGGTCATGCGCACCCGGCCGCCTTGGAGCGCTGCGGTAGCGGAGCCAGCCGCGCTGAGAAAGGAACGGAATCGACATCGGCCGCTCCCAAGGTGGGGTGAGACTGGAGGTGTCCCTTAGCCCACGCAACCGCAGCGCGGAACCCCTGCTTGCGGGGCAAGCTTGTCCACGCTACCCATTGCCGCCTCGAACGAGCAGCAGATGCCGCAGCCAAAGACTGTCCTTATCGTCACCGACGCCTGGCACCCGCAGATCAATGGCGTGGTGCGCTCGATCGAGCTGGTGGTCCGCGAGATGGAGAAGCGCGGCATTGCGGTGAAGCTGCTGACGCCCAACGAGTTCAAGACCTTCCCCATGCCCGGCTATGGCGAAATCCGGCTGAGCCGTACGCTGATGAAGCCAGTCTATGCGCGGATCGAGGCGGCGGCGGCCGACGCCATCCATATCGCCACTGAGGGACCGCTCGGGATCATGGCGCGGCGCTGGTGCCGCAAGCACGGATTCGAGTTTTCGAGCGCCTACCACACCCAGTTCCCCGAATACCTCCGCGCCCGGCTCCCGGTGCCGCTGCGCTGGAGCTACCGGTTCCTGCGCTGGTTCCACGGCGCGGCGCGCTATTGCCTCGTCGGCACGCCGCACCTGAAGACGCTGCTCGAGCAGCGCGGCTTCACCAATGCGGTGATCTGGCAGAAGGGCGTCGACACCGCCCTGTTCAATCCCGACAAGCGCGGCCCGCTGCCCTATCCGGGGCCGGTATTCCTCAATGTCGGCCGGGTGTCGGTGGAAAAGAACATCGAGGCGTTCCTGAGGCTCGACCTGCCGGGCTCGAAGCTGGTGGTCGGCGGCGGCCCGAGCCTCGAGAAGCTGAAGGCGGACTATCCCGACGTGGTTTTTCTCGGCCCCAGACAGGGCGAGGAACTGGCGCGGCTGTTCGCCTCCGCCGATGTCTTCGTCTTCCCATCGAAGACCGACACGTTCGGCCTCGTGCTGCTCGAGGCACTGGCGAGCGGCACGCCGGTGGCGGCCTTTCCGGTGACCGGACCCATCGACGTCATCGGCGACGCGCCGGTCGGGGTGCTTGACACCGACCTCAAGGCTGCGGCGCTCAGGGCGCTGGAGGTGCCGCGCGAGAGCTGCCGGAGCTATGCCGAGCAGTTCTCATGGTCGGCCAGCACCGACCAGTTCCTTAGATACCTGCCTGTGAAAGGCTAGCCCGGGCGTCGAAACCGTCTATTGTATTAGGCGCCTGCCTTCAGCTTGCCGTCAGTAAACGATGCTAGCCGACGCGAAGGTCCGTAACCGGCGCGACTTCCGTTGCCGGCAGGACCTTGGTTGGGGCCAATTCACCCAAGGAGGAATTCGTATGCTCAAGATTTCCGTGAAGTCGCTTCTGCTTGTCTCCGCACTTTCCGTGGCGGGACTGGCCGCGCCGGCGCTCGCCGCGACGTCGACGGTCAACGTCTCGCTTGCCGATGCTGGTGCCGCGGCGCCCCTCGGCACCGACCTTGGCATCTCCATGAAGGGCGACCACGCCACGGCCGTCATGCATGTAATCCCGGACAAGACCGAAGTTCCCGCCGGTGAAGTCACCTTCAAGGTGACGAACAATTCCAGCGACATCGTGCACGAGATGCTCGTGGTGAAGGTCGCCGACGCCAACCAGCCGCTTCCATACGTGGACGGCGAGAGCCGTGTCGACGAGGACGCCGCAGGGCATCTGGGCGAGGTCTCCGAACTCGATCCAGGCGACTCCGGCAGCCTGACCCTGTCGCTCGACAGCGGCACTTACATGCTGTTCTGCAACATCCCGGGACACTATCAAGCCGGCATGTGGACGCTTGTCACCGTGAACTGAGCTCGTCCGGCGCTGCCGGTCGTGGGCCGGCAGCGCAGCCGATCACAGGTGCCCGGGCAGCGTGGGCACCCGGGCCTCTTGACCACGCCCCACCACCGCCGGTATTGCTCGGCAATCCTCGATCAGGGTTTTGACATGACTCAGGGAGTAGCAGCGCCAATCGCAGCCGCCGGCTTTGCCGGTGTGTTCGCGTGCGCTAGCGCCGCCGCTCGCTAGCTCTCCCCGAGCGCCGCCATGCGGCTGGGGAGGGCGGAACCAAACGAGCCGCGTGGCCACGAAGAGTGGCCGCTTAACCGAGTCAAAACCACAATTCCGCGATAATGTGCGCCTCACTGAAGGCGCTGCGTGCACTCCGGGTGCGTCGCGGGTCCACCGAGGTTCCAATGAACGAAGATTTCCACCGCATCCGCCGCCTCCCGCCCTACGTCTTCGCGCATATCGATCCGATCAAGGCGAGGCTGCGCGCCAGCGGCGTCGACATCATCGACCTCGGCATGGGCAACCCCGACATGCCTACGCCGCAGCACATCGTCGAAAAGCTGCAGGAGACGGTGAAGGACCCGCGCACCCACCGCTACTCGTCGTCGAAGGGCATTCCGGGGCTCAGGAAGGCCCAGGCGAGCTACTATGGCCGCCGCTTCGGCGTGAAGGTGAACCCCGACAACCAGGTGGTGGCGACGCTGGGTTCGAAGGAGGGCTTCGCCAACATGGCGGCGGCGATCACCGCCCCCGGCGACGTGGTGCTGGTGCCCAACCCGACCTATCCGATCCACGCCTTCGGCTTCATCATGAGTGGCGGCGTGGTGCGCTCGATGCCGGCCGAGCCGGACGAGAATTTCATGCGCGCGCTCGATCGGGCGGTGCGGCACTCGATCCCCAAGCCGATCGCGCTGATCCTCAACTACCCGGCTAATCCGACCGCCTACACGGCGTCGCTGGATTTCTACAAGGACGTGGTCAAGTACTGTCGCGAGCACTCGATCTTCATCCTCTCCGATCTCGCCTATTCCGAGATCTATTTCGACGATGAGGTGCCGCCCTCGGTGCTGCAGGTCGAAGGCGCGATGGACATCACGGTCGAGTTCACCTCGATGTCCAAGACCTACTCGATGCCCGGCTGGCGCGTCGGTTTCGCCGTCGGCAACGAGCGGCTGATCGCGGCGCTGACGCGGGTGAAGTCGTATCTCGACTATGGCGCGTTCACGCCGATCCAGGTGGCGGCGGCCGCGGCGCTAAACGGCTCCGACGACGTGATCGAGGAAGTGCGCAACGTCTATCGCACCCGCCGCGACGTGATGGTCGAAAGCTTCGGCCGCGCCGGCTGGACCATTCCCTCGCCCAAGGCGACGATGTTCGCCTGGGCCCCGATCCCCGACCAGTTCGCGCATCTGGGTTCGCTCGAGTTTGCCAAGCTCCTGATCCAGGAGACAGGTGTCGCCGTCGCTCCGGGCGTGGGCTTCGGCGAGTACGGCGACCAGTATATCCGCCTGGCGCTGGTCGAGAACGAGCAGCGCATCCGGCAGGCGGCGCGCAACGTCAAGAAGTTCCTCGCGGGCCAGCCGAGCCACGGGAACGTGGTGCCGCTGCCGATCGCGAAGTAGCGGCTGCGCGCTTTCAGAGGCGCCGGCGTTCAACCGAGTGGGGGATGACCCCTCCCCTGACAATGCGCACAAGCGGCGCGTCAGGCTTCCCACGGATTGAATAGCGGGACGCCGGTATCGGCGAAGTGCTTGATGTTCCGGGTGGCCAGGGTGCCACCATTGACCAGTGTGATCGCTGCGATCTGGTAGTCGAGCACCTCGTATGGCATGCGTTTTGCCAATAGAGGACCCACCAACGCGCCGTAGACGAACGCTGCATCCTCATCGAACGCGAGGATGCGGCCATCGAACTCGTGCAGCGTTGCTTCGACTTGCTCTTGCAGGCCGTTGCGCCGGCTCCCCACAGATAGCTTCGCAACGCCTGCCCACAGCTCGGCCGCGACAATGGCTGTGATCCACAGGTCCTGGCCATCCTGGGCGTCGAACCAGTCCATGACCCGCGGATCCGGTACCGGACGCATGGGCTCGGAAAGCACGTTTGTGTCGAGGACGATCATTCGTCGCTGAATATGTCCGGGAGAGGTCTCGGCTTTCCGTTGCGTGCGGGAATGTCGAGTTCGACGCCTCCAAGTGCCGCGAAGCGACGTCTGATGCGCGTTGCCATTCCGCCGCGTGGCCTGGTTTGCGCGACCCAGTTCTGCAAAGCCTTGCGGGCTTCTTCCTCCATCGACACGCCGTTCGCGGCAGCGCGCTTACGCAGGCGGTCTTTGACGGCATCGTCAAGCTGGCGGATTGTCAGGCTGGCCACGTTGCGACCTCATTGAAAGCAATGCTTTCAATGATAGCATATCCGCCTCGCTCAATGAAAGCATTGCTTTCATTGATTGCATCTGCCGTCGCCTCTGCATCAATCCTATTGACGGATAGGCCCTTTCCTATTCATAGCTCTCGGACACCTCCGAGAGCCCGGTTCCATGTCCGATATCCAGTCGTTCCGCCAATCCGTTGAAGCCTTCATTGCCGCGCGGGGTTGGACGCCGACGCGGTTTGGGCGGACCATTGCGGGCGATCCGCTGTTTGTGTTCGACCTGCGCGAGGGGCGGGAGCCGCGGTCGGATACGCGCACGCGAATCCTGAAAACCATGCAAGATCATGCCGATGCCGCGCTCGAGGCGCCGCTGAGGATCGGGGTTGCCGGGCTGGGGAATGTCGGCGCGACGCTGGTGCGGATCATCCAGAAGGACGGCGAGGAACTGACGCGGAAGCTGGGGCGGAAGATCACCGTCACGGCGGTCTGCGCCCGTTCGCGGAGCCGCGACCGCGGCATCGATACGAGCGACCTCGAATGGTTCGACGATCCGGTGGCGCTGGCCAAGTCCGATGGTATCGACCTGTTCGTCGAGCTGATCGGGGGCGAGGACGGGCCGGCGCTGGCGGCGGTGAAGGCTGCGCTGGAGATCGGGCGGCCGGTGGTCACCGCCAACAAGGCGCTGCTGGCGCGGCATGGGGTGGCGCTTGCTCGGGCAGCCGAGGAATCGGGCGCGCAGCTAGGGTTCGAGGCCGCAGTGGCGGGGGGCATCCCGGTGATCAAGACGCTGCGCGAGGGGCTGGGCTCGGCCCGGATTGCGCGGGTCTACGGGATCATGAACGGCACCTGCAACTATATCCTGACGCGGATGGGCAACGAGAGCATCGGCTTTGCCGAGTGCCTCGCCGACGCGCAGAAGCTCGGCTATGCCGAGGCCGATCCGAGTTTTGACGTCGACGGGTTTGATACGGCGCACAAGCTGGCCATCCTCGCTTCGCTCTGCTTCGGCTGCGAGATCGCGCCGGATGAAATCTTCGTCGAGGGCATCACCTCGATCAGCCAGGCGGACATCAAGGTGGCGGGCGATCTCGGCTACAAGATCAAGCTGCTCGGCATCGCGCAGCGCTCGACCGATGGGATCGACCAGCGGGTGCACCCGACGCTGGTGCCGAAGACCTCGGCCGTCGCCGGCGTCGATGGCGTGCTGAACGCCATTGCGCTCGAGACCGACCATGTGCATGAGCTGCTGCTCGCCGGACCAGGGGCGGGCGGGCCACCGACGGCGTCGTCGGTGCTGTCCGATATCCTCGATATCGCCCGTGGCACCAGGGTGCCGCCGCTTGGCGTGCCGGTCGCCGAACTCGCGCCCTACCGCCGCGCGCCGATGCGCGAGCACGAGGGCGGCTATTACATCCGACTAAATGCCAAGGATGTGCCGGGCGCCTTTGCCGCTATTGCTTCTCGCATGGGTGCGGCGGGGATATCCCTCGAAAGCGTCATCCAGCGTCCGGATTTGCGTGTTAGCGAGCCCGGCGTGACCGGGACCGACTCCCGCACGGTGGTGATGTTGACTCATTCCACCATGGAGCAGACCGTCCGTGACGCCTTGCAGGCGATCAAGGGCGACGGCTTCATCGTCGGCGATCCGCAGATGATCCGGATCGAACAGCTCTAGTTAAGCCCCTGCGGCGGGGCAGGGGAGTACCAATGAAACTCAGCAAGTCCGATCCCGACCGGCAGGCGGCCATCGATCGCTCGCTCACGCTCGAACTGGTGCGCGTCACCGAGGCCGCGGCGCTCGCTGCCGCCCAATGGCGCGGCAAGGGCGACGAAAAGGCTGCCGACGCTGCCGCCGTCGAAGCCATGCGCGCCGAGATGGGGAACGTCCACATCCACGGCCGCATCGTCATCGGCGAAGGCGAGCGCGACGAGGCGCCGATGCTGTTCATCGGCGAGGAAGTCGGTGGCGGCGATGGCCCGGAGGTCGATATCGCCGTCGACCCGCTGGAGGGGACGACGCTGTGCGCCAAGAACCAGCCCGATTCGATCTGCGTGCTGGCCATGGCCGAGCGCGGCGGGCTTCTGAATGCCCCCGACGTCTACATGCACAAGATCGCCATCGGCGCCGGCTACCCGGCGGGCGTGGTCGATCTCGACCAGAGCGCCACGACCAACGTCAAGGCGCTGGCTTATGCCAAGGGCGTGCCGGTGAACGAGATCACCGCGTGCGTGCTCGATCGCCCGCGCCATGCGGGGCTGATCGATGAGCTGCGCAGCGCGGGCGTCGCCATCAAGCTGATCTCGGACGGCGACATTGCCGGCATCATCCACGCCGTGAACACCGAGGACACGGGGATCGACATCTATCTCGGCTCGGGCGGCGCGCCCGAGGGGGTCCTCGCCGCGGCGGCGCTGCGCTGCATCGGCGGGCAGATGCAGGGCCGGCTCATCCTCGATAGCGAGGAGAAGCGCGATCGGGCGCTGAAGATGGGGATCACCGATCCGAACCGGAAATACCGAACGGATGAGCTGGCCTCCGGCGACGTGCTGTTCGCGGCGACGGGCGTGACGGACGGAAGCCTGTTGAGCGGCGTGCGGTATCGGAAGAACTCGGTGCGGACCAATACGGTGGTGATGCGCTCGTGGAGCCAGACGGTGCGCTGGATCACCGCGGAGCACCATCGGTAGAGCACTTCACCGCTTAACTGAGGTGGCTGATGCCTGTCCCTTCTCCTCTCAGGGGAGAAGATGGCCGAAGGCCGGACGAGGGTGAGGCGGCTTCATTAGCGCTCGCTGAGAAGCTGAACCCCTCACCCAAGCTCCGGTAAGTCGCTCCGCTCCTACCTTCGCTACCCTCTCCCCTCAGGGGAGAAGGGGCGCGGCCGTCAGGTTCGCTCGGAGCTTGTAACCACCCAAACGAAAACGGGCCGCATCTGCGGCCCGCTGCATTTGAGATGGCGCTCGGAGGCTAGGCCTCCTGGATGGCGCTGACCAGCCAGTTGGTGCCGGGGCGGCGGACGAAGGTCCACACTTCGGCGGTCTGGGTGACCCGGTCGTCGCCGGAGACGACCTGGCCGGTCGTGCGGTCGCGCATCACGTCGCGCGATTCATAACGCATCGCGACGGTGGCGTAGTCCGTGCCGTTCTCGCGCCAGGCCTCGGCGACGTCGCCAGCCAGCAGTTTTACGTCGTAGACCTCGTTCCGCACGCCCTTGGCGGCATTCTCCGCCAGTTCCTCAGCGAGATAGCTCATCACTTCGGGCGTGGTGATGCGGCGGAGCGCGTCGTAATCCTCGCGCGAATAGGCGTCCTGCAGCTCGGCGAGCCGCTTCTCGAATACCGCGAGGTCGGCATCGGTGATGCCGATCTGGTCACGGGCCCCGGCGCGGCGCGAAGCGTTCGAGCGCGGGGTGCTCGCGGCCGCGGGACCGCCGCCGTAGTTCGGCGACGGGTTGCGTGCCTGATACGGCAGCGGACCGCCGCCGGCCACGGCCGGCCGCTGGCGCCGGCGGAGGAAGAAGGCGACGATCAGGCCGATGATGGCAACCTGCACGAGCAGCGCCAGCATCCCGCCGAAGCCCCCGAACCCGAAGCCGAACAGCATGCCGAAGAGGCCGCTGAACAACAGGCCCCCGAGCAGCGCGCCGCCGAAGCCGCCGAACAGGCTCGGCCGGGCCATCGGGGCGCCGACGCGGTTGGCGTTCTGCTGCGTGCCGTTGGTCATCGTCCGCTGCACGGGCGGCGTGACCCTCGGGGCGGCCGGGGTGGCCGGGACGCTGCGCTGGGTGAACATACCCCTGCTGCCGAAACTGCCACCGCGCCGCGCCTGCGCGGTATCCACCGCGACAAGCGAGAAGGCCATGATCAGAGTGGCAAGAAGGGCCGATATTCGAAAGCCCTTTGAAGCGAACATTTTGGTCCCCTTAATGAAAGATGGCGGACATATGGGGAGCGCTGCGGCTTGGTTCCAGACCTAAGCCTCCTCGGATGCCCGATTTTGCCCCGGTTGCGGCCGGCGCGGCCGTGCTTGACGGTGACATCGGGCCCGTGAATAGTTCAGCCGTTGTTCGAACCAGGAAGGAGCGTCGCGCATGGTCACCATGGTTACTCGGCCCCTCGTCGTTCGCAGCGGCGAAGACCGTGCGGCGTCGCCATTGAAGTTCCTCAACGGGCGCTTCGACTGCAAGATTTCGGCGGCCGACACGGACGGCGCGCTTTGCGCCTACGACACCTACCGGTTCAAGCCCGGTGGACCGCCGCTGCACGTTCATTTCGAGCAGGACGAATGGTTTGTGGTGCTGGAAGGTGAGTTCAAGTTCCAGATCGGCGACGAGACGCGCTACCTGAAGGCCGGAGACTCGATTCTCGGACCGCGTCGCGTGCCCCACGCATTCCGGAATATCTCCGAGACCGCGCGGATGTTGATTACCTTCCAGCCAGCTGGAACGATGGAGGAGTTCTTCTCCTCCGGGATGGTCGATCCGACGTCGCAGGCATTCCGCGACCTCAGCCTTGCGCACGGCATGGAAGTGGTCGGTCCGCCGCTATCGATCTGATTCAGGGCGCGGGGCGAAGAAAACCGGAACCCTCCTATCGACAGTCGGCGTCATTCTGCTTACCTCGCCGGTGATGGACGAGCCTCGCCCCAACTTCCTCGATGTTTCCAATTCCGTGCTCGGCCGTGCCTGGGCGGATCGACTCGATCCGGCGATGGTGCGCACGGCCGCGGCGATCGGGCAGCGCACCGACATGTCGGAGATCCTGGCGCGGATCGTTGCCGGGCGCGGCGTCGATGTCGATGCGGCCGAGGGCTACCTGCAGCCGACGGTGCGGGCGCTGATGCCCGATCCCTCGACGCTGGCCGGCATGGATGCGCTGGCCGAGCGGCTGGCGCAGGCCATCACCGACAGCGAGCCGGTGGCGCTGTTCGGCGACTATGACGTCGACGGCGCCTGCTCCTGCGCGCTGATGGCGCGCTATCTGCGGCACTTCGGCCTCGACCCGCAGGTCCACATCCCAGACCGCATCTTCGAGGGCTATGGGCCGAACACCGCCGCCATCGACAAGCTGGCCGAGGGCGGCGCGACACTGCTGATCACGCTCGACTGCGGCACCACCAGCGACGGGCCGATCGCCCATGCGCGCGAGCGCGGGCTCGACGTGCTGGTGATCGACCATCACCTGTCGGATGCGGAGCTGCCGCCCGCCACCGCGCTGGTGAACCCCAACCGGCCCGACGATATTTCGGGACTCGGCTATCTCTGCGCCGCGGGCGTCACCTTCATGGTGCTGGTCGCGACTAACCGGCTGCTGCGCCAGCGCGGCGATACCGGGCTGCCCGATCTGATGCAGATGATCGACCTCGTGGCGCTGGCGACGGTGTGCGACGTGGTGCCCCTCAAGGGACTCAACCGGGCCTTTGTCGCCCGCGGCCTCGAAGTGGCGCGCACCGGGTCGAACCTCGGCATCGGCGCGCTGACGCTGGCGGCGCGGCTCTCCGGCCCGGTGAACGCGTACCATCTCGGTTACCTGATCGGGCCGCGCATCAATGCCGGCGGCCGCATCGGCGACGCCGCGCTCGGCACGCGGCTGCTGTCGCTCGACGACGAACAGCAGGCGCTGATGATCGCGGCCCAGCTCAACGAGCTGAACGCGGAGCGCCAGCGCATCGAGGTCGAGGCGGTGGAGGAGGCGACGCGGGTCGCCGAGGCCGAGATCGGTGGCGGCGAGGGCCCGCCGGTGCTGGTGCTGGCCTCTGCCGACTGGCACCCTGGCGTCGTCGGGCTGATCGCCGCGCGGCTGCGCGAGCGCTTCGAGCGCCCGGTCTTCGCCATCGCGCTCGGACCCGACGGCACCGGCACCGGCTCCGGCCGCTCGATGCCGGGAGTGGACCTCGGGCGAGCGGTGATCGAGGCTGTGGAACTGGGGCTCGCGGCGAAAGGCGGCGGGCACGCCATGGCGGCCGGCGTGACGCTGAAGCCCGGCCAGCTCGGCCCGTTCCGCGCACATGTCTCCGAGCGCCTGGGCGACAGCGTCCGCACGGCGCGGGCGGCGACGGCGCTCGCCATCGATGCGGCGATGACGGCGCGCGGCGCGACCCCGCAATTCGTCCACGAGATCGAGCGGGCAGGGCCCTTCGGCTCGGGCAGCCCGCAGCCGGTGTTCGCCTTTCCCGCCCACAAGGCGAAGTTCGCCGAGATCGTCGGCAGCGGCGGGCACGTCAAGTTCGTCCTGACCTCCGACGACGGGGCCCGGCTCATGGCCTTCGCCTTTCGCGCCGCGACGACCGCGCTCGGCGACGCGTTGCTGAGCGCCGGCAACGACACCGCCATGCATATGGCCGGCACGCTCACCATCGACCACTGGCAGGGCCGCGAGGAAGTGCAGTTCCGGCTGCAGGACGCGGCGCTGCCCCGCCGTCTGTGAGCGCCGGCGGCACGCCCCCGGGACTTGAAACTCCTGCTTGCATATCAACTTATGGCGGCTAAAGTGCACGCCGGAATTCACTTGGAGGCGCAGCGGCTGGCTCAAGGGAGTGCCCTTGGGCTATTATCCGCAGCGCAAGGCCTGGCGGCTCCGAAGTGACCTGCCGATTGTCTGGAATGTTGCGTCATGGATAAGCTTGCGGTTGAAACGAGGGCAGCACCGCCCACGCCGTGGACACACCTGCTCTCGACCGTTGCCGCCTGGTTCGGCAAGCGGCTCGTCGGCCGCCCCAAGCACGGCGCCGTCACCATTACCTTCCCCAACGGCAAGACCCGCACCTTCGGCGACCCCACGACCGGCGAGCATCCAAGCCTCGTGCTGCGCAATTTCAAGGTGCTGTCGCAGACGCTGAAGCGCGGCACGGTGGGCTTCGCGCAGGCCTATATCGATGGCCATGTCGAGATCGACGACCTGACCGCGCTGTTCCGCTATTTCCTGCAGAACCGCGAGGTACTCGATGGCGGCGAGAACTCCTGGTACGGCCGCGCCGCCCAGGATTTCACCTACCACCTGAGCCGCCACAACTCCAAGGAAGGGTCCAAGAAGAACATTTCCGAGCACTACGACCTCGGGAACGACTTCTATGCCGAGTGGCTCGACCCCTCGATGACCTATTCCTCGGCCATCTTCACCTCTGACGACCAGTCGCTCACCGAGGCGCAGCACACCAAGTACCGCCGCGTCGCCGAGATGGCCGGCGTCGGCAAGGGCGGGCGGGTGCTCGAGATCGGCTGCGGCTGGGGCGGCTTTGCCGAGACCGCCGCGAGGGACTTCGGCGCCGAGGTCTACGGCATCACGCTTTCCGCCGAGCAGCTCAAGTTCGCCAACGACCGGATGAAGCGGCAGGGGCTCGACCACCTCGCGACGCTGTATTTCGAGGACTATCGCGATACGCGCGGCGAGTTCGACCACATCGCCTCGATCGAGATGATCGAGGCGGTGGGCGAGGAGCACTGGCCGAGCTATTTCCAGACCGTGCACGACCGGCTGAAGCCGGGCGGCACCGCCGCGATCCAGGCGATCACCATCGGCGAGAAGGACTTTCTCGATTACCGGGCGCGGCCCGACTTCATCCAGCGCTTCATCTTCCCGGGCGGCATGCTGCTGACCAAGACGGCGATGAAGGAGCAGGGGGAGAAGGTCGGCCTGATCCTCGAGGAGATCGAAACCTTCCGGCTCAGCTACGCCAAGACCCTGGCGCTATGGCGCGAGCGCTTCCTCAGCCGCTGGGCCGAGATCAAGAAGCTCGGCTACACCGAGGAATTCCGCCGCAAGTGGGTATACTACCTGAGCTATTGCGAAGCCGGGTTCGCCGAGGGCTCGATCGACGTCGGGATTTACCAGTACCGCCGGCCGGGCTGATCGAGCGGGTTTTTCGTAGGCTCCCTCATCGCACGCGGCCCTATCGCGGCGGCTGCAACCAACTCGATGTCATCCCTGCGAAAGCAGGGATCCAACTCACAGCTCGCGCCTGCTGATGCTTGGGTCCCAGCTTTCGCTGGGATGACATCGGTGGGGAGGTGAGGAGTGTGGGTGGACCACAAGCTACGGGCGGCTACAACCCGATCCCGCCCACCGGCTCCGTCTCGGCGATCTTCTCGAACCCGGCAATGAGCGGTCGCCCCTGGGCGATCGCTTCCTTCACCGCCGGCAGCGTCAGCGAGGCGCGGTGCGCTTCGCTCGTCTCCCACACCTCGGTGACATAGACGGCGTCGGCATTCGCCGGGTCGCGGGCCACGACATAGCTGCGGCAGCCCGGCATCGAGCCGGCCTGGGTGAGGACGTCGATCAGTGCTCGCGCTGGCCGGGGACCGCGGTGAGCTTGGCGATCATCCCATACATCAGGCGCTCCCGACCAGTGTATCGCGATAGAATGCCAGCACCGCCTCGGCATCGACGCCGGTGGCGATGGTTTGGCTCGGACGGCCGTCCCACGGCCCGGGCGGGAAGTTCTTGCCGTCGGGCTTGATGATCGTCTGGCCGATGGCGATGCCCTCGGTGACGACGCGAACAGCGCCGGTCTCCGTTGTGTAGAACTCGGGGTGGAGCGCCAGCGCCACGGCGCTCGAATCGTGCACGTAGAAGCCGTCGAGCCCGGCGCTTTCGCGGTGGAAGTTCTGGTAGAACGCCGAGATGGCGCGGACGAAGGCGCCGTCACTGCCGGCCGTGTCCCCCAGCTGCTGGAGATAGGCCTCGGTCATGATCGTCGCCTGCGTCACGTCGAGCGGGGCGATCGCCACCGGCCAGGCCGCGCCGAACACCAGGTCGGCCGCATCGGGGTCGCCCCAGATATTGGCTTCGGCGACGGGGGTGACGTTGCCGGTGTGCCCGTTGCGGCCGAAGGCGCCGCCCATCACCACGATCTGCTTCACCAGCGGCACGATATCGGGCGCCTCGCGCATGGCGCGCTCGAGGTTGGTCATCCGGCCGACGGCGATGATCGTGACGACACCCGGGTTGGCCCGGACGAGCTCGATGATCAACTGGTGTGCATGGCGCGGATCGGCCGCTTCGGTGATCGCCGGCAGCATGATGTCGCCGAGGCCGTTCATGCCGTGGACGAAGGTCGGCGGCGCATCGGGTTCACCCACCAGCGGCGCGCCGGCGCCCTGAGCGACCGGCGCGGCAAAGCCGAACCTCTGCTTGAGGAACAGCGCGTTGCGGGTCGTCGTCGCGATGTCGGCATTGCCGAACATCGTGGTGACGCCGATGAGGTCCACGTCCGGGTGCCGGGCGAGGAGGAGCAGGGCCATGGCGTCGTCGACGCCGGGATCGGTATCGTAGATGACTTTGAGTTTTTGCATGGCGCCATCATGCATGCCGCGGCGCGTGATGCCAGCGTGAGGCGATCGTTAATAACAACGATAGCTTAGTTAAAATCAGCTGCACTTCTGCCCCTCGCGCCGGTAAATGGAATTGTGCGAAACTTTCGCCGTCTGAAGAAACGCCGCCGAGAATCGGCGACAGATGAAGCAACGGGCTCGGGGACAAGATCGCGACATGGCCAAGGCACTTTATCTGGTGATCCATAGCTGCAGCAATTGGTGGGTGGATCTCGAAGGCAAGGCGCATGGACCTTACACGTCGCGCGAGACCGCCGCGCTCGAAGCACGCTCGCTCGCCCGCTTCCAGGCCCATAGCGGCCGCGAGGCCGAAGTGCTGGTGCCGGACGAGCACGGCAAATTCTGGGTGATCTGGTCCAGCCTCTACGACAGCGGCGAAGGCCGCAGCTTCACCCCGCGCCGGGTGGCGAGCTAGCTGGGGCTCTATCGGCGTTCGGCGCGAGCCAACCCCCACCCCTGTCCCCTCCCCCTGAAATAGGGGGAGGGCGACGCTCGCTCCGACGACCGTGTTTGGTCTCCCTCCCCATTCTTAGGGGGAGGGGACAGGGGTGGGGGTCCCCCTGCACCGGATGGCGAGCCGGCGCACAATAGGGCCCCGCTCGGCGGGCTAGACGGCTTAGAGCGGACGAATAGCTAGCGGATCAGCTTCCGCGGTACCTTCCGCACCAGCATTTCCTCGTGCCCGTCTTCGTGGGCGCGGGTCAGCCGGTGGATGCCGTCGAGGATCAGCCAGCGGCCCTTGAGGCGGGTGATCTCGATCGGGAACATCAGGCTCGCCGCCCGCACCCGACGATATTCCTTCTCGTAGCGGAAGGGCGCGCGCAGCACCTGGCGCGGCGTCAGCGCGTATTTCTCGTCGTCCAGCGGCCAGACCGGCACATCGAGATGCCAGAGCAGCCGGTCGATCGGGAAGAACACGGAGGGCAGTTCCAGCGCCCAGAGCGCCTCGACCTCCCAGTCGAAGGCGTACCAGTACTGGGCAATGGCCGGCGGCAGCTCGATCACGCCGTATCCGTCTCCATGGTGGCTAAGCCGTAGCATGGATTGGTGAAAGTGGAATGACGCATAAACATTGAGGGGTCGGAGCGGCTGATCTCTCTCGACGAAACGCCAGCGGCCGGATCGGCATCACCCCTCACGACTGTCGTGCCGCGCCAGAAACTCGCGCACCGCGTCCCAGAACAGCGGCCTGTTGACCACCTCGTGGCCAACATTGGCGATGATCGACAGCTCGCCCGCCCCGAGATGCCGGTAGAGCCGGTGCGCCTCCTCGACGCCCCCGAGCTGATCGCGATCGCCCATGATCACCAGCGCCGGGACCGAGATGGAGGCAAGCTGCCGCTCGCTGTAGGATGGCAGCGTCAGCCACAGCTCGGAGATCTGGCGGAGGAAGGATCGCCAGTAGTCCGGCCCGTAATGGTGCGCATGCGCCAGCTTGATCTGCTCGAAATACGGCCCGAACTCGCGCGCCAACCGCTCGAAATCCACCTCGCCCGGCGCCGGAAAGCCCCAGCCGTGGAGGCCTTCCATATAGATCTCGCTCGGCTGGCTGACGGTGCCGCCCAGCACCAGCGCGCCGGCCTTGCCGGGGTGGCGAAGGCCGAACTCCAGTGCCGTCTGTCCGCCGTCGCTATACCCCACGATCAGCGGCTTTCTCAGCCCCAGCGCCGCGATGAACCCGGCCACGTCGTCGGCGAACTGGGCGTAGCTCAGCTTCTGCGCCGGGTTGCTGGTCTTCCCGTGGCCGCGGGTGTCGAGGGCGAAGACGCGATAGCGATCGGCCATCGTCGGCATCGCCTCGCCCCAGGACTCGGCGGTCGCCGTGCCGCCATGGAGGAGGATCAGCGGCTGCCCGCGACCCTCCTCGAGATAGTGCACCTCGAGGTCGCCGATCGTCACGGTTTGCGACCTGGCGCTCATTGCTCGTCGAGCCACTTCCCCATCAGGTCGATCAGGTAGTTGGTGCCTTCCTCGCGCTGCTTGACGTAGTCGAGCCCATCGAGGAATGCGCCGTCTTCCTTTACCACCATCCGCGTGCCGGCCCCATCGGGGAACAGCTCGATGGTCGCCAGCGACACCGAGATGCGCTCGCCGTTCTTCATCATCTCGTAGGTATAGATGATGCGGTTGTCGGGCACGATGTCGCGATAGGTGACGTCGAAGATGTAGGTGTCGCCGCCCATCTCGCTTTCGTTGTACTCGCGGCCGCCGACGCGGAAGTCCATGACGTCCTTCGGCTTGTCCGGGCTCGGCGAGCCGAACCACTGGCGCTTGAACTCGGGATTGGCCCAGGCGCCGTACACCTTGCTCGGGGCATGCCTGTAGGACCGTTCGACGGTGAAGCTGCCATGTGCAATTGAACGTTCGGTCATTGTAGTTTCCTTCCACTACGCTTGGTTCAGGACATCGAATTCCAGGTGGGTGACGTCCGGCGAGCCGGCGGCGACCTTGCTGCACCGGAGTTCGATGTGAGCATCGCCGATCCTGTCGAACAGCCGCGTGCCGCCGCAGAGCATCACGCTGACCAGGTTGATCACCAGCGCATCCGCCAGCCCGGACCTGAGTATCTGCTGGGCTGTCGAGGCGCCCATCACCGTCACGTCCCCGTCCCCCGCCGCCGCCTTGGCCTGGCGCACCACGCTCTCCACCCCGTCCGTGACGAAATGGAACGCAGCGCTCTTCATCTGCTGGTCGGGCCGCGGATTGTGCGTGAGGACGAAGGACGGGGCAGGGAAGGGCGTGTCGTTCCAGTGCTGCAGGCCCAGGTCATAGGTGCGCCGCCCGAGGATCACCGCGCCGGTCGACTCGAACGAGCGCCTGACCTGCTCGGCATCGGTGGGATTGACGCCGTCGGAACCGGGCTCCCGGGGGAACATCCACTCGTGCAGGCGGTCGCCGCCGACACCCATGGCATCGCGCGCCGAGACGTTCGGCCCCGCCGCATAGCCGTCGAGCGACATCGAAAAACGCAAAACCACCCGTGCCATTTCATCCTCCGCAGATGCGAGACATAGCCCCGCCGGCGCCGGAAGCGCGTGCTGCCGGCCCGATTGTACTGTCGTGTCGTCGTTGGGGCGCTACTTGCCCTTGTCGGTGCCGCTCGGGAGCGCATCGAGGAACGCCCCCAGCCGGTCCAGCCGGTGCTCCCAGCCGACGCGTCGATCGTTGATCCACTTCTCGGCCATGCTGAGCGCTCCCGTGTCGATGGTGCAGGTGCGAACCCGCCCTACCTTCCTGGTCGTCACCAGCCCGCTCTGCTCCAGCACCTGGAGGTGCTGGACGATGGCGGGCAGGCTCATCTTGAACGGTTCGGCCAGTTCGCTGACCGACGCCGATCCCCGGCTCAGCCGCTCCACCATCCGGCGCCTCGTGGGGTCGGCGAGGGCCTGGAACATGAGGTCGAGGGGTTCTGGCGGTTGGTTAAGCATGACCTTAAGTATCGCGGCCAGCGCGCACTGTCAATAGCTAAGCGAGCGCTTAAGTGAAATCTCGTACCGGCGGGTAAGGCGGCATTAATCCTACTTCGCGCAGGCCGTCCTGCATTTACCAACCGGTATCCATCGCGCTTCTAACGTCGCTGGCACGGTCCGCATCGTGCGCGGGCATCTCGGGGGCATCGGGCAATGAATCGCCGTTTCGGCAGGGCGTTTAGGCATGGGCTGGCTGCCATCACCATCATGGCGCTGCCGCTCAGCGGCTGCAGCACCGGCAATCTGGGGGGCCTCAGCACCTTCGGCAACAACAAGGTGCAGATCGCCGAGGTCAACGACATCGGTAGCTACACCGCCGACACCGCCCTGGTGCAGGCCCGCAGTCATTTCCGCAACAACGACTACGGCTACTCCGCCGCCTTCTACAAGCGCGCCGTCGAGCTCTCGCCCAAGGACCCCGAGGGCTATGTCGGGCTCAGCGCCTCATACGATCGCCTCGGCCGCTTCGACCTCGCGGACCGCGTCTACGCCTCGCTCTACGATCTGTCGGGCGGCACGGTGCAGTACTACAACAATGTGGGCTATTCCTACATGCTGCGCGGCAACCTGACCGAGGCCATGCGCAACTTCAGGAAGGCCATGCAGCTGGCGCCCGACAATGTCGTCGTGGCCAACAACATCCAGATCCTGAAACAGGCGGCTGCCGCCTCGCGCGCATAGAGGCATTCACAAGCATCTGAGGCCCTGTCCCTTCTCCCCTCAGGGGAGAAGGTGGCCGAAGGCCGGATGAGGGGTGAAGCCTCTCAAATCGCGCCTGCCGGGCCGCTGAACGCCTCACCCCAACCCTCTCCCCTCAGGGGAGAGGGGGCACGGGCTGCAGGTATCAACGCACTAGCCGCGATGGCGCCGGCAGATAGCTGAAGGCTATTGTGCGGCTGGCGTGTCCGCTGCGCCGGGCACACCGATCACGGGGCCGTTCTTGCCGAGGCCCTTAGTGTTGTACATCGAGCCCTTGGCGGGATTGATCGTCTGGGCCTCGAGATTGGCCTTCACCGCGTTTCCGGCCCGGAAGCCGACACGGTCGGTCCGCTGCAGATAGTCGTAGGCGCAGCCGCTCAGCAGCACCGCAAGCGCCGCCACGACGGCAGCGCGTCCTACGAAGGCCGGTGACATGCGCCCGCTCAATTGCCGCCCCTCGGTTCGAGATCGATGATGTAGCCATAGGGCCCCGCGACACCCGCCCCGGACTGGAAGCTCTTGATCATCTTTGGGGTCACTTCCATCTTCCCGAGCGCGAAGAACTCGAGATCGTTGGCCGGTTGCGTCGCATCGAGCGGCGTTGCCAGCACCTGGCCGGGCGTGGCGGGCTGGACCAGCCGCGGCGTGACGATCACCACCAACTCGGTATCGTGCTTCTGGAAGCTCGATGACTTGAACAGCGATCCCAGGATCGGCACATCGACAAGCCACGGGAGCTGGCTCTGGCTAAGGGCAGTATTGGCCTGGAGGAGCCCCGCGACCGCAAAGCTCTGCCCGTCGCGCAGTTCCACCGTCGCATCGAGGTTGCGCGTGTTGAATATCGGATCATTGCCGGCGGTGAAGCCGCTGATGCCGCTGACTTCGGGTGTGAGGTGGATCTGGATGCGGTCGCCGTCCAGCACCACCGGCAGGAACACCAGCCGCACGCCGAAATCGCGATAGCTGAGCGCAATGTTGCCGTTGGGGTCGGCGGTCCGGATGGGGATCTGTCCGCCTGCAAGAAAGCTCGCGCTGATGCCCGAAAGGGTGGTGAGGTTCGGCTCGGCCAGCGTGCGCACCAGAGACTTGTTTTCGAGGGCATCGATGGCAACGCTGAGGTTGATACCGGAGCCCGACGAAATCACGTTGGTGATAAACGAGGCGAACGAGCCGGCGTCCTTTGCGGGGGTATCGCCGGCGCCGATCGTGGTGGTCGTGCCGCCGACGCTGGCGTTCCACCGGATGCCGAGTTCGCGCCCGGCGTCGCGCTGCGCCTCGAGGATGCGGACCTCGAGATTGACCTGCTGGCCGCCGACCAGCGTCATGGTGTTGATGATCGCCGGGCTTCCGTACTGGGCGACGATGTCGAGCACCTTCTGCATCGTCACTGCGTCAGTCACCGTCCCGCCGAGCCGTACCCGGCCGTTGACGCTGCTGACCTTGACGTTGGAATTGGGCACCGCGGCGCGGATCGAGCGCGCGATGTCGGCGGTATCGACGCCCACCTCCACCGCGATCAGGCCGACCGGCGCGCCGGCTTCGGTGAAGAGGCTCACCGTCGTCGTGCCGAAGGCCTTGCCCACGAGGTAGAGTGATTTGTCGGTGATCGGCTGCGCGTCGGCGATCAGCGGATCGGCCGAAACGATCTTGCCGACCGGGTCCGAGATGGTGACGGTCACCGCCTGCGACACAGGCAGGTTGATGCGCATCACCGAGGTGGTCTTGAGGTCGTAGTTCACCGTCTGGGCCAGCGCCGGGGTGAAACCGGAAAACAGCGTGCCGAGGACCACGGCGACAACCACGAGGGTTGCGGCCCACCCGGACGCCGCGGGCGAAAGCTTTCTCTTACGGTCCCGAGGTGCGGTCAATTCATGCTTCTTTTGCTAACGTTCACAAGCCCACGTCCGATCATAGCCCGGCTGGGTCAACGCAGGTTTAACGAGGGTTTCTACGGAGTGCGGGCGTTGGGCGATTTTGGGGGTCAATTCTTCCAGAACGGGCTGGAGATACGGATCGCCTGATTGGTCGTGCGCTCTTCGATCTTGCCCGCCTCGGCGGTATCGACGATCGGCCGCAGCACCAGCGAAAGCTTGCCGATCGTGGTGGCGTTGACGATCACTTCGGCCTGGCTCGGATCGAGCTCCAGCGTGGCCATGGCCTCGCCGGCGAAGATCTCCGCGCGCGGGTCTTCTTCGTCCTTCGGCGCCCCGGTCGTCCCGGTTTCGCCGAGCCGGGTGTTGATGGCGAGCACCCGCACATTGTGGAGGATCGTGTCGGAGACCTGGCCTGCTGTGCCCGCCTGGGTCAGCAGAACGTCGACGCGATCGTTCGGCACGATGAAGCCGCCGGAGGCGGATTCCGCCGAGACCTTCACCGACACCCCGCGCATGCCGCTTTCGAGCACGGCCGACAGATATCCCTGTTCGGCATGCGCCAGCTTCTCGGTACGGATCGGCTCGCCGGGGAAGAACTCGAAGCGCGCCACGGCGCCGGTCATTTCGGTGATGGCTTCAGGCGAGTTCGCGATGGTGACGAACTCGGGGCGCAGCGCGCCCTCCGGCCAGTCCGCCCATTCGACCGTCTCCGCCGTGAGCCGCTGGCCGATGCCGATCGGCCCCTTGGCGACGAGAATCTGGGCCTTGGGCTCCTGCACCACCTGGGTGACCGTCTGCGGAGCCGGCTCGGTGACCGGCTGCTGCGTGGTGTCGCGAGTCGCAAGGAATGCCGCGAGCCCGCCCGCGAGGAGCGCGACGACCAGCAGCGCGATGCGCGACGGCGGTATGCGCCACCCGGATTTGCCGGCCGCCGGATCGGCGGTCCCGCGTTCGCTGGTGACGATGGCGCGCTGGATCTCGGCCCTCAGGGACTCGAGGCTGCGGCGATCGGGCTTCTGCGCCTCGACTGGTTCAACGTCGGAGCGGGGAATATCGAGTCCCTCCGCCTTCAGGGACGCGCCAAGCCGGCGCAGCGACGGCTCGTCGTCGGACGGCGCGAAGGCACGTTCGATCTCGGCGCGCATCGAGCTGAGCGAGTCCTGCTCGAGATTGGAAGCGGTTGCTGGATTGCGCCGGAGCAAGGGTCCCTCGCGTGGTCAGAGTAGGGGGCCCGCTCCTGCGAGCCCTGAACGGTTGGTAGTTGTCTACGCGAAAAGGCTCACCGCTTCGTTCCGAAGCCGTGAAACTTTGAACGATCTTGGAAACGACTGCTTGGCGTTTGCTCAGGGCGCGGAGAGGCTGACCGCGTCGACCGTCCAGTCGGTCGCCGGCTCGTTATCCAGCGACTTGACGGTGATCACCTTCGGCGGGCCGCTGACCTGGCCGAAATAGGTGGCGAAGGCGCTATCGGCTGCGTCGCGGCCAACGGCGATCCGCATGATCCCGTCGATCGGGCAGAGGCGCGTGGCGTCGAACAGATACCACCGCCCGCCCAGATAGGCCTCGAACACCGCGTGGAAATCCTGCGGGATCAGATCGAGCGCATAGGCGGAGACGAACCGCGCCGGGATGCCGAGCGCCCGGGCGAAGGTGATGCCCAGATGCGCGAAGTCGCGGCAGACCCCGGCGCGCAGCGTGAAGGTGTCGTAGGCCGAGGTGCTGACATTGCTGGAGCCTTCGAGGTAGTCGACATTCTCGAAGATCCAGTTGCAGATCGCCGTGACCTTCTCGTAGCCGTCGGGGATATTGCCGAACTGCCGCCAGGCGAAGCGGCCGAGCTTGTCGGACTGGCAATAGCGGCTGGGCGACAGGTGCCCGATGACCTCGAAGGGCAGCTCGGCGATCGGCACCTGCGGGATCTGCCCGGGATCGCCCAGATGCGGCATGGTCTCGATCCGGGCGCGGTAGTTGATCACATGCCGGCCCTGGTTCAGCCGCAGCCGCCGGTAGCGGTTGCCGGTTTCGGGGACCACGTGCGACTCGGCCGGGATGGCGCTCGATATGGAAAAATGCTCGTCGAGCACCTGCTGGCCTTCGCCCTGCTGCGCCTCGATATTGAGGATCAGCGTCGTTTCCTCGCCGGCGTCGTACTGGATCTCGCAGCCCACCGAAAATCGCATCGCTGCTCCCTCACCCCTGGCTGCCCAATTCAATGGACCGACGAAGGTTGCATGGTGGACCGCTCGACGCACCGAAGCCAGCCCGGTACTGCTTTCGCCCAGGCACATGGGTTCGAGGGGGAATGACAGATGGCAGGCAAGGTCAGGTGGGGGATTCTGGCAACCGGCTGGATCGCCGAGCTGTTCGCCAAGGACCTGAACATGCACGGCCACACCGTCGCGGCGGTGGGCTCGCGCAGCCAGGCCAGCGCCGACCGGTTCGCGGCCCAGTTCGGCATTCCGAAGGCGCACCCGAGCTACGAGGCGCTCTGCGCCGATCCGGAGGTTGACGCGATCTATGTCGCGACCCCGCACCCGATGCATGCCGAGAATGCGAAGCTAGCGCTGGCCAACGGCAAGCACGTGCTGATCGAGAAGGCGTTTACCGTCAACGCCCGCGAGGCGCAGGAGATCGTCGACCTCGCCGCGAGCAAGGGGCTGGTCGTCCTCGAAGCCATGTGGACACGCTTCCTGCCGCATATGCTGCGCATCCGCGAGATCGTCGCCTCGGGCGTACTCGGCGAAATCCGCTCGGTGATCGCCGATCATACGCAGGACCTGCCGGACGACCCGGCGCACCGGCTCAACGCGCTCGAACTGGGCGGCGGGGCGCTGCTCGACCTTGGCATCTATCCGATCTCGTTCACCTTCGACGTGCTGGGTGCACCCAAGACCATCGTCGCGACGGCCAGGTTCAAGGCGACGGGCGCCGACGGCAACATCGCCACCATGTTCACCTACGATTCCGGGGCCATCGCGCTCACGCTGTCGTCCAGCGACACCGCCGGGCGAAACATCGCCACCATCCATGGCACCGACGGGCGGATCGAGATCGACAAGGTCTGGTACGCCCCGACCAGCTTCCGCCGCTATGACAGCACCGGCGCGGTGGTGGAGACCTACACCTCCAGCGTCACCGGGCGCGGCATGCAGTACCAGGCCGCCGAACTGGAGCGGCTCGTCGCGGCGGGTGAAACTGCCGGCGCCATCCTGCCGCCGTCCGAGAGCGTCGCCATCATGGCCTGCATGGACACCATCCGCGCGCAGATCGGGCTCAAGTACCCAAGCGAAGCCTGAGGGCAGGGCGCACTTTGGCCTTGGCCAGCGGGCCGTTCGGATTGTAGCCTCTTCGGCGGGTTCGCCGCCGGTTGCAGGCGATGAGGGGGAATACGACGTGAAGATCACTTCGGTGAAGACGGCTGCCACGACCGGCCATTGCATGCATCTGTGGGTCCGCATCGAGACCGACGCCGGTGTCACGGGCTTGGGCGAATGCGTGCACGGCGGCTACCAGGCCATCGCCATCATCCAGGAGCTGGCCGAAAAACTGGTCGGCCGCGATCCCTTCGCCATTGACGCGATATTCGAGGAGTTGCGGCGCAGCCTCGTCTTCGAGGGCGGCTTCGCCGGCGCGCTGATCACCGCACTGACCGGCATCGAGATCGCCCTCTGGGACCTGAAGGGCAAGGCGCTGAAAGTGCCGATCTACGAGCTGCTCGGCGGCAAGTTCCGCGACGACATCCGCGTCTATTGCGACTGCGAAGTGTCGCCCGGCATGAACATGGGCGAAGTCCAGGCCGTGGTGGACGAGGTGCTGGAGGCCGGCTTCACCGCGCTCAAGGTCGATCTCGACATCCGCGCCTATGGCCACACCGGCAGCGAGACGGGCTGGTACGAAAAGGACAAGTTCAACATGACTCCCAACCGCTGGGAGCATGACCGCATGGTGAAGCTGGCCGAAATGGTGGTCACCGCCACCGGCCCATCGGTCGATGTCGCGACCGACCTCCACACAAGGCTCGACAAGCACAGCGCCATCCGCCTCGCCCGCGACCTCGAGCCGCTGCAACTGATGTGGCTCGAGGAGCCGGTGCCGCCCGAGAACATCGACGTCATGGACGAGATCACCCGCTCGACCTCGACCCCGATCTGCGCCGGCGAAAACCTCTATCTCCGCCACGGCTTTCGGAAGCTCCTGGAGCAACAGGCCGTCGACATCATCATGCCGGATATTCCGAAGTGCGGCGGCCTCAGCGAGTGCCGCAAGATCGCCGAGATGGAGGACCTCTACTCGATCCCCTTCGCGCCGCACAACTTCTCCTCACCCTTCGGTACCATTGCCTCGGACCACGTCTGCGCCTCCGTGCCCAACTTCCTCGTCCTCGAGTTCCACTGGTTCAACCGCGACTACTGGTCGACGATCACCGATGGCGGCGAGATCATCAGGAACGGACGGAT
>NZ_JAQGJL010000419.1 GCF_028290645.1 Devosia sp. | reverse complement strand
CAGCAACACCGACTTGCCCATTCCCGCCGGCGCCTCGAGCAGGATTATGGGTTCCGGCCGGGCAAGGATCATTGCCTGGAGCTTGACGCGCTCGACCAGGCGAACGCCGCGGCGCGCTCTTGCATCGGCACTGAATGTGGTCAAAGGCACGCCCGAATTCTCCGAAGCTCGCAGAGATCGTCACCCACGCCGACGACGGATGCAATCGTCGGCATGTTCACGTCGGGTATCGTGGTGGTTGAAAGCGTCTATGGCAGGCTCGGCATCGGCCAACTCGCCTGGCAGGCGATCCCGCGCATCGATATCCCCCCGGGCGGCGAAGAAGCCAGTGGTCGAGGTCGATAATCTCACGTCCGCTTCGACATCCGCGCGGGGTTCTTCCATCGAGTGTCGCCGCGGGTGCATGCGGTCGAGGGCATCGGCTTCCGGCTGCATGCCGGTGAGACGCTGGCGCTGGTGGGCGAGAGCGCCTCAGGCAAGTCGACTACCGGCAAGGCGCTCTGCAACCTTGTGCCGTTCACCGGCGACGTCCGGATCAACGGCACCCATATCGGCGGGCTCAGCCCGGCGCGGATGAAGCCGGTGCGGCGCGACATCCAGATGATCTTCAAGGACCCCTATGCCTCGCTCGATCCGCGCATGCGCGTAGGTGAACTGGTGGGAGAGCCATTGAAGATCCATGGGCTCGCCACCGGCAGCGAACTGACCGACCGGGTCGAGTATCTCTTCAGGCGGGTCGGCCTGCCGCCCGAAGCCGCATCGCGCTATCCGCACGAAATCTCTGGCGGCCAAAGGCAGCGGGCCTAGCTTCAACCCTTCTGCGCCGCGGCCTTGGCCTGGATCGTCGTGTCCCGCACGTGCTCGAGATGCTCGCGATAGGCGAGCATTGCCGCCTCCGCGTCCTTCTCCATCACGGCATTGGCGATCCGCACGTGCTGGGCGACACTTTTCTCGATCACCCCGGGCACCGCACTGGCGATGCGGCGTACGTCGAGGCCGACGTCGTAGAGCCCCTGCGCGACGGCGTTCAGCAGCTGGTTGCGGGCCGCGGTGTTGAGGGCCTGGTGGAACTCGATGTCGAGCAGGCGAAAAGCGACGGGGTCGTCGTGGAACGCCCGGCCGTCGACAGCGAGCTTCAGGATCCGCTGGCGCGCCTCGGGGCTGGCGCGCTCGGTGCACAACCGCACCAGTTCGATATCGACCAGCGCACGGGCCTCGAACTGCTCGTAGACGTCATAGTCGGACATCGACAGCATCAGGTTGAACGGCGCCACGAGCCGAGACGGCGACAGGTCGGTAACCGTGTAGCGCCCGCCCTGCCGGCTTTCCAGCAGCCCCATCAGTGTCAGCGCCTTCAGCGCTTCACGCAGCGGCGGCCTTGAGATGCCGAAGGCGATGGTCATCTGGGCCTCGGTCGGCAGCCGGTCGCCGGTCCTGAGGTTGCCCGACTTGATCATGGACATGATGCGGTTGGCGACCTGCTCGGAGATTGAGCGGCGTTCGAGCGCCGGTCCGCCGAAATCGGTCTTCGGCGCAGGGCGACGACCGGCGACGACCAGCTCCTCGAAGCGGTCCGTCGCGGTCCCGGGCGTTGCCGGTTCCTGTCCCTGCCGTATCGACCTCGTCACCCCAGCAACCCTTCCGCCGCCGCGTGGCGTTTCGCCGCTGACTGGTTTGGCGGTGGGGTTAAAACTTGTCAAACTAATTTTTGTCTGACAAGTTGCGCCCAGCGAGTGAGAGCAGCGTCCAAGCCGCCGATGAAGCTAAGGGAGGGACGACCGTGACGCTCTGTGTTTCGGCTAACCGCAAGGTCGGCGCCACCGCGCTGGACCAGTCCGTATCCGGCTTCAAGCACCTCATCGACTCCGATGCCCCGGTTCCGGCGGGCAGGTAGGACGAACGCATGACCGACACCAGCACCAGCGACAGGCCGCTGCTTGCCGCCCGCGGCATTTCCAAGTCGTTTGCCGGCGTCGAAGTGCTGCGCGATGTCGATCTCGATCTGCGCCGGGGCGAGATCCATGCCCTGCTCGGCGAAAACGGCGCCGGCAAGTCAACCTTTGCCAAGATTGTTGCCGGCGTGCATCGGCCGACACGCGGCACCCTGACCCTCAATGGCATGCCTGTCGAGGTGACGAGCCCGATCGTCGCGCAGTCCCTGGGCATCACCCTTATCCACCAGGAGCCGATCTCCTTTCCCGACCTTTCCGTTGCCGAGAACCTCGTCCTCGGCCGCGCCGACGGCGGCTGGCTCGCCCGCGTGCCCTGGGCCGAGATGACGCGCGACGCCCGCCGGCTGATGGACCTGCTGGGGGTGAGGATCGACGTCACGCGGCCGATGCGCGGCCTCTCCATCGCCGACCAGCAGATGGTCGAGATCGCCCGGGCACTGGCCTCGGACAGCCGGCTCATCATCATGGACGAGCCGACCGCGCCCCTGACCCCCAAGGAAGTCGAGACGCTGTTTGCCATCGCGCGGCGGCTGCGCGACGAAGGCCGCACCATCATCTTCATCTCGCACCGGCTCGAGGAGGTGCGGGCGCTCTGCGACCGCGTCACCATCTTCCGGGACGGCAACAAGATCGCCACCGAGGATATCGGCACGCTGACCGACGCCGACATCATCCGGCTGATGATCGGCCGCCCGCTCCGCGAGTACATGCACAAGCAAGGCACGACCATCGGAGACGTCGCGCTCGAGGTCGAGAACCTCACGCTCCCCGGCGTCTTCAGCGATATCAGCCTCACCGTCCGCAAGGGCGAGATGGTCGGACTCGGCGGTCTTGTCGGCGCCGGCCGCACCGACGTCGCCCGCGCCATCTTCGGCGTGGCCCCGGCGGCCTCCGGCACCATCAAGGTCAACGGCAAGCCGGTGACCATCGCCTCGCCCGACGCCGCCATCGCGCTCGGGCTTGCCTTCGTGCCCGAGGATCGCGCCGTCGCCGGCATTTTCCGCACCCTCCCGGTCGAGCAGAACATCACCGCGGCGGTGCCGGGAAAGATCGCACCGGGCGGATTCATCCGCGGCGCCGTGGAAAAGGCGCTGGCTTCGGATTCGGTGAACAAGCTTCGCATCCGTCTCGCGTCGCTGCGCCAGCCGATCGGCGAGCTTTCCGGCGGCAACCAGCAGAAAGCGATCCTCGCCCGCTGGCTCCTGACCGACCCTACGGTGCTGATCCTCGACGAGCCGACACGCGGCATCGATATCGGCGTCAAGGCCGAGTTCTACGACATGATCGGCGAGCTCGCCGCCTCGGGCCGCGCCATCCTCCTCATCTCGTCCGAACTGCCCGAATTGCTGGCGCTCTGCGACCGCGTGCTGGTGATGTCCGAGGGCCGCCTCACCGCCAACCTGAGCCGCGCCGAGGCGACCCAGGAATCGATCATGCACGCCGCCGTACCCGGCGCGGCCAGCCGGCAGGGAGTGGCCGCATGAACCTGCTGCGCAACATCTTCCTCCGCCGCGAGGCGGGCATCGCCGTGATGATCGTGCTGTTCTGCATCGCGGTCGGCGCGGTGAAGCCGCAGTTCTTGACGCTCGACAGCCTCCGCATCATCCTGCTGCTCACCCCCCTGATCATGATCGGCGCCATGGGCCAGATGCTGGTCATCGTCGCCCGGCACGTCGATCTCTCGATCGGCTCGATGCTCGGCTTCTCGGCCATGGTCACTGGCATGATGTTCAAGTTCTATCCCGAGATCTGGTGGCCGGTGGGCTTCCTCGTCTCGATCGGCATCGGGGCGGCGCTGGGCCTGTTAAACGGCGTGCTGGTGACGCTCTTCCGGCTGCCCGCCATCATCGTTACGCTCGGTACGCTCAACCTCTATCGCGGCCTCACCTACATCGTCTCGAACGCCAAGCAGATCGACCGCCAGTTCGTGCCCTCGGCATTGAAGTCGATGTCGCAGACCTCCCCGATCTTCGGCATTCCCTGGATCATCTTCATCAGCTTCGGCATTGGGCTGCTGACCTATGGGTTCGTCATGCACACCCGCGTCGGGCGGCAGATTTTCGCGCTCGGCTCCAACCCCATCGCTGCGCCGCTGCGGGGCATTGCGGTGAACAAGGTGACGCTCCTGGTATTCACCATCTCGGGCGCGCTGTCAGGCCTCGCGGGCATCCTCTACGCGAGCCGCTGGGGCTTCGTGAATCCGTCCAATACCGGCTCGGGCTTCGAGTTCCAGGTGATCGCCGCGGTGGTGATCGGCGGCGTGTCGATCAATGGCGGGGTCGGCACGGTGCTCGGCACCGTGCTCGGCGTGCTGCTGCTCGGCTGCGTCGCCGCCGCCCTGCCGCTGCTCGGCATTCCCGGCACCACGCAGAGCGCCATCTATGGCGCCGTCATCCTCATTGCGCTGCTGATCGACCGCACGGTGCGGCAGCAGGGCATCGCCAGCCTCTCGAGGGCGCGCGCATGAGTGCCATCGAAAACCCGGTTGTGGTCTCTGCGCGCGAAGCGGCGCCGCCGCGCCCGCTCTGGCAGGTGATCGTCATCCGGCCTGAGACGATGACCCTGGTACTGCTGATCCTTGCGCTGTTCGGCGCGAGCCTCCTGTCCCCCTATTTCCTCGATTTCGGCTACATCCTCAGGAGCTTCACCCTCTCGGCCGAGTTCGCCATGGTGGCGCTGGTGTTGACCATGGTCATCATCGCCGGGGAGATCGACCTGTCGCCCGCCGCCAACATGGCGCTCTCGGCCTGCCTCTTCGCCTTTGCGCAGCAGGCCGGCATCCCGATGCCCATCGCCATCGGCATCGGGCTCGTCGCCGGCCTCGTCATGGGCGCCATCAATGCGATCATGGTGATCCGCCTGCAGATCCCCTCGATCATCGTCACCATCGGCACGCTGACACTCTATCGGGGCATCGCCCAGGTGATCGCCGGCGACAAGTCGATCCGCGTGCCGGAGTGGTTCATCGGCGTCAACAACGTGCTGATGGCCGGCATACCGGTACCGGTCATCATCTTTCTCGTCATGTCGATCGTCCTCGGGCTCGTCCTCGGCACCACCATCTTCGGCCGCCAGATCTACCAGATCGGCACCAACGAGGTGGCGGCCCGCCACGCCGGCATCCGCAGCCAGCGCATCAAGATGGGCCTGTTCCTGCTGATGGGGCTCGTCAGCGCCGCGGCCGGCATCCTCACCGCCTCCCGGCTGGGCTCGGTGCGCTACGATCTCGGGCTCGGCGGCGAATTGCAGATGGTGCTGATGGCCATGCTGGGCGGCACCTACATCTTCGGCGGCCGCGGCACCATCCTCGGGACCTTCCTCGCCGCCTGGCTGCTGGTCATCGTTTCGACCGGCATGACCGTCGCCAACGTCCTGCCGGCCGTCCAGCTCGTCGTGCTCGGCGTGCTGCTCGTCGTCTCCATCATCGCCACCAACGCCATCTATTCCCGCACCCAACGGTAGCGGGCAAGTCCGCCGGATCGAACCGGCACCCACAGGAGGAATGAAGTGCTCAAGAAAACTCTTCTAGCCGGCCTCGCTCTCGGCATGGCCATGGCAACGACCGTCGCCATCGCCCAGGAACCGGTCAAGATCGTCTATATCGGCAAGAACACCGGCAACCCGTACTTCGATTCGATCACCGGCGGGTTCGAGGATGCCTGCAAGTCGCTCGGCTGCGAGTTCGAATTCGTCGCTCCAGCGACGGCCGAAGCCACCTCGCAGATTCCGTTCATCGAAGCGCAGATCCAGCGCGGCGTGAACGTCATCGCCATCGCGCCCAACAGCCCCGACGCGCTGAACCAGGTGCTCGACTCCGCCAAGGCCAAGGGCATCCTGGTCCTCACCGTGAACGGCGACCTCGTCGGCAATGAAAGCCACCGCGACGCCACCATTCTGCCGGTCGATTTCACCAAGACCGGGCCGAACCAGGTCGAGCTCATGGGTTCGATGATCGGCTACAAGGGCGATATCGCCATCCTCTCGGCCACCACCGAGGCGCCGGACCAGAACACCTGGATCGCCGCCATGAACGACACGCTGAAGAACGATCCGAAATACAAGGACATGAACCTGGTGGCCACCGTTTACGGCGACGACCAGCCCGAGAAGTCGACCACCGAGATGGAAGCGCTGCTCTCCAACTATCCCAACCTCGTGGGCGTCATCGCGCCGACCACGGTGGGCATTGCGGCGGCCGCACAGGTCGTCCAGAGCCGCGGCATTGCGGACAAGGTGCATGTCACGGGTCTGGGCCTCCCCAGCGAAATGCGCGATTTCGTCAAGGACGGCACCGTTTCCGCCTTCCAGCTCTGGTCGCCCTACAATGAAGGCTGGCTGGCTGCCCACTTTGCGGTCGGCGTGCTCGGCGGCACCATCAAGAACGAAGTCGGCTCGACCTTCGAGGTACCGAACCTCGGCACCATCACCATCGCCGACAAGAATGCGATGAACACCCAGGCCGAACTGACCACGTTCGACGCCAAGAACATCGACGAATTCAACTTCTAAGCACCGGATCGGGCGCCGACCTCGCGGCCGGCGCCCGGCAGCAGCCAGGCCACCAGCCCGGCCGCGATCAATGCCCCGGCGACCTGCGCGGCAATGAACCCCGGCAAGTCGATCGGCCGGATGCCCGAGAACGTGTCGGTTAGGGCGCGGGCTATCGACACGGCAGGGTTGGCGAACGACGTCGATGCCGTGAACCAGTAGGCGGCGCCGATATAGAGGCCGACCAGCGCCGGCACGGAGGCCGGGCGGTTGCGAACGGCCGCGAGGATGACCAGCACCAGCCCGAACGCCGCCACCGCCTCCGAAAGCCATTGCCCGCCACCGCTTCTGGCATGCTGGCTCGCCTGCAGCAGCGGCAACTCGAACATTGCGTGGGCCAGCAGCGTGCCGGCAATGCCGCCCGCAACCTGTGCTGCCGCGTAGAGCGCCGCGGTCGAAGCACCGATCTCCCGACGCAGCGTCATGACCAGCGAGACGATCGGGTTGAAATGCGCCCCCGACACCGGTCCGAGGATGGTGATGAGCACCACGAGGATGGCGCCGGTCGGCAGCGTGTTGGCGAGCAGCGCTACGGCGCTGTCATTGGTCAGCCGCTCGGCCATGACGCCCGAGCCGACGACAGTGGCGACGACGACGCCGGTTCCAAGCGCTTCGGTTGCGAGGCGGCGGGCAAGATCGGCAGCGGGATAGGAGGGCATTGGTGTTTCCTAGGCAGCGCCGCCGGACTTGCTCGACGCGCCGTCCATGGCGCCGATCCCCCGCAGCTTGCTGCCGAGCACCATCCGGTCGATGGTCGCGTGCGGCAGGCTGACGAAGGCGGCGATGCGGTTGCGCATGAAGCGCAGCGCTTCTTCGAAGGCGGCCTTGCGCTTGAACTCCGGCCCCTCGACCGCCGCGGGATCTTCGATCCCCCAATGCGCCGTCATCGGCTGGCCCGGCCAGATCGGACAGGTCTCGCCGGCGGCGTTGTCACAGACGGTAAAGACGAAATCCATCCTCGGCGCCCCAGGTCCGGCGAACTCGTCCCATGCCTTGGAGCGCAGTCCCTCGGTGGGGATGTCGGCCTCGGCGAGTACCTGCAGCGTCAGCGGGTGGACCTGCCCCTTCGGCTGGCTGCCGGCCGAGAAGGCTTGGAACTCGGCGTTGCCGACATGGTTCAGCAAGGCTTCGCCGAGGATCGAGCGGGCGGAATTGCCTGTGCAGAGGAACAGCACGTTGTAGATGCGGTCAGCAGGCATTCTTGCCCTCTCCCGGTGAGCAGCATGGGGTGAATTCGGCTACCAGCGGCTCGCAGAGTTCCGGCCGGCCGCCGCAGCAGTCGTTGACGAGGAAGCTCGCGATCTCGCGCACCTTGTCCAGCTCCGCCCGGTAGATGATCGATCGGCTATGGCGCTCCGACGAGATCAGCCCGGCCCGTGCCAGCACTG